>CABQJX010000043.1 GCA_902464595.1 uncultured Lachnoclostridium sp. | reverse complement strand
CTCCCGTTCCAGCCGGTCCACTACGATCTTTGGAAGCTCCTCACCATACATCTCGTGAGCCCGGTCATAGCATATTTTGGTCAGCGTCTTATCAGAATCCGGGATAACCGGAGGACATTTATCCGGGCGCACCGGAGCAATGGGCTCGCACATAGCCGCAATCTTCCTGGTATTGGTCACTACCACCTGATAACAGGTATCCGGCCCCAAATAGGAAAATTCTTCTAACATCTCCTCTGTGGTGCGCAGATACAGAGGGGCCTGGTCATCGGAATCCTTAAAGCCCTGGCCTGCCATAATGATCCGCCGGTATACCTCATCCTGGGGATCCAGGAAATGAACATCACAGGTTGCGCAGACCAGCTTATTAAACTGAGCCCCCAGCTCTACGATCCTCTTGTTCAGCTCGATCAGGTCTTCTTCCGTCTTTACAGTGCTCTTTTCATCGCGGAGCATAAATGCGTTATTTCCCAGAGGCTGTATTTCCAGATAATCGTAAAAATTTACCAGCCTGGCGATCTCCGTATCCGGCGCTCCCCTGAGAAGGGCCTGGTACAGCTCCCCCGCCTCGCAGGCAGAACCGATGATAAGGCCCTCCCGGTATTTGTTTAAAATGCTTTTGGGAATCCTGGGCCTTCTCGCATAATATTCTAAGTGGGACCAGCTGACCAAGCGGTACAGATTGATACGGCCCACATCATTTTTTGCTAAAATGATCACATGGTTGGTAGGAAGCTTGCGTATGGTTTCCACGTCCATGGCATTCTGGGCATTCAGGCCGTCCAGATCCACAATGTCCCGCTCCCTCAAAAGCTTTACAAAGGCGGCAAAAATTTCCGCTGTCGCCCCGGCATCGTCCACAGCCCGGTGATGGTTTTCCAGAGAAATGTTTAACGCCTTTGCCACGGTGTCCAGCTTGTAGCGGTTCAGATTGGGCAAAAGCAGCCTGGCCATAGTTACGGTATCCAGCACAGTAGGGGAAAAGGGCAGTCCCAGCTCCTCAGCAAAATGGCTGATAAAGCCCACGTCGAACCCCGCATTATGGGCTACCAATACCGAATCTCCCACAAATTCCAAAAACTGCGGAAGGATCACATCGATCTTAGGATAGGGAAGGACCATGGCATCATTGATGCCTGTCAGTTTTTCAATGTCAAAGGGAATAGGGACGTCAGGATTCACAAAAGTGGAAAAGCGGTCCGTGATCTTCCCGTCTTCTACCCTCACTGCCCCGATTTCAATGATCTTATTCTTTTTGGGGCTGAAGCCTGTAGTCTCAATATCGAATACCACAAAGGTATCCTCAAAACTCTGTCCTTTGGAATTATCTACCAGCTGCTTGGTATCATCTACCAGGTAGCCCTCCACGCCGTAAATGACCTTAAAAGTATCCCCCTTGTCCAAGGCATGGTTGGCATCCGGGAATGCCTGGACGCATCCGTGATCCGTCACCGCCACAGCAGGCATTCCCCACTTTTTCGCCCTCTTAATGATGTCCTTTACATCGGACACGCCGTCCATGTCGCTCATCTTTGTATGGCAATGGAGCTCCACCCTCTTTTCGAGGCTGGAATCCATTCTCCTGCTGGTAAAATCGTCGATTTTTTTGATCCCCATAATGGATCCAAGTGTCAGCTCCCCATCAAACTTGTCGATGGTGGTAACGCCTTTCACTTTCACAAACATTCCGGCCTTGAGCCCTTCCTTTACCTCTCCGAAGATCTCAGGGCGGACAAACATTTTTACAGTAATGGTATCCGTAAAATCCGACACATCGAAAATCAGGATGAATTTTCCGCTGCGCAGCTCCCTGCTGTCCATGGTAAGAATCTGGCCCCGCACCGTCACCTCCCCCACTTCTCCCTCCAGCTTTTCGATCTCAATGGGATCGTCCTCAACATCGCGTCCATAGAGCACGTCAGGATTGTTGGAACGTTTGGCTGAAAGCTTTTTCTCCTCGCTGCTCCCCTGATCCCGGCCCCATCCTTTTCGTCCCCTGTTTAACTGTGTCTTCTTGGGCGAAGCGGGGGAAGCGCTGTCTTTTACTGTCTCCTCCGCCGACTCCTGGGACGCCTGGGCCATAATAGCCTCCCAGGGAGCGCCCTCCGGCTGTCCATCTGCTGCCTGTATAAAGAGATCCCCTTCCTCTGCTCCCTTTTTTGCCCCGCCGGACAGCCTTTTTGCACCTTCCCCTGAGCCTTTGGCGTCACGGCTATTTGCCGCTAAAAGGCTTCCATGAGCCTCCCGCGCCTCCTGTTCCCACCTTTCCTCCATCTGCTGCCTGCGAAAGCTGTTCTGGGGCTTCACATAGGAAAAACGGACCTCCACGGGAAGTCCGCAGCGCTCTGTAAAGACCTTCTCCAAGACACGCTTCAGTTCCCTTGTCTTGTCCCTGTTTACCATGGTATCCTCTACTGCCAGGTTCATCACATCATCGCCCTCAAAGGTAATCTGTGCTTTGCGGAACATGGTATATTCAATGATGCTGTAATTCTTTAATTCCAAAAGAAGGCTGTCCCGGTACACGTCCAAAAGCTTCTTGGGGGTATACTGACCGGATAAGCGGTAAGTCTCCTGGATCTTTACCGTCAGCTGCTTATCTGGAAATAACTGGGCTTTGATCCCCTTTTCCAGATCAAAAATATTCTGTTTATGGATAAGCCTGGGACTGCGCAGATAGATGCGCAGGGAGCTTCTGTCCCTGGAGGCGGACACGCGATCCACCTGCACCAGGCCCAAAAGCTCCTTTAACGGCTCTGCTATATTGAGAGTTGGAAATACTTCCAGAAAATTTTTAGCCATAGATCCCTCGTTCTTACTGCTCCTTTCTCATTGCAGCCAGCTCCTGGCGAAGGGAAGATAGAAGTTCATGTTCCGGCACTTTTCTAAGGATCTCTCCCTTGCGGATCAAAAGCCCCTCTCCTATGCCTCCGGCTATGCCAATATCTGCCTCCCTGGCCTCCCCAGGCCCATTGACCACGCAGCCCATTACAGCTACTTTTACATTCAGGTCGTCAAACTCTGATACCATGGTTTCCACCTGGTTTGCAAGCCCGATCAGGTCGATGCGGGTCCTTCCGCAGGTGGGACAGGACACTACCTCGATCCCTCCCTTTCTCAGCCCCAGAGCCTTTAAGATCAGCTTGGCGCTTTTGATCTCCTCCAGGGGATCCCCAGTGAGGGAAACGCGGATGGTGTCGCCGATGCCCTCATGAAGAATGATCCCCAGGCCCACGGAGGACTTAATATTGCCGGAGGTCAGGGTTCCCGACTCTGTGATCCCCACATGAAGGGGATATACGGTCTGATCTGCAATGAGCTCATGGGCCTTGACGCACATCATCACGTCCGAGGATTTGATGCTGATCACCAGATTATCATATCCCATGTCCTCAATGAGATGCACCTTATCCATAGCGCTCTCCACGATCCCCTCCGCTGTAACTCCTCCATATTTTTCCAAAATTGTTTTTTCAAGGGAACCGCTGTTGACTCCCACCCGGATGGGAACACTGTACTCCCTGGCTTTATCTACGACCGTTCTTACCCTTTCCCTGTCGCCGATATTTCCCGGATTGATGCGGATCTTGTCTGCTCCATTTTCAATGGAGGCCACAGCCAGACGGTAGTCAAAATGAATATCTGCCACCAGGGGAATGTGGATTTGCCGCTTAATCTCTGACAGGGCCTTTGCCGCCTCCATCGTAGGAACCGCCACACGTATTATATCACAGCCTGCCCTTTCCAGGCCCAGGATCTGATCCACCGTTGCCCTTACGTCCTCTGTCTTTGTGTTGCACATAGACTGGATCAGAATGGGATTGCCCCCGCCGATAACCCGGTCTCCGATCCGGATTGCCTTTGTATCCTTCCTAATCATAACTCTCCTTTGTATCTAAAACAATTTTCTCACATCATTAAACAGGATCAGCACCATAAGGGCCAGAAGGAACATCATTCCGGCCATGTGTACCATCCCCTCTTTCTCCCTGTCAATCGCCTTTCCCCGGACCGCCTCAATGATAAGGAATACCAGACGCCCCCCGTCTAAGGCAGGGATGGGGAGGAGATTCATCACTCCCAGGTTGGCGCTCAGTAAAATGGTAAAATTGATCAGCGTCAGGATCACTGCTGAACTTCCATAAGGAACGGTTTCCTCCACGGTGGCGTCAATGGTGGTCACAATTCCCACTGGGCCGCTGATGTCATTCACAGACACCATTCCATGAAACATCATATAAAAAGTGTCAAACACATAGCGGACCCAGTACTGCACCTCATAAGCACTGTAGCGGATCAGCTGGCCTAAGGAGCCGACCGCCTGGGGGACAGGGTCAAATTCCACCCCGATCATCTTCCGTCCGTTTTCCTCAGAATAGGCGGGAACCAGCTCTGCCCCAAACTCCTGATGGGATCCGTCCTCTCCTTCCCGTTCCCAGCGGATACGGACTGTATCCGCCGGGTGGGTAAACAGATACCAATTGATGTCCCGATAAGAATGAACCGAACGGCCGTTGACCGAGGTGATCACATCTCCTGCCTCCATGCCTGCCGCCTGGGCAGGGAATCCTTCCGTAACTCCCTTTAGCCTGGCCTGGCTTATGCCCGTAGCCCCAATAAGGATCATAGCCAGCCCAAAAGCCAGGATAAAATTAAACAACGGCCCTCCGGCTACCACCGAGATCCTGGCCCAGACTGACTTGTTATTAAAAGCGTTCTCTGCAAAAAATCCAGAAGGGATCTGGCCCTCCTCCGGCTGGGACAGATCTCCGTCCTCCCCCAGCATCATACAGGAACCGCCAAAGGGCAGAAGCTTTAAGGAATACCGTGTTCCCCCTTTTTCAAAACTCAGGAGCCTTGGCCCCATTCCCAGGGAAAACTCGATCACTCCAATCTTATTTAATTTTGCAAAAAGAAAATGCCCAAACTCATGGATCATAATGATGATCCCCAACATCAACATGGCAATAATCAAGCTCATTCTATTTCCACCTGTCTCTATTTTTGATTCCGGCCGGATCTTTCAAACCTCTTAGCGGATCAAGCCGCAGCTGTCAATATAGCGGTAGGTCTCCTGCTCTGCCTCCAGGATCTGCTCCACATTCGGATGCTCCACCACCTGATGGTGTTCCATAGACGCCTGGATCAGCTCTGTGATGGCCAGATAAGGAATCTTCCGTTCCAGGAACAGAGCCACTGCCCGCTCATTGGCAGCGTTAAATACCGTAGGCAGAGAGCCGCCCCGCTTTCCTGCCTCGTAGGCCAGACGAAGGCCCTGGAATGTGTCCATATCCGGACAGTCAAACTCGATCCGGGACAGCTTTGTGAAATCCAGGCGGTCCCCTGGAAGGAAACGGCGCTGTGGGTAATATAGGGCATACTGGATAGGCAGCTTCATGTCAGGGGTTCCTAACTGGGCAATGACCGCTCCATCCTCAAACTCTACCATGGAGTGGATCACGCTGGCCGGCTGCACGACTACCTGTACCTGATCCATTTCCACCCCAAACAGCCAGTGGGCCTCCATAACTTCCAAACCCTTATTGACCAGGGTAGAAGAATCAATGGTTATCTTCTGTCCCATGGACCAGTTAGGATGCTTTAAAGCATCCTCCAGGCGCACACGCTTTAGCTGCTCTCTTGTAAAGCCTCTGAAAGGCCCTCCTGAGGCGGTAAGAAGGATCTTGTGTATGGGGTTTTCCCCAGCCCCCTGAAGACACTGAAAAATAGCAGAGTGTTCCGAATCCACAGGGAGGAGCCGAACCTTTTTCTCCTTTACCAAAGGCATGATCAGATGCCCTGCTGTGACCAAAGTCTCCTTGTTGGCCAGGGCAATATCCTTTCCCGCCTCAATCGCTGCTATGGTTGGCCGGATGCCGATCATTCCCACCACAGCTGTGACCACCAGATCTGTATCCTTCCCAGCAGCCGCCTCCATAAGGCCCTCCATCCCGCCTACTACTTTTACATCCATATCTGCCAGACGGGTGCGCAGTTCTTCTGCCCCTTTTTTATCCCAGAGGCAGGCCAGCTTTGGCTTAAATTCCCGTACCTGACGCTCCAAAAGCTCTGCATTTCTCCCTGCTGCCAGGGCTGTTACCTCAATATCCTGATTGTACCGCACCACTTCCAATGTCTGGGTTCCGATGGATCCTGTGGAACCCAAAACTGCGATTTTCTTTACCATAACTTATATTCTCCCTATTTTGAAGAAATACTCAAACTTCTTGAGTCTCTTCATGTTTCAGTAAACCTTTTGCTTCCGACAGATAGGCGGCTGCAAAGGCTATTTATAGCCGTACAAACCGCATATACATGAAACACCCTGGCAGACTACGGAAAAAAGGTCAGGGCAAAATAAATAGCCGGAGCTGTAAAGATCATGCTGTCAAATCGGTCCAAAATCCCCCCATGTCCTGGGATCAGGCGTCCATAATCCTTGATATTGTGATTTCTCTTGATCGCGGAAGCCGCCAGATCTCCAATCTGAGAGATCACAGCCGCGATCGCGCAGGCTGCGGTACAGCTTAACCGCGGACTGTGGAGCTCCGCCATCTGGCTTCCAAACAAAGTGGCATAAATAAATCCCAAAAGAGCTGCCCCCACAACTCCGCCCACAGCCCCCTCAATGGACTTTTTAGGACTCAAGACCGGAGCCAGCCTATGTTTTCCAAACAGCATCCCCACACAGTAAGCGCAAGTGTCGCAGCCCCAGGAACTTAAGTAGATCAGCCAAACCAGATACGCTCCGTCGCCCATGGCCCTGGTCTGGTAAAGGAAGGACAGCATGATCGGAACATAACAGACTCCAAAAAAGGCTCCTGTGACCTCCTCTGTCTTATACTCAGGGAAGGTAAACACATAAAAGGACATCATGACCATAAGGCAGACGATGATCATAAGAGTTACATAGCGCTGCCCCTCAAACCACAAAAGCCCATAATAAGTGCAGGCTGTCAGGTAACCGGCCACAGCCAGGGAACGCCTCTGCATTCCCAGGGCCCGGTACAGCTCAAACAATCCAATGAGGGATATGAGGGCTGTGGCTGTAAAAAGCAGAATTCCCCCCTGCCCTACGATCACGATGGATAAAAGCACCAGTACAATTCCGCTGATCAGTCGGGTCGTAAACATGGCTCTCTCCTTTCCGTCTCCTTACTTGACCGCACCGAACCGACGGTCTCTCTGATTATACTGTATGATGGCCTTCTCCAATTCTTCCTGGCTAAAATCCGGCCACAGGCAGTCCGTAACTACGATCTCCGTATAGGCCAGCTGCCATAAAAGGTAATTGGAAAGACGCATCTCCCCGCTGGTACGGATCAAAAGATCTGGATCCGGCATACCGGCGGTATCAAGATAGGAAGCAAACAGCTGCTCATCAACCTCCGAAGCAGCTACCTTTCCCTGAGCACAGTCCTCTGCCAGCCGGGAAGCCGCCCTTCGGATCTCATCCCGGCCGCCGTAATTAACCGCTATGACAAAGGTAAGACCTGTATTGTCCTTTGTTTCCTCCTCCAGCCGGTTGATCCCCTGGATAATATCCTTTGCAAAACGGTTCCTGTCACCGATCATCTTCACACGCACATTGTTGGCTGAGGCCACCTTCAAAAGGCGGACCATATAGTAGCGGAACAGCTGCATAAGAGCCCCCACCTCCTCGGAGGACCGCTTCCAGTTCTCTGTAGAAAATCCATAAACGGTCAGATAACGGATCCCCATGCGGGCCGCGGTCTCCACCGTTTTCTCCACGGTGATACAGCCCTCCTTATGGCCCATGGTGCGGGGAAGGCCTCTTTTTTTCGCCCAACGGCCATTTCCGTCCAATATCAGGGCCACATGCTGGGGTATCACCATATCTTTATCCAATGCCATTCTCTTTTCTGCCTTTCTTTGGGTAATTTGAAAGAGGCAGGAGTCCCTCCTGCCCCCGTTATTCATTTTGTATGTTCCATGACTATACTGTCATGATCTCCTTTGTCTTCTCCTCCACAGCCTTATCGATCTTCTCAACCATCTTATCGGTAAGCTTCTGCATCTTTTCTGTCATCTCAGTCAGATCGTCCTCAGAAATCTCTGCTGCTTTCTCAGCCTTCTTAAATGCCTCATTGGCGTCGCGGCGGATATTGCGCAGCGCTACCTTTGCATTATCCCCTTTCTTCTTAACGTCCTTGGATACTTCCTTTCTGCGCTCCTCTGTCATCTCTGGGAATACGAGACGGATACAGCTTCCATCGTTTGTAGGATTGATGCCCAGTTCAGAAGTCAAAAGTGCTTTCTCGATCGGTTTGAGAAGGCTCTTTTCCCAAGGCTGGATCACGATCATACGGGCCTCGGGAACCGATATATTGCCCACCTGCTGAAGGGGAGTCGGTGTGCCGTAGTAATCTACCTTAATCTTATCTAACACATGGGGATTGGCTCTTCCTGCGCGGATTGTGCCGTAATCGGACAGAAGTACATCCAATGTCTTATTCATTTTGTCCTCATAAAATTTCAAATCTTCCATAAATTTCCTCCTAATTTTTATAATGGTATCATACCGTCCCCAGGCAAAGCTGCTTTTGACAGCTGCCTTAAGCGGTCACGATGGTCCCATTGATCTTTCCCTGCATGGCGTTTGCAATTCCGTCCTTCTCATTGAGGCTGAATACTGCCATTGGCATTTTGTGCTCCATGCACATGATGGAGGCAGTCAGATCCACCACCGCAAGCTGTTTATCAATGACCTCCTGAATGGAAATGGTGTCATACTTTTTCGCCTCCGGGTTAAGCTTCGGATCACTGTCATATACCCCGTCGATCGCCTTAGCTAACAGGATACAGTCTGCCTCCATTTCAATCGCCCTGAGGGCAATCCCTGTATCGGTTGAAAAATAAGGATGACCTGTCCCGCCTGCAAAAAACACCACATTTCCTGCTTCAAAACAGCGGTTGGCCTTATCCTTTGAGAACAGCTCTGTCATGGAACCGCAGGAGAATGGGGTAAATATCTGGGTTTCCATGCCGGCATTACGGAATATCTCTGACACATAAATACAGTTCATAATGGTAGCCAGCATACCGATCTGATCTGCCTTTGTCCGGTCAATGGCCTCGCTGGTGCGTCCCCGCCAGAAATTGCCTCCGCCGATGACAATGCCTACCTGTACCCCTGCATCTACAGAGAGCTTTACCTGCCTGGCCACTTCCTTTACTGTGTCCTCATCAAACCCTGTCTTTTTAGAGCCGGCCAATGCCTCTCCGCTTAATTTTAAGAATACCCGATTCATCTTCATAAAGATTTTTCTCCTTACTGCAATATCTGTGCCTATTATACCATAGCTTTGCTACGGCCCCTCCGGGGGATGCGCACCATTTGTAATGGAAATTTCCTCGCTGACGCTCGGAGCAAATGGGCGCGGTATCATATACGCCTCTGGCGATATTATACCATAGTTAAAACAATTTGCAAACAAAAAGAAAATCTTGAAATTGTAGTTCCCTCTGTTTTATATTATAATAGGGTTTGAGCGTATGAAAAAGAACAAAGGAGGAACCAACTATGGGTTTATTTACCCCAAAGAAGAAGAGGACAGAGGAGGTACGCGTTCCCGAAAAAGAAACGGCGTGTTCTTCACTGAGCTCCGGCCAGAGCATAGAAGGAAAAAAGGCCTGCCTTACAAGGCTGGATTCCCTTTTTAACGACCCTTCCTCAAAGGGCACTGTGCTGAAGCTCTATCTGGAAAATTTTAAAAACCTCAACAAAACCTTCGGATATAGTTATTGTGATGAATTGCTGGCACAGATCCAGTCCTACTTAAAAGAACTTTCAGGAGGAAATCTTTACCGCTACATTGGAGTGGAATTTTTGATGATCTTAGAAAACACCTCCGAAGGGCAGGCTTCTGCCCTGGCAGAGCAGATATTGGAGCGCTTTGGCGCTGTCTGGAAGATCTCCGGCGTAGACTGCCTCTGCTCCGTCCAGATCGGAATCTGTTCCTATCCCGGCCATGCAACTCAGACAGACGACCTTCTCAAACGTCTTGACATGGCTGTATCTGCGGCCGCAGAATTTGGCCCAAACCAGCTGGCCGTTTATGACAGCCACCTTCATTCCCAGGCAGTCCGCCGTCAGACGATCGCTCTGTATCTCCAGACTGCTTTGGAAAAAAATGAATTGGAGGTGCGCTACCGCCCCACATGCAGGATGGAAGACGGCCGCTTTACCCGCGCTGACTCCTATATGCGTATCTTTATCCAGGGGATCGGCCTGGTGGGCGCAGGGGAGTTTCTCCCTATTGCGGAAGATTCCGGCCAGATCCGGGCCATCGGCTACTATGCCCTGAGCCATGCAGGCAGCTGCATCCGTCAGCTTCTGAATGCCGGAAGGGATTTTGAATCCATCTGTATCCCCGTATCTCCCGTCCTTTTGCTCCAGGAAGATTTTCTGGAGCAGGTAAGCAGTGTCCTGAAGGAATAATGATATTCCCCGCGGAAAGCTGGCCCTGGAGCTCCAGGATGACGCGCTCTCCAGCGTTTATCTGAATATCAATGAAACGCTCCAGGAGCTGGAACGCATGGGGGTAGAGCTGGTTCTCAATGACTTTGGCTCTGGCTGTTACCCTGTGTCCAGCCTTTTGGATTTTCCCATCCAGACAGTTAAGCTGGAGCGCATGTTTGTATGGCAGTTAGAGACCAATCCCCGCTGTGCCTCCATCATTGGGGGATTGATCCAAATGGCTGGCCAGCTGGGCGTGCGTATCATCGCAGAGGGCGCTGAAACGGAAAATCAGCTGGAAATCCTGAACCGCTGCCACTGCCAGTATCAGCAGGGATTTTACTATGCCCCTACCATTGAGCAGGATGTCCTCTTAAAGGTAATGGGCTCTACCCTGGAGGAATCCCGGGCTATTATCAAAGAAGAAAAATTAAAAATGAAACGGTAAACCGGATCCCATCTCTCCAGATGATCCAAAATCCACAGGCTGATTTTCTCTTGGCTCAATAAGAGAAGATCAGCCTTTTCTTTTCCAGCCATCGAAGGAGCCAATAGGGATTTATGGCCATCTCCTCTCCCTGGCTGTCCCTTAAATATATCCCTACATGGAGGTGGCATGGGAATTTTCCCCTGGTTCCTTCTTTCTTCCCATATCCTGTATCCCCCATATAGCCGATGAGCTGACCAGCCTGAACCGGATCTCCCTTTTGCAGATTCCCTGCATAGCGGTACAAATGGGCATAATAGAAATAAGCTCCTCCTGGGGCCCGGATTCCCACCCGCCACCCTCCCAGCTCCAGCCAGCCCACTTGTTCAACCACACCGTCGGTCATCGACACAACCGGATAGCTTCCCGGAGGAAGTTTATCTCCCATAAGATCACAGCCTTCATGCCTTCGCTCCGCTCCTTTGCGAACTTCTTCGCGAGATGCTTCTTTATGAGATTTTTCTTCGTGAGTTTTTTTCTCATAAGTTTTTTTCTCACAATATTCTTCTTTGCCAGAATCTCTGCTGCCTTCTTCCTTATCTTTTTCTCTATTTTGAGATTTTTTCTCATAAATAGAAGCTATTTTTTTCTTTCCCTGGCTGCTTTCATAGCTTCTCCCCTCTCCCCAGCTGTCCTGATATGTTATATCCGGCATTTTATCGTCTGTGGACCGGGGAATAGGGAAATATTTCAAGTCCTTCCATGCCATTTCATACGCTTCCCGAAGGTTTTTGTAGGCTCTAGGCTTTACCTCTTTCGCAGTCCCGGCTTTTAGCCTCATTTTTTTTGAAAAAATCCCTTTTCCTTCCCATTGTCTCAAATCCTCTTTCTTCATTTTCCTCAGATCATAGTCATATTCCAGCATAAGAGAGGCAATGAAGTCTCCATCTAAAGCTTCCATTTCCACAAAGGCTTCTCCCAGCTTCATAGCCCTGAAATCTTCACTTTCCCAGGAATCTGCCCTTAATTGATAATAATCCGGGTTTTCCGTCAGGTATCCGGCGATTGAACAGTGGAATACCGCTAATATCAGGATCACAATGAAAGTCATAGCTCACCTTTTCCTCCAATATAGTTATATAAACTCATTGTATTCAGGTGGCTATGAAAAAATCCGCTGGCAGCTTCCTTGCGGTATGCTGTCTGTTCCTTCTGCTTTCCCACCCCTCCCTTTCCCTCACAGGAGCCAGACAGGGCCTTCTTTTGTGGGCCAATACCGTACTTCCCACACTCCTTCCCTTTATGCTCTGCACCGGTGTAATTGTGGCTTTTAACGGGATTTCCCTTCTGACTCTCCCATTTAAGCCTATCTTGACCCGTTTCTTTTCCCTTTCAGAGCAGGGAAGCTTCTGTCTGATCTGCGGGCTTCTCTGCGGCTATCCCATGGGGGCAAAGATGACCAACGATTTTGTGGAATCCGGCAGGATCTCCCCCACAGAAGGAAAGTATCTTCTTGCCATCAGCAGCTTTCCCAGCCCCATGTTCATCCTGGGCTATATGGCCTCCCAGGCAAAATCTGTCCCCCTCAGCCCCATGTGGCCCTCCTGGTCTCTTGCCGCCTCTATCTATATTCCTATACTGCCCCTCTCCTTCCTTGCGAAAAAATTTTATGGGGCAGAGCGGTCTTCTGTCATAGAAAAAAAGGAGCCCATAAAAGAAGGAAGCTTTTCCTTTGACAGCTACCTCATAGACTCCTTTGAGATCATGGTAAAAATCGGTGGATATATCATGCTCTTTTCCATACTGGCCCTATATCTCTCCCGTCTTCCTATCCCTACCCTGTTCCGCTGTGCATTTTTAGGAGGGGTGGAAATGACCACCGGCATCGCTGCCATCTGTTCCCAGGTTTCCGGCCGGGCAGGCCTCATGCTCACTGCCGCCGCCGGAAGTTTCGGCGGATTGTCCGGGCTGTTCCAGACAAAAAGCGTATTAAAAAATGCCAGATTATCCATCTGGCATTATATGTGGTGGAAGCTGCTTTCCAGCCTCCTATCCTTTCTTCTGTTGTACGGGCTTTCGGAGCTCCTATAAGTTCTAGGCTTCCTGATCCCGTTACTGCTCCTGTTCCTCCTGAGGCTCCCCTGAAGCAGCGGCTTCCGGTTCCTCCTGCCTTACGATCCCGCCGGACAGCTCCTTGCGGTTGGAGGAAACAATATCATAACTGGACTGCATGGAGGACATAAACGAATCAAACCGTCCCTTTGCCCCCTCCATCGTATGGTTGATGATCGTCTGAAGGCTGCGCAGCATATCATCTGTATACTGGATCGAGCCCTGGCGTATATTGTTGGCATCGTTTACGGCTGCATCGACAATGGCCTGAGCCTGGATATTGGCCTGCTCTACCACCTCGTTGGCGTGGGCATAAGCCCGCTGCATGATCTCATGCTCATTGATCATCTCTGTTGTCTGCTCGCTGGCCTGGGCTACCATTGAATCTGCCTGTCTCTTAGCATCCTCCATCATGGCATCTGCCTGGAACTGGGCTTCATTTAAAATGGTCTCCTGCTGGCTGATGATCTTCTGATATTTCTTGATCTCATCGGGGATCCTCAGTCGGAGCTCCACTAAAAGCTCCTCCAGTTCCTCCTTATTTACAATGATCTTGCTGTTGGACAATGCCTGAAACTTACAGCTGTCTATATATTCCTCAATCTCACTGATCAACTGCTCAATCCTGCTCATCATTTTAACCGTCTCCTCTCCTCAAGCTTCTCCTTCACCCGGTCTGCAATAAACGGGTGCACAAAAGCGCTTATATCCCCCTGGTATGCTGCGATCTCTTTTACAATGCTGGAGCTCAGATAAGAATACCGTAAATTGGTAGTTAAAAACACAGTGTCAATCTCAGGGGCAATGACGCGGTTGGTCTGCGCCATCTGGAGCTCATACTCAAAGTCCGTGATCGCCCGAAGGCCTCTGACCACTACGTCCGCATGGTTTTCCCGGACAAAATCGATCAGCAGCCCGTCAAAAGACTGAACCTCCACATTGGAAAGGGAAGCCGTTACCTCTTTTAACATATTAACACGTTCCTGGGCAGAAAACAACGGTGATTTTGCCTGATTGTTCAGCACGCCGATGATCACCCGATCCGCCATCTTAGACGTGCGCTCAATAATATCGTAATGGCCCAACGTCACTGGGTCAAAGCTTCCTGGGTATACTGCTGTCTTCATCGGCTCTCCTTCTTGACAAATACATGTTTGTTCGTCTTATATTCTTTTGTCTTTACCACATACCAGCCAGCCTCCATAAGCCAGTCAAACTCCGTATCCTTGGAGGCCTCCACCACAGCCAGAGTGTCCTCTGTGGCCATAGGAGAATGGGATAAATACTCTAAAACAGCCCGTTCATGGCCATGCCCATAGGGCGGATCCATAAAAATAAGATCGAAACGATAATTTCTGCCCTCTAAGCGTTTTAAACCAGTCATCACATCACAGCCCATGACCATGGCGTTGTCCTCTAAATGGGTTCTTGCCAGATTTTCCCTTATACACTCCAGCGCCTTTGGATTATTCTCGATCATCACCGCCAGAGAAGCTCCTCTGCTGAGCGCTTCAATCCCAATCGCTCCGCTTCCTGAAAACAGATCCAGAAACAGACAGTCCGGTATATCCGGCTGAAGCATATTAAATAAAGTTTCTTTGATCCGGTCCGTAGTGGGCCTGGTATCCAATCCTTCTATGGTTTTTAAAAGCAGTCTCCTGGCGCTGCCTGCAATTACTCTCATTCTTTCTCTCACTTCCTTAAATACCGCCTAACAGCGGCTTTTTATACCAAACAAGTATAATATGAAATTTTCAGATATACAAGAACTTTTTCGCTTAAACTTTGTGTTTGATGATTTCTCTTTACTAATTTTAACCAAAATACGCAGAAGCTTCTAGTTTATTATTTTTCAATCCTCACATAATAGGATTGTAACACACAACAAGCCATGACACACACAACACACATGGCAAATCAAATATGAAGGAGGCGTTTTAATATGTCTAACAATTCTAACAAAACAAACGTACCAGAGGCAAAGGAAGCAATGGACAAATTTAAAATGGAGGTAGCCAACGAGATCGGCGTACCGTTAAGCAATGGATACAACGGCAACCTGACTTCCGCACAGAACGGTTCTGTAGGCGGATATATGGTAAAGAAGATGATCGAGGCCCAGGAGCGCCAGATGGCCGGCAAATAAATCTGGCTGCCTGAGAAAAGCTTTTAGAAAATAAGCTTTTAAAAGACAAGAAAAGGAGGGTGCTGACTTCCTCACAGCTTTCTGTGAAGATCAGCATCCTCTTTTTTGTTATCGTTCTCTGGCAAGCTATTCTACATACACCACTTTTCCAGTCCGGGCCTTTGGCGTCTTTTCATCCTCCGCATAACCCAATGCTGCCAAGCCGTAGACAACATGATCCCCAGGGATCCCAAGTTCGGTCAAGATCTCCCGGATTTTTGGTTCATGACAGATTCCGCAAAGCTGGTTGATCCATACAGAGCCGATCCCCAGGGAATGAGCTGCCAGGAATATATTTTCCATCGCGCAGGCATTGTCATCCCTTCCCCAAGGGCTGTTCTCCTCATTGGAAGGAATGATAAGGGCCTGAGGCTTATACATATCGTACCCCGGACGGTCTAATACAGCTTCAACCGCCCCAGCCAAGCGCCGAATCATCTCCTGGTTCTGTACCACCGTAAACTGCCATGTCTGACGTCCCATACCACTGGGCGCATGAAGCCCTGCCTGTACGATCAGCTCCATATCCTCGCGGCTGATCCCCTTATCAGCAAACTTTCTGGTACTCCTTCTTGTTAAAATCGTATTTAATGTCTCATTCATAATGATTCCCCTTTCTTTCACCTATAAACTCAGCCCATCATATCGATTTCCTAAATACTGATCGATCTTTTCCTTTAACAGCCGATGTTCCTCCCCTTCAAGCCCTGGATCCTGTTTGAGCAGACGCTCCACCTCCTCTGACACCTGCTTTAACAGGCTGGCATCTGTAAAAATATCCCCCAGCTTAAATTCCAGGTCACCGCTCTGGCGGAGGCCAAAAAGATCCCCTGGCCCGCGAAGCTTCAAATCCTCCGAGGCAATATAAAAACCGTCGTTGGAGCGGTTCATGATCTCCAGCCGTTTTCCAGCCCCATCATCCTTGGAACAATTGACCATAATACAATAGGACTGGGATTTCCCCCGTCCCACCCGGCCTCTGAGCTGATGAAGCTGAGCCAGGCCGAAACGCTCTGCATTCTCGATCATCATGACCGTGGCATTTGGCACATTGACCCCCACCTCAATCACCGTAGTGGACACCAGAACCTGTATCTCCCCTGATGAAAACCGCTCCATAATCCGGTTCTTTTCCTTCCCCTTCATCTTTCCGTGAAGATACTCCACCGTAATGGAAGGGGAGAGCGCTTTTTTCAAGATCTTTGAATAGTCCAGCACATTTTCCGCCTGGATCATCTCGCTGTCCTCCACCATGGGACAGATAACATAAGCCTGATGCCCCTTCTCAATCTGTCCCTCAATGAAATGGTATGCCTTTGGCCGGTAATCCGGCCCAACCACACAGTTTTTGATGGCCTGACGGCCCGCTGGAAGCTCATCGATCACGGATATATCCAGATCGCCGTAAAGGATAATCGCCAGCGTACGCGGAATCGGGGTAGCGCTCATGACCAGTACATGAGGACTGTCCCCTTTGCTTCCCAGAAGTTCCCTCTGCCCCACTCCAAAGCGGTGCTGCTCATCTGTGATCACCAGAGCCAGCTTGTCATAAACCACCTTTTCCTGGATCAGAGCATGAGTGCCGATAATAATATCTGCCTTATGGGAAGCAATGGCCTCGTATGCCTCCCGCTTCTCCTTCGCTGTCATGGAGCCAGTGACAAGAATCGGACGGATTTCCATGCCCTGGCTCTCAAACAGCTCCTTGATCGACTCGTAATGCTGTTTTGCCAGAACCTCTGTGGGAACCATAAGAGCCCCCTGATACCCGCTTAAAGCTGTTTCCAAAAGGGCCAGCACTGCAATAATGGTCTTTCCCGATCCCACATCTCCCTGGATCAGCCGGTTCATCACCCGGCCGCTTTCCAGATCCTTGTATATTTCCTCCAAAGCTCTTTCCTGGGCTCCGGTAAGGCCGTAGGGAAGCCCCTCCCGAAATGCGCTGCCTCTGACGCTTCTTCGTATCACCCAGGAAGACGGCTTATCCTTCCGATGCTCTTTTAAACGCCTGACCCCGGTCAGAAACATAAAAAACTCGTCAAAAACCAACCGCTTTCTGGCAAATAAAAGTTCCGCACGGTCTGCGGGGAAATGGATGTGCTCCATAGCATAGTTGATCTCTGACAGCTCATAGCGGCGGCGTATTTCCCCTGGCATATACTCCCGCTCCATACGCCGCACCTTGAGAGCCTCCCTCTGGGCCCGGACGATCGCCTTATTGCCAAGCCCTCTTGTCTGGCCGTAAATAGGCTGCATAGAGCCGGACAGGGCTTCATAATCCTCTGCCCCAAAAACCTCAGGCTGCTCCATCACCAGCCTTCCCCTCTTTCTGGCCACCCTGCCACGAAACACATAGGGAGTCCCTGTCTTTAAGTTGGCCCGCATGTAAGGCATATTGTACCAAGCTGCCTGAAGGGAACCGGTCAGATCCTTAAGGGAAACGCTGACCATCTGCATTTTCCCGATCCTAAGAAGATCAGCAGGCTTTTGAAGGATTGCTCTCACCGCTCCCATCTCCCCTTCCCTTAACTGGCCTATGGAAACCGGCTCATCATAGGGATCGTAGGCCCTGGGATAATAGGACAGCAGGTCGTCTACAGTAAAAACGCCTAATTTTTCAAAGAGCTTTCCTGTTTTCTCCCCAATGCCCTTGAGAGAATCAACAGGCTCCCTGTTAGCCATACCCTTATTCCTCCAGGGCTTCCAGCCCCAGCTTGATACAGCCCATGATCCCCTGGTCATCGTGAAGAGAGGCGGGAACAATGTAGTGATCCAGATCCTCCATCTCTCGTGTTTTGATATAGCCTCCCACCAGCTCCTTTACCTTAGCCCGGATCAGAGGGAACAGCTGAGGCTGGTGCATCACACCTCCTCCCAGGATGATCTTCTGGGGCGACAGCATCATAATGTAGTTCACCAGAGCCTGGGCAATATAATAACTTTCCATTTCCCATACTTCCAAACGGTCTGCCAGTTTATCTGCTTTTGCTCCCCATCTTGCTTCAATGGAAGGGCCAGAGGCAAATCCTTCCAAACAATTAGGATGATAAGGGCAGATTCCTCCCTTCTCGTCCTTTTCATGGCGCTGCAGAAGGATATGCCCTCCCTCCGGGTGGAGCATTCCGTGAAGCAGGCTGCCATTGACATAGGCTCCCACTCCCACACCGGTTCCCACCGTAATATAGATCACACAGTCCAGCCCCTTTGCACATCCGTATGTAACCTCGCCAAGACAGGAACCGTTTACATCTGTATCCAGCTTCATCGGAACCTTTAAGGCTTCTTTCAGAGGGCTCAATATATCTTTATGCCGCCAGGCCAATTTCGGTGTATCTAAAATGAATCCGTAAGTAGGGGAAAAAGGCTTCACATCCACTGGGCCGAAGGAAGCTACTCCCAAGGCGCTGATGTCCTTATCCTTAAAATACCCTATAATATCAGCCAGCGTCTCCTCTGGCCCTCTGGTGGGAATCGAAATCTGATCCAGAATGGAACCATCCTCTTTTCCCACAGCGCACACCATTTTTGTTCCGCCTGCCTCCAATGCTCCGATCAACATATGTTTCTTCCTCCTTCTCACTTGTCTTCAAACGTTTTTTGCCCGGTCTGGCTTTAAAATCCACAAAAGCTGCCAGCCTCAAGGGCCGGCAGCTGCGTTTGCTGTTTTAATCTCTTCTGTTTCCCACAATCCTGACAATATACAGAAACAGGTTAATAAAGTCAAGATACAGTTGTAATGCGGAGAAAATAGAAGCCTTTGCAGCCATCTCCGGCATCTGGCCGTAATAAGCGTGGAATGCCTGGATCTTCTTCACATCGTAAGCAGTGAATACTAAAAACAGGAAAATACCAATGGCACAGATCGTAGTCTCAAAAGCGGTCAGATCAATGAACATAGCAAAGATCCAATAGAAGAACAGGAACACCAAACCGCCCATCATGAAAGGACGGAGCCTTGAGAAATCAATATTCCCAAACCATCCGATCAGAGCCATAACGCCAAAGAACAGGGAAGTAAGGGCAAATACAAGCCCCAGGCTTGCTAACTCAAAGGCGATCAGATACACACTGAATACAACGCCGTTTAATCCTGAATACAAAAAAAACATAAACCGGGCCATGCCTACAGACATGCGCTCCAGCCTGGCTCCTAAAAAGATTACCACAAACAGTTCCGCTGCTGCCAGAGCCAATGGCCAGTAGGGAATAGAGGCAATGGCAAAGATCGCCCCGCTGAACACAGTAGCCACTGCCACTACAAAGGTAACCATAAGTCCAAGGAACATCCAGCCAAAGGTTTTGGCGGTGTAACGTCCCAGGGAATCCCCTGCCGCCTGGACATCATAGGATCTCATCATGTTTTCATTCATCGTCTTCTTCTCCTTTTCTAAAAAGAATCCTGCTTTCCAGCCTGCCTCACTCTCCCACCCTTATTCTGCTGAAATCAGGTAATAGTAAATAGGCTGGCCACCATACTGCAGATCGATCTCCTTGTCTGGATACCGGTCTGACGCCTGGCTTTGGAAGGCCTCAGCTTCTGTCTCAGACACATCGGAGCCGTAATAGATCGTCACCAGCTCGCAGCTGTCGTCTAACATCGCCTCCAGAGTCTTTAAGGCCACTCCGTCCACCGATTTTCCTACCGCCAGGATCCCGCTGTCTCCCAGAGCCATTACATCTCCTTCTTCGATGGCGGTTCCCTCAATGTTGGTGGTGCGGACTGCGTAGGTGATCTGGGCTGTCTTTACATGTTCCATCTCCTGAAGCATATTTTCCAGGTTTGCCTCCGGCTCCAGATCCGGCATGAAATTGATCAGAGCCGTGATCCCCTGGGGAACGGTTTTAGAGGGAATCACAATGACCTTCTTGTCCTCGGTCAATGCTGCCGCCTGATTCGCTGCCAGGATGATATTTTTATTGTTTGGAAGGATAAAAATATGGTCTGCATTCACCTTTTCAATGGCATTCAGCATATCCTCCGTGCTGGGATTCATGGTCTGCCCGCCCTCGATCAGGCAGTCAGCGCCGATGCCCTTAAAAATATCTGCCAATCCCGGGCCGCTGGATACTGCAATAAAGCCGTATTTCTTCCGCTCCTGTGAGAGTTCCTCTCCGGGCTGGT
>CABQJX010000042.1 GCA_902464595.1 uncultured Lachnoclostridium sp. | reverse complement strand
TATCCGGGACATTTTCATTTGTGATATACTGAGACATTATCATAAATGGCTTATAATGCCGGTTCATTGGAGTTATAAAAAAGTTGACATGTCAAAGATGATATGGTATTATTATGGAAATTACAGATAATCGCTGTGATAGAAAATAAGCCATAAAGTTCTTTATAGGACAGTGATGCTATGGGTCTAATTTCCGGTCATTATGGCAGAAAAATCAAATCCTGACGTTGATTTTATAAATTAGAATGTCCAACGGTAAATCAGCGTTTAATAGGGGATAATTTTGAGCCGCAAGGTTTTTCGTATGAAAACCTTGCGGCTTTATTCATGGATTTAGCCAGTTGGGTGTGATGGAGTTTTTTGTGTTTCAAAAAGTGGGATCACACGAAACAGAAGACCACCTGCCTATCTGGATCGAAAGGTTTATAGAAAAATGCGGAAACTCAAGTCAAAACCTAGAGAGGGGCATCCTATTATAATAAATTTTATATTTTCGTCGATATATATTAAGTAGTACAGAGCTTTTTTCAGCAGAAGTGGAAGTCTTAGTTTGGATGAGAGCGGGTCAAAAGATATAGAAGGAGAAGATAGAATGAGCGGATTATCCCAATGTATGATCGTTAAGAATGAGGAGGCGAATATAGAGCGTGCGCTTTCCTGGGGGGTAGGGCTGGTAGATGAACAGATTGTGGTGGATACAGGAAGTACCGATCGAACCGTGGAAATCGCCAGATCCATGGGAGCAAAGGTGTTTCGTTATACGTGGGATGATGATTTCGCCGGTGCGAAAAATTATGCAGTCTCTCAGGCTTCTGGAAAGTGGATCGCTTTTTTAGATGCGGATGAATACTTCGAGCCAGGTGATGCAAAAAAGATACCAGAACTGTTAAAAGAATTGTCACCAGAGCAGGTGGACGGGCTTATGGTGAGTATGATCCAGTTGGATGGAGAGGGCGGTTTTTTTGCAGGTGGGAGCCAGGCGCGTATTTTTGCTAATCGGGAGGATATATGCTATAGAAGGAGGATTCATGAGCAGCTGATCCGAAAGGATGGGAAGCCTCTGCACTTGCGGGACAGCACAAAGGAGCTGTGTGTGATTCACACTGGTTATCGAAAAGATGAAAAATTACAAGCTTTGAAGGGACAACGAAACCTTAGGATGATTCTATGGGAACTGGAGGATAATCCAAAAGATTATGAGATGCTAGGCTATCTTGGAGACATCTATTTCTCCGCTGAACAGCTGGATAAAGCGCAGGAAGCCTATCAGAAAGCAGTTCGCTATATGCCGCCTCAGACCGTTCCAGGGGATCAGCGCAGCGCTATGACCTTCCTCAATTTGATTTCCATTGCAGATCGTAAGAATGAGGGGGAGGAGCGGATGAAGGAGATTCTTTCCGCTGCTTTTGCAAGGGAAGAACTGAGAAAGGATGCGGATTTTGACTATCTGGCAGCTCGTTGGTATTTGTCCAGAGGCCAATTTCAAGAAGCCCTTCCCTTTCTGATAGGAACCATTGATAAAATAGAGAAATATGGAAATTTTAACAGAGCTCTATATGCAGCAGCCCATGTGCAGGAAATCTTTGAACAGACCGCTCTGTGCTGTTTGAAGGAGGGAAAACTTCAGGAGGCAGTGAGTCAGGCAGCCGCGGTGCTCCAGGAAGATCCCTGGTCTTTTGCTGCTCTCACCGTACTGGCCGAGAGCTTTTACAAGGGGAATGTGGAAGCAGGCCAGGCAGAAGAATTTTTGAGCCGCTTTTATGATAGAAGCAGCTTGAAAAGCCGCATTTTTCTTTTGAGAGCAGCTGGAAAAGCGGGATGGAAGGAGTTAGAAGAACGGTTTCGGAGACATTTGTCGGCAGAAGAATTAGCCTGCTTTGACCGATCTGTTTTGCAGTAAGCGTAGATACGGCTGCTTCCAGGCAGCTTAAAGGCTGACCGCCCATAGAGGCGCTCCATTGTCGGAGACTTTTTTCAACTCTCCCATCAACAGCTCTAGATCCCAGGAGCGTGTACTGTTTTCGAAGCTGTTGGGATCAGCGATAGACACCGTGTCTTCATCTAACAGGCGGGTGATGATGATGAAATGACCGTTATCGGTTAGCATCCCCTTTCCCATGAGAGCCACCAGCACATGGCCGGAGTTGAGAAGGGATGCGGCGTTTTGAGCTGTGCGGTTCTTCACAGATTCAACTTTAAGCCCGAAAGCGGTCAGAGCTTTCGGGATCAGGGAATGGTAGGATCCTTCTCCCTTGGCATAACAGCCATTCTCAACCGACCATTGAGCCATGTCAACAGGCGTTATGTCTTCCTGCAAAGGGGAAAGGCTGTGGATCAGCATAGCAACCGCTGTCGGGCCGCAGCCGTAAGTGTTCATAGGGTCTGAGCCTCCGTATAGGTAATCGCCCCAGCGGCTATCACCTTGATTATAGTAAATTATGGGGCCCAAACTGGTACCGAGAATGGAGTCGCAGATTCCTCCGGCGTCATAGCTTGCCCCTTGTTCCTGATTGAGGTCTTCTGCAAGCCCCTTCTCCTCCTTGATTTCAAGTTCTGGATAGCTTGGATTGTTTTTGAGGGCAGAGAAAGGAAGATTGCGTTTTGACTGTTCCAATGGGGAAAACAGTGAGGAGATTGCAGATCCGGCTTTTTTAAATCCAGTATGGGTTAAGAAAATTCCTTGACGGATGCCCTGCCATGTCTGGGATGGAAGATTGGGAAAGAAATAGAGCGTCAGGCTAGCGCACATGCAGAGAAACATAACAATTGCTCCGCTGGTGAGAAAAAAGCGCAGCCTGCGCTCCTGTTGGGCGGAAGAAGCGGTAGGCTTCTCCCGCTTTTTTAGACGGCTTTTTTTGTGAATCAAGTGTTTCTTCATGAAAGGGACCTCCTTACAAGAGGGAGAGCTGACTTATAACGGCCTGGCCAATGGCGTTTAATGGGAGCTGGCGGCACACGGCTCCAATCTTGTATGCCTCCATGGGCATACCATAGACGACGCAGCTGTTCTTATCCTGGCCAATGGTAAAAGCGCCGTTTTTGCGCATCCTGAGAAGGCCGGCGGCCCCATCTGCACCCATTCCAGTGAGAAGAACGCCAATCGCCCGGTTTCGGGCATGGAGAGCCACAGAATCAAAAAGCACATCCACAGAAGGCCGGTGTCCGTTGACCTTTTCGCCGGGAAGGACGCTGACTGAATAGGAACTTCCCATAGGAACAATGCGCATCTGCATTCCGCCGGGAGCTAAAAGGATCAATCCGGGGTGGATGTGGTCGCCGTTTTTGGCTTCTCGTACCTCCATGGCGCATAAACGATTTAACCGTTCCGCATACATGGCGGTAAAACCAGCGGGCATGTGCTGGGTAACAACAACGCCTGGCATGTTGGAAGGGAACCGCCGTACTACTTCGAGGATAGCCTCTGTTCCACCTGTGGAGGCGCCGATAGCGATAATAGGAGAGGCATTTCCTGCCGAAACTTTTGGTGAGATCAGAGAGGAGATATGGCTTATTGGCTGTTTGGTCGGAAACGTTTTCTTAACAGGAGTGGGTATAGAGGGCGAAGGAAGATGAACTTTGGCTCCTGCGGCCATGACTAGTTTGGCTCTCAGGGTATTTAAAAA
Organism: uncultured Lachnoclostridium sp.; assembly: GCA_902464595.1. GTDB lineage: Bacteria > Bacillota > Clostridia > Lachnospirales > Lachnospiraceae > Enterocloster. Next base: position 16,711 of record CABQJX010000042.1, on the reverse strand, counting down.
GATTTCCTTTGATAGGCCATTTCCCACATCAGGCTTTCTCACGAAATCTACGGCTCCTGCTTCAAGTGCTTCAAAAACGCGCAGATTCAAAGAGGATACTAAAATCACCGGGATGGGATGGCGGGGAAGGTACTGCTTTAAAAATTCGATACCAGACATTCCCGGCATCTCAACATCCAGGGTCAATAGATCAGGATTCAAAAAAGGAATCTTATTCTGGGCATCTATGGCGTTGACAGCAAATCCTACAACTTCAAAACGGGGATCAGCAGACAATCCCTGGGATAGAAGACTGCGGAAGACGGCTGAATCATCAATGATCATAACGCGGATCGGCTGGTTCATGAAAGGTTACCTCCTAAAAAATGGGTTGCCATTTTTTGGTATATGGCAGGGGAAAGATAGCGGTAGGGGCAGCTGTCCTTGTCCAATCCTTCCGAGTGTCCAATAAAAAAATAACCTCCAGGAAGCGTGGCATGATAGAAGCGTTCTACGAGGGCTTCTTTTGTAGGTCGGTCAAAGTAGATCATGACATTCCGGCAGAAGATAAGGTCAAATTTCCTTTTAAAACGGATGGGATCCATCAGATTAAAAGGTTTGAAGATGACATTTTGCCTTAAGGAAGGGGTCACGGTATATCGGCCATTCCCTAGAGGAATAAAATATTTTTCTTTCCAAATAATAGGAATATCTTTTAAGGCTTCCTGCCCATACATGGGCTGACGGGCTGATTCCAGTATATCTTGAGAAATATCTGTGGCTAAGATACGAGTGTCCCAGTTTCCGGGAAGTACAGAAAAATATTCTTTTAGGTACATGGAAATGGTGTAGGGTTCTTCGCCGGAGGAACAGCCTGCGCTCCAGATAGAAAGGGAACGGTCTGATGCATGTTTGGCAGCTAGTTCGGGAAGAACGGTATTCTGAAGAAACTGAAAGTGTTCCTTTTCCCTGAGAAAATAGGTATAGTTGGTAGTAAGACGATCTAACATGACAGAAATCATCTCTGGACGGTGTCCGGAGATGATTTCATCTGTGTATTGGGAAAAACTGGAATATCCATCATGAAGCAGCATGTTAGTAAGACGGCTGGAGATCAGCTGTTTTTTTTTGCTCAGATCAATTCCATAATTGGCCTTTATGTAGGTATAGAGACGAATAAAGTCTCCATCAGTCAATGGCAGCATAGGAAAGCCTCCTTACAATTCATTGTGAATTTCCTGATTTCCTGCCAGAGCGTGGCAGTCAAAGGACATAATAACACTTCCGTCTTCCATTGTGACCATGCCGTCTAAAAGTTTCTGGCGCTTCTTGATAGGAATGGGACGAACCTCCTTAAGGTCAATGTCCACCACCTGGCGTACAGAGTCCACTACCACGCCAATGGGAATATCGTCCACGTTCAGGACAATAATACAGGTCTTGCTCGTATACTCCAAAGCTGGCTTTCCCATACTGAGGCGTATGTCCACCACAGGAAGAATCTGGCCTCTCAGATTCAATATGCCCTGTACATGGGCGGGAACTAAAGGAAGCTTTGTGATAGAGCAGTCATTGATGATTTCTGTCACATAGTTAGTGCTTAAGAATAGGGTAAGTCCGCCTGATTCAAAGGTGAGACAGCGCTCAATGGAGGAAACTTCCTCCAGGGATGCTTCTTCTGTTATGTTCTCGTTCTGTTCAGCCATAGGTTTCCTCCTGTTATGCGTTTTCAATAGCAGCCGTATAGAGGCTGGCAATATCTAAGATTAAGCTGATATTTCCATCACCCAGAATGGTACAGCCGATGATACCTGAATCTTTCAACCCGAAATCATTTAAATAGGTAGGAAGGGGCTTTACTACCACCTGCTGTTCGCCAATAAGATCATCCACAAACAGACAGTAGGAACGGTCGTTGGCCTCTACCCACAGAAGGATCCCCTCCTCTGTGTCTGTGACTTGGGCATCCAGATTATAGAATTGGTGTAACCGTATAATGGGGTAGAAGCAGTCCATACGTTCCACCATCTCATTTCCATATTCGTCTAAAATGATTTGATCCCGTTTCACCTTAAAGGATTGGCGGATGTTGGCAATGGGGATAGTAAAAATGGAATCTCCCACTGTTACCTTCATTCCATCTACGATGGCCAGGGTGAGGGGGATTTTTAAGGTGATGGTGGTACCACGCCCTGTTTCACTGGATATGGTGATGGTTCCGCCCACAGATTCCACGTTCTTTTTTACCACATCCATGCCTACTCCGCGGCCAGAATACTCTGTTACTTCCTGGTTCGTAGAAAATCCGGGAAGCATAATAAGCCCCAGAGCTTCCTTGCGGCTGTATTCGTTTTCTGGTTTAATAAGAAGTCCTTTTTCTCTCGCTTTTTTGAGAAGTCGATCAGGATCCATGCCGTAACCATCATCTGCGATGGAGATGACTACCTCGCTGCTAGTGTGGGAAGCAGAAAGGATGATCTCTCCCTGGGGATCCTTTCCAGCAGCAATACGTTCCTTTGCTGTTTCCTCAATTCCATGATCCATACTATTTCTCACAATATGCATGATGGGATCTTGAATACTATCTACAATGGTTTTGTCTACCTCCGTGTCCTCGCCGATAATAGTCAGGCGTACATCTTTATTTAGGCTTTGCTTCATATCGCGGACAATTCGATTCATTTTTTGAAATACGCCGGAAATAGGAACCATGCGCAGGGACATGGCAATATCCTGCAGATCATCTGTAAGCTTACGCAGTTGTCGGGCGGATTTCATGAAGTTGTCCAAGTTATCTCTTGGAAGGAGCTTTAGTTCCGGAGAGGATGTTACCATGGATTCTGTGATCACGATTTCTCCCACAATGTCCATCAGGTTATTAAGCTTAGCTAAATTAACACTGATCAGACTCTGTTTTACAGGAGAGTGGGACGGCTTGGGGGATGGAGTGCCTAAGCGGCTACTCTTTGCAGTGGTCTGGGAAGATGATTTCTTTGCCTCTTCTGGAATAGAGCTGGACTGGGAAATATCTCCGTTTGCAGCAGGAATGTTTTTGGGTGATGTCTCCTCTGCTTTTGCTTCAGGTACAGTGATCAGTTCGTAGGAGCGGATATGGTTTTGGCTTTTTAACACATCTTCTGCATGGGAGGCAGCTTCATGACTGTCAAAAGCCATGAAAAAACCATTTTCCGCAATCGCAGAGGAAGTGTCGGAATTACTGGCCATATCTGGGGGGTAGCAACGCAGCTCCACATCACACTCTTTAACAGCGTTGACGATCATATAGGCTCGCAGATTTTCCATTCCCAGCCCTTCCTCTAGAAAAATATGAAGGAAGCATATGGCGTTGGGATCATCAGGGAAACCAGGAAGGGAATGGGTGGATGGATCTGTTTCTAAGGTTCTGTTTCCATTTATGGATGTTTCCTCGGTACTGGGATTGCTGATACGTTGGAGAAAGCCGTTAATTTCCTCGGCAAATGCCTCAATGTCCTGAGAGAGGGGGACGCCTTGCTCTACTTTTTCAATTTCACTTCTTAGATAATCCTCGGAGCGGAACATCAGGTTAAACAGTTCTTTTTTATGATCTGGATCAAGGGAATCGATGCCCTTCTCACGAATATAAAAGAATACATCCTCTATATGGTGGGCAATGGTGGAGATGGAATTAAATTCCATCATAGCGGAGGAACCCTTGATGGTGTGCATAATGCGGAAAATTTCATTTACATCATCGGAGGAGAAATCGCCGTTTTTTTCATCTGCAACCAGCAGCTCGTCCAACTGATCCAACAGATTATTTTCTTCGTACAGGTAGGCATCCAGAAGACTGTTATCCATACCATTACTCATAGTGTACACCGCCTTTGCGCTTAGATTTTAGGTTTACTGCCTTTTTTAGTTATCGGCACAGTATGGAAATAAATAAGAAAATTTTATAAATTGTAATTTGTTAGAAAACACAGATTGTAGACTTATTAATTTTCATTTCCAGCCGATAAACAGAATGATAAGTAGTTTTTAACACAATACCAAAGAAAGAGGAATGAGAAATGAAGAATCGAAAGATGAGTCAAAAGATCACCATATCCTTCGGTATCGTGATCGCGTGTTTTCTGTTCACGGTGATGGCAATGTTTTATGGGATGTCCAGGATTAGCCAAAGCTACACGGGATTTTATGGACACAGTCATGAGGCTTTGGTGCAGACCTATGAGATTCGTTTGAACCTGCAGGCTGCGTTAAAGAGCTTAGGCTTAGCTATTATCTCTGATGATCCAAGCGCTTCCGCAGACTATGCAGAACAGGCGCAGGGATATGTAGACACTATGATAAAATCCCTGGATTGGCTTAGTGACAACTATAAAGGAGACCAGGCTCCTATTGAGCAGTTCCGCGCTCAGATGGATAAGGCAAAGCCATACCGCGAGAAGATTGGAGAGCTGGCTTCCAAGGGAACGGACATAGCTGACAGTCAGGCCAGTACAATGTTGATGGAAGAATACAATCCTTTGATTCAAAAAGCTACAGAGGAGCTGCAGAGTTTTGGGGCACAGCTTTCTGAGGAGAGCACAAGGGATTATGAAACTTCTATGACGGCACGGAATGTCCTTTATATAGTAGCAGTCGCTATTATCCTTGCGGCTTTAGCTATTACCTGTGTGATGGCCCTTATGCTGATCCGCGCAGTGGTAAATCCGGTTAAGCAGCTGCAGAAAGCTATGAATGATATGGAAAGCGGCAGCCTTGATATTGTGGTGGATTATGAGGCGGAGGATGAACTTGGCCTTTTAGTAAAGGATTTGCGGATTGTTGTGGACTTCCTTAAACGTGTTGTGGCAGATGAAGATTATATGCTTACAGAATTTAGTAAGGGGAATTTCAATGTGGATTCTTCTATGGAAAAGGAATATAGGGGGGTATATGTATCCATTTATGAATCCATGATCCGTTTGAGAGATAATTTAAGCAGTACTTTAGCTAATGTAACTCAGTCTGCCGACCAGGTGGCTGCTGGTTCCGACCAGGTATCCTCAGGGGCCCAGGCATTATCCCAGGGTGCTACTGAGCAGGCATCTTCTGTAGAAGAACTGGCGGCAACCATCAATGAGATTTCTGATAATGTGGAACGCAATGCCATGAACGCAAAGACGGCAAACGATATGGCGGACGGAGTGAAGGCACAGGCAGGAGAGAGCCGTGAACGGATGCAGGAGATGTTGGCGGCTATGTCTGATATAAGCGACAGTTCTAGTGAAATTGGAAAAATCATTAAGACTATTGAGGATATTGCATTTCAAACTAACATTTTGGCTCTCAACGCCGCAGTGGAGGCTGCAAGAGCGGGGGCTGCTGGAAAAGGTTTTGCAGTAGTAGCTGATGAGGTACGCAACTTGGCTGGAAAATCTGCAGAAGCATCCAAAAATACATCTTCTCTTATTGAGGGATCCCTTCTCGCAGTAGAGCGAGGAACACGTATTGCCAATGAGACAGCAAATGCTTTGGATCAGCTGACGGAGGGAGTGCAGAATGTAGCCCAGACCATTGAAGAAATTTCCTCAGCCAGCGAGTCTCAGGCAGAATCGGTAAAGCAGGTAAACGAGGGGATCGGACAGATTTCCAGTGTGGTTCAGAGTAATTCTGCTACTGCAGAGCAGAGTGCTGCAGCTAGCGAGGAACTCTCTAGCCAGGCTCAGATCTTAAATGATCTGGTAGGACGCTTTATCTTGCGGGCTGAAACTGTAATATCTTCTTCAAAGCCGGCTGTCACTGCATTGGGTCATGATCTGTCTTTGAGATCAGATGATGATAGTGACAAATATTAGGAAAAGTTACCTTTGAAAGTGAAGAATGGCATGTATTCTGGGTAATGGATCATGATGAGAATGCCTGGGGCAGTTTGATACAATCACACTGCTTGCAGGCATTTTGGGGCTGACCATTTTATGACGATTTTTCCCGGGAAAACTGCCTGTTTGAAAAATATACGCAGAACAGATAGCACAGCTATGCAGGGCGTTTTGTTAAGAGAATGAGAAATATAAAAAATAGTTGGGAACAGTATTTAGATATAATTGAATCACTGCAGGAAACTACCAAAGATTACTTATTCCTTTTAGATATAAAAGCAGGACTGATTTGGTTTCCTGGCGAGATTTCACAAAAATATAAATTGCCTGTCCGTGATAAAAATCAGTATATGGTTAAGGAACTGGAGTCTCTGATATATAGCAGAGACTGGTGTGCAATGAAAAAAGAATGGGGCAAAATAAGGAGTGGAGCTTCTACAAAATGTAACATAGAATGCCATCTCATGGACAGAAATGGAGACAAAGTTTGGGCAAGCATTCAGGGAAAGAGCCGGCTGGGTGAGGATCGGCGGCCGGAGATTATGCTCGGAAGAATTTCTGATACAGTAATTAATCATAAACGGGATGCTGTTACAGGCCTCCTTAACAGTGAATGCTTTTACAGAGATATGGAGCTGTGCATAAAAAGAGGAGAGAAGGGTTATCTTCTTGTTTTGGGAGTGGATGAGCTGCAGGCTATCAATATGCAGCATGGCAGAGGTTATGGTAATTATATCCTAAAGACCATTACCACAGCGATGGAAGAATCTGTAGATCCAGCTTTTGGCATTTATCGTTTGGATGGCGACCGCTATGCTGTGAATTTAGAGCATCAGGCGAAAGAGGCAGTGGAGCGGCTGTATTCAGAGGTTCAGAAAAAGCTCTCCTCTCGCTGTACAGTGTCTGCGGGGGCTGTTTCTTATGGGGAGGAGATTATTGAAGAAGCGGGGACTCTATATCAGTATGCGGAGATAGCTTTGAGCAGGGCAAAGTGGGCTGGTAAGAATAAACTGATCTTTTTTTCTGCCGAGGATTATGAAAAACGGATGGATATGATCGAACTGCGGGAAGAACTGGGAAAGAGCATTCGGGAAGGCTTTTCTAGATTTTCTTTATACTATCAGCCGCAGATAAGGCAGAGCAATTATCAGATTTTTGGGGCAGAAGCGTTGTTGCGTTATCATTCAGTAAAACGAGGTGACATTAGTCCGGAGAAATTTATATCGATTTTAGAACAGACTGGGATGATTATTCCGGTGGGAGAATGGGTATTACGGACAGCCCTTGCGCAGTGCAAAAAATGGAGGGAAAAGCTTCCGGATTTTCATATCAGTGTGAATGTGTCATATGTCCAAATGAGAAACAAAGGAATTATGGGAATGGTTCTGGATCTTTTACAGAAGGCAGAGCTTCCGGGAGACTGTTTGACTTTGGAAATGACAGAAAGCATGCAGTTGCAGGATTATCGGTATTTTAACCGTATTTTTTATACATGGAGAAAACATGGAATTGAGATCTCCATTGATGATTTTGGGACAGGATATTCCAGCCTAGGGTATTTAAAAAGCCTGGAAATCAATGAGATAAAGATTGACCGTTGTTTTGTTAACCGGATTCAGCATAGTGCCTACAATTACCGTTTGCTTAGTAATATTATTGAGTTGGCTCACAGCGCACAGCTAAGGGTATGCTGTGAAGGTGTGGAGACCAAGGAGGAATTAGCCGTACTCAAGAGGGTAGAACCGGAGCTTTATCAGGGGTATTTGTTTGGTAAACCGTATAATGCAGAGGAATTTAGAAAGCTTTATGTGGAGGAGACAAACGTTCTTTACCAGGAGCGTGAGGAGACAAAAAAGAAGCTTAGAGAGTTTTGCTGTTCTGAAAAGAAAGATGAGAACCAAGAAGGGCAGGAAGGGGATCATTTGGAGGTCATCGTGGAATCTATGGATGAGGTGGTTTATATTAGCGATCCATATAGCTATGATCTGTATTATCTAAATTCGGCTGGGAGAATCCTTACTGGGCTTCACGATTACAAAGGAATGAAATGCTATAAGGTCCTTCAAGGAAGAAATGATCCTTGTGAGTTTTGTACCAATCACAAGCTTAACTATGACAGCTTTTATGTATGGGAACGGGATAATGTATTTTTGGGACGCTATTTTTTGTTGAAAGATAAGCTGATTTCCTGGGAAGGAAAAAAAGCCCGGCTTGAGATTGCAGTGGACGTGACGGAGAAAGAATATGTCAGCAGAAAGATACAGGCAAAGCTGGATTTTGAAAAGAATATTGTATCTTGTATTAAAATGCTGGTGGAGGAACCGGATATGCCTGCTGGTATTATGAAGGTACTTCAGGCTGTAGGAGAATTTTATAAGGCTGACCGTTGTTACATTTTTAAGCCGTCTGGCGATAGGGCTACTTGGGATAATATTTATGAGTGGAACGCACAAGGCGTCATTCCGCAAAAGGACAAACTTCAAAATGTACCCGTCTCCATTATACAAAGATGGATAGAAGCGTTTCATAGAGGGGAGTCAGTTATTATTCTGAATCTGGATCAAATAAAAAGAGAGTGGCCTCAGGAGTGGAAGATTTTAAGCGATCAGGGAATCCGTCGGCTGTTAGTGACGCCTATTAGGAAAGGTCAGACTGTAATAGGGTTTATAGGCGTAGATAATCCAAGATATTGTCATGGAGATGCGGCCCAACTGTGTGCAGTAGCTTATTTTTTGGCCGACAGGACTCAGAGGGGAATATATATTTAAGAGAGGAAAAGGAGTTTTGTAAAAATGAAACGGTCAAAGCCAAAGAAACTATCGGTGGTACTTACTTTGTGGGTAGCAATGCTGATGGTGTCATTAAATTTGCTTTCAACGATTGTGATGGCTGTTGTTACGGCTAAGGGTTTAAACGAGAAGCAAAATGAGTTTTTAAGTCAGACAGCATCGAATGCAAAAAGCCAGGTAGAGCAGTTTATTTACAAATATATTTCAGTGGCTGAGCTTTTAGCAGGAGAACCGATTGTCCAGGAGGTGATGAAAGCAGGAAACAAGTCAGTGGCCCTATCCAATGCAACTGAATTTGGAGCTATGCTTAAGCTCCTTCAGACTGCTATGGATGCATATTCTGACATTATGGGAATTGGGTTCGGAAGTGTTGATGAAGATTACTTGTACACTCAGGCTGGAACTCGTTTGAACACTCGCTTGAGTGAACGCGATTACTATGAGATAGCTATGCGGGGGACATATGTAACACAGCCATATATTGATACAGCAACAGGCGAAATGTGTGTTTCGGTAGCAGCCCCAGTATACCACGGATCCAATGTGGAAGGTATTTTAATTGTGGATTTGGATATGGCACAGATGAGCGGGGTTTTGCAGCAGCTTTCCTTTGGAGAGTCTGGAACGGCAGTTTTGCTCGCACAGGACAATACCATTGCCGGAATTGGAGATCATGCTCTTTTAGGAAAGAGTTTTAGTGAAATCAGTTCTTCTAAGGCGATATTGTCTGAATTAGAAGAACCGGATGGGAAAATTGTTTCTTTTAAGACAAATGGACAAAATAGGAAGGGAACTGTGGCAGAACTCAGCGGCGGGGGCTGGAAGGTATTATCTTTTATGACTTCAAAGGAGTATTATGGTCATACCTTACGTACTGTGGCGGGTCTTTCGATCGTTTTGCTGGTGAATATGATCGTGGTGGTGGGAGTGGTACGCTTTGTAATAGCAAAAAAGTTGAAGCCAATCTCAGAGTTAAATGAGGATCTCAAAGCCATGAGCCAGGGGTGTTTGGAGATAACAATGAATTATGAGAGCGAGGATGAGATTGGTGAGATGGCCGCAGCGCTGCGGATCTGTTCTGAAAATCTGTCCTCTTATGTTCGTGAAATCGACCGTCTCATGACACACCTGGCAAACAGTGATTTGACGGCTGTACCGGAGGTTGAATTTAAGGGGGACTTTATTCCGATCCAGAAGGCAATTTCTGAGTCAATGGAAAAATTGACAGATTTGATGGCAGGGATTTCCAATGCTGCGGATCAGGTTTCCGCAAGTTCTAATCAGGTTTCAGACGGAGCCCAGACGCTGGCTCAGGGAGCCGCGGAGCAGTCTTCGTCAGTGGAGGAATTATCCAATACGATTGCTGAATTGTCAGTAACGGTTAAGGAAAATGCTAAGATGGCGCAGGTGGCCAATGAGAATGCAGTTCGTGTAAATGGAGAAATTGTAGAAAGCAGCGAGAAAATGGAGCAGTCCCTTCGATTTATGGAAGAAATCCGAACAGGAGCCGGAAAGGTAGATGAGATTATTAAATCTATTGAAAATATTGCATTTCAGACCAATATTTTAGCATTGAATGCTGCAGTGGAGGCGGCACGGGCAGGGCAGGCAGGAAAGGGCTTTGCGGTGGTGGCGGATGAAGTTCGCAATCTGGCGGCAAAATCTGCAGAGGCCTCTCAGGCTACCACAGAACTGATCGGGAATATGGTATCTCTGATCAAAAAAGGAAGTAAGAGTATGCAGGAAACAAAGAGTTATATGAATCACGTAGTAGAAGATGCAGCTCAGATTATGGATGTGTTCCAGCGGATTTCACAGGCATCGGAACATCAATCTGCAGCTATTATTCAAGTTACCCAGGGGGCTGATCAGATATCAAGTGTGGTTCAGAATAATTCTGCTACTGCGGAACAGAGTGCTGCCGCCAGTGAAGAATTGTCTGGACAAGCTCAGATGTTAAAGAACATGATCAGCCAGTTTAAGATATGATTGCCGCGTTTTCTAGTTGACTTCCCAAAGATTTTCAAGTAAAATTCATACCATCAGCGGTGCAAAGCAAAGGGCTTTTTGCCGCTGATGGTACAGTTGCGATTGACAGCCGGCTGGGCCCCAAGGGTTCCGGCCTGCTATGCGTTTAGGATATGATCTGTTGATAAAGGAGTATGTGAATGGAACAAATGAGATCCAGGTTCGATCAAACCAATGAGGCGGCGGCCGGGAGCAGGCAGGCTCTGGTACAGGGACCAGGACAGGAGTTGGAACGGCAGCGCTATTTTATGGAGCAGGCTAAGAGGATGGTATCGGAGCTTTCCGAACAGCTGGGCCGTCCCCTCACCTGCTGCATCAATACCTTCGGCTGTCAGATGAATGCCAGGGATTCAGAGAAGCTTCTGGGGATTTTGGAAACCATCGGTTATAAGGCAGTGGAAACAGAGGAGGCAGATTTTGTCCTCTACAATACCTGCACCGTGCGGGAAAATGCAAATCTTCGTGTCTACGGCCGCCTGGGCCAGCTGGGCGCCTACAAAAAGAAACATCCCCATATGATGATCGCTCTCTGCGGCTGCATGATGCAGGAGCCGGAGGTGGTGGAGAAGATCAAAAAGAGCTACCGCTATGTGGATCTGATCTTTGGAACCCACAATATCTTTAAACTGGCGGAGTTAGTCTGCCAGTGTCTGGAATCCCGGCTTGTGGAGGAAAAAACGAAAAAGCATAAGATGGTGGTAGATGTTTGGAAGGATACAGACCAGATCGTGGAGGATCTGCCTACAGAGCGGAAGTATTCTTTTAAATCCGGCGTCAATATTATGTTTGGATGCAACAATTTCTGCAGCTACTGTATTGTGCCTTATGTGAGAGGACGGGAACGCAGCCGCCAGCCGGAGGAAATTGTGAAGGAAGTGCGCCGTCTGGCCGAGGACGGAGTGGTAGAGGTTATGCTTTTGGGGCAGAACGTCAATTCTTACGGCAAGAACCTGGAGCAGCCAATGACCTTCGCCCAGTTGTTAAAAGAGGTGGAGAAGGTGGAAGGGATCGAGCGGATCCGTTTCATGACCTCCCACCCGAAGGATCTGTCCCAGGAGCTTATCGATGTGATGGCGTCCTCCAAAAAGATCTGTAAGCAGCTCCACCTTCCCATGCAGTCCGGCAGCAGCCGTATTTTAAAGGCGATGAACCGACACTATACCAAGGAACAGTATCTGGAGCTGGCGGCCCGCATCAAAGAGGCAATACCGGATATTTCCTTATCCACAGATATTATTGTGGGATTTCCGGGAGAGACAGAGGAAGATTTCGAGGAGACTCTGGATGTGGTGAGAAAGGTACGCTTTGACAGTGCATTTACCTTTATCTACTCCAAACGCACCGGAACTCCGGCAGCGGCAATGGAAGATCAGGTTCCTGAAGATGTGGTAAAAGAGCGGTTTGACCGCCTGCTAAAGGAAGTTCAGGATATTTCCGCAGAGGTCTGCGGCAGGGATGTCCATACAGTCCAGGAGGTTTTGGTGGAGGAGACAGACAGCCACGGGCCAGGCCTGATGACAGGACGGCTATCCAATAATACCGTGGTTCACTTCCCAGGAGATGGATCCATGATCGGAAAGATCCTTCCTGTATATCTGGAGGAGAGCAGAGGCTTCTACTATATGGGCCATGTGGCGGAAGAGAGGTCGGAGCGTTGATCGATATTGATATATCCCAGTTATCCCCCATGATGCAGCATTACGTGGAAACAAAAAGGGAATATCCTGACTGCATTCTTTTTTACCGCCTGGGAGATTTCTATGAAATGTTTTTTGAGGATGCACAGACAGTATCCAAGGAGCTGGAGCTTACCCTTACGGGCAAAGAGTGCGGTATGGCAGAGCGGGCTCCTATGTGCGGAGTCCCTTATCATGCGGTAGATTCCTATTTGTACCGATTGGTGCAGAAGGGCTACAAGGTGGCTATTGCAGAGCAGATGGAGGATCCCAAACAGGCCAAGGGGCTGGTAAAGCGCGAGGTGATCCGGGTGGTGACTCCCGGAACCATTACCAATTCCCAGGCTCTGGACGAGACAAAGAACAACTATCTGATGGGGATCGTCTATGTGGACGGCGTTTACGGTATCTCCACCGCAGATATTAGTACCGGGGATTTCCTGGTGACAGAGGTGGATTCCGACCGGGAGCTGTTTGATGAGATCAATAAATTTTCTCCCTCTGAGATCGTGTGCAACAATGCATTTTATATGTCGGGAGCGGATATTGACGGCTTAAAAAACAGGTATCAGACCGTGATCTCTGCCCTGGACAGCCGCTTTTTCGGGGAGGAGGCATGCTGTCGGATCCTGAGAGAGCATTTTAAGGTAGGGGCCCTTACAGGACTGGGGCTGGAGGACTATGCCACAGGCATCATCGCCGCCGGGGCCGTGATGCAGTACATGTATGAGACACAAAAAAGCACCCTGGAACATATTACATCCATCACCCCCTATTCCACAGGCCAGTATATGGTGATCGATACCTCCACCAGGAGAAACCTGGAGCTGGTAGAAACCATGAGGGAAAAGCAGAAGCGGGGAACCCTTCTGTGGGTGCTTGATAAGACAAAGACAGCTATGGGAGCAAGGCTCCTGCGCACTTACATCGAACAGCCCCTGATCCACAAAGACGAGATCGTAAAGCGGCAGGATGCGGTGGAAGAACTGAATATGAATTATATATCCAGAGAGGAGATTGGGGAATACTTAAATCCTGTCTATGACCTGGAACGTCTCATCGGGCGTATCAGCTACAAGACAGCCAGCCCTAGGGATCTGATCGCATTTAAGAGTTCTCTCAAAATGCTTCCTTATATAAAGCAGATCCTGGAAGAATTTAACAGCTCCCTGCTAAAGGAATTGGCCGATGAACTGGATCCGCTGCAGGATCTGTATGAGCTGATCGAGGGTTCCATTGTGGACGAACCTCCCATTACAGTCAGGGAGGGCGGTATCATCAAAGAAGGGTATCATGAGGAGGCAGACCGGCTTCGCCAGGCCGGAAGCCAGGGAAAGAACTGGCTGGCTGCCCTGGAGGCCGAGGAGAAGGAAAAGACAGGCATCAAAACCTTAAAGGTAAAGTATAATAAGGTGTTCGGTTACTATTTTGAGGTAACTAACTCCTTTAAGGATCAGGTTCCGGATTACTTTGTGCGCAAGCAGACCCTTACCAACGCGGAACGCTTTACGACAGATAAGCTGAAGGAGCTGGAGGATATTATCATGGGGGCAGAGGAAAAGCTCATCTCCCTGGAATATGATCTTTTCTGTCAGGTAAGGGATCAGATCGCTTCCCAGGTAGTGCGGATCCAGAAAACAGCCAAAGCCATTGCAGGAACAGACGTATTCTGTTCCCTGTCTTCTGTGGCGACCCGCCGCAACTATGTAAAGCCCTCCATCAACGAAAAAGGCGTGATCCAGATCAAAAACGGGCGACACCCCGTGGTGGAGCAGATGATGCGGGATGACCTGTTTGTGGCAAATGATACCTTTCTGGATAATGGCAGAAACCGTCTGTCTGTGATCACCGGCCCTAACATGGCGGGAAAATCCACTTACATGCGCCAGGTTGCGCTGATCGTCCTGATGGCTCAGTTGGGAAGCTTTGTGCCTGCCCAGGAGGCAGATATTGGCATCTGTGACCGGATCTTCACACGTGTAGGCGCTTCCGACGACCTGGCCAGCGGACAGAGTACCTTTATGGTGGAGATGACAGAGGTGGCCAATATCCTTCGGAACGCCACCAGGAACAGCCTTCTTGTGTTAGACGAAATAGGGAGGGGAACCAGCACCTTTGACGGTCTTTCCATTGCCTGGGCGGTGATCGAGCATATCAGCTCCACCCGGCTGCTGGGGGCAAAAACCTTGTTTGCCACCCACTATCATGAGCTGACTGAGCTGGAAGGAACCATTGCCGGGGTGAAAAATTACTGTATTGCGGTAAAGGAACAGGGGGATGATATTGTATTCCTCCGAAAGATCGTCCGGGGCGGGGCAGATAAAAGCTACGGAATCCAGGTGGCAAAGCTGGCCGGGGTTCCGGATTCCGTGATCGCCCGGGCCAAGGAGATCGCCCAGGAGCTGAGTGAGGCGGACATTACCTCAAAAGCCAAGGAGATCGCCAAGATCAGCTCCAATATTACCCAGCACAAGGCAGTTCCAAAACCGGATGAGGTGGATCTGCAGCAGCTGTCCTTCTTTGATACGGTAAAGGACGATGATATTATCAGGGAGCTGGATGGACTGGAGCTGTCCACCATGACGCCTCTGGACGCTATGAATACCCTGTACCGGCTTCAGACAAAGCTGAAAAACCGGTGGAAGGAGAATTAAACAAAAAATCATGAATTTTCATATTTTAACATTATTTCCGGATATGGTGATGGAGGGCCTTGGAACCAGCATTACAGGAAGGGCGATGGAAAGCGGGGCAATCTCCGTTGATGCCATTGACATCCGTGCTTATTCTAAGGATAAACATCGCCATGTGGACGATGCGCCTTACGGCGGCGGTGCTGGAATGGTCATGCAGCCGGGGCCTGTATGTGAGGCTTACGAGGATCTTTGCTGCCGCACTGGGACGAAGCCGCGGCTCATTTATCTGACGCCTCAGGGGCGGGTGTTCGACCAGTCTGTGGCAGAGGAGCTGGCCAAGGAGGAGGAGTTAGCATTTCTCTGCGGCCATTATGAGGGGATTGACGAGCGCGCCCTGGAGCTGGTGGCAACGGACTATATTTCCCTGGGGGATTATGTGCTCACCGGAGGGGAGCTTCCGGCTATGGTGATGATCGACTGTATTTCCCGATTGGTTCCCGGTGTGTTAAACAACGAGACATCTGCTGAGGTGGAATCCTTTTATGACAATCTACTAGAGTATCCTCAGTACACCAGGCCGGAGGTGTTCCGGGAGCGAAAGGTTCCGGAGGTACTTCTCACAGGCCATCACAAAAAGATTGAGGAATGGAGGCGCAGGCAGTCCATCAGCCGGACGCTGGAGCGCAGGCCGGATCTTTTGAGAGAAGCGAAGCTGACGGCCAAAGAGGTAACGTATCTGGATGAGCTGAAAGCCGAAATGGGACAGGAAAAAGATTGGGAAAAATTGGAAAAAGCTGTAGAGGATTATGCTCAGGCCGTGGCGGTGAGCCTTTCAGAGGCCCAGAAGGACGGTTCCCAGGAAAAAGAGCTGGCCCGTTTCAAGCGAAAGGCGCTGTCTAAGGCCAAGAAGCTTTTAAACGCAAAAACATGTACGCTGGAGGATCTCTTGTCCTATTATAAGGTGGGGATCCAGATGAATCAGTCAGAAGATAGCAAAGAAACAGGAGGATTGAATTAAAGTGAACCCATCGGGTGACAGTATTGCCGTGCGCATGATCATTATTGTTATTTTATTAGGGCTTTCCGCATTTTTCTCATCTTCGGAGACAGCCCTGACCACCGTCAACAAGATCCGTATGAGGAATCTGGCGGATGGAGGGAACAAATCCGCAAAGTGGGTGCTTCGTTTGTCGGAGAACCAGGGAAAGATGCTGAGTGCGATCCTCATTGGCAATAACGTGGTAAATCTTTCCGCTTCTTCCATGCTGACTGTTCTGGTGACAGAAATTTTTGGAAATAGGGCTGCGGGAGCGGCAACAGGCGTACTGACTATTTTGATCCTGATCTTTGGCGAGATCACACCAAAGACCATGGCTTCCCTGGAGGCGGAGCGGTATTCCCTCCGGGTAGCCCATCTGATCTTCCTTTTGATGACTGTTTTGACGCCGGCTATCTTCCTGGTGAACCAGATGTCCAATGTGGTATTGAAGATAATGCGGGTAGATCCCAACAAGAAAAACGACGACATGACCGAGGATGAGCTTCGGACCATTGTGGATGTGGGCCATGAAAAGGGTGTGATCCAGTCGGAGGAGCGGGAGATGATCAACAATGTGTTTGATCTGGGCGACTCCGTGGCCAGGGATGTGATGGTTCCCAGGATCGATATGGTATTTGCAGATATTGATTCCAGCTATGACGATCTGATCGAAATTTTCTGCAGGGAGCATTATACCCGCCTTCCCGTTTACAAG
>CABQJX010000041.1 GCA_902464595.1 uncultured Lachnoclostridium sp. | reverse complement strand
ACAAGCTGGAGGAAGAGGAGGATGACCGCCCCAGGATCGCTGTGGTGGGCAAGCCCAATGTGGGCAAGTCCTCTCTGATCAATAAGCTTTTGGGAGAAAACAGGGTGATCGTTTCGGATATTGCGGGAACCACCAGGGACGCAGTGGACACGGAGATCGTTCACGACGGAGTTCCCTATGTGTTTATTGACACGGCAGGACTGCGGCGCAAGAGCAAGATCAAGGAAGAACTGGAGCGCTACAGCATTATCCGTACCGTCACTGCGGTGGAGCGAGCTGACATTGTCATTGTGGTGATCGACGCCAAAGAGGGCGTGACGGAGCAGGATGCAAAGATCGCAGGCATCGCCCATGAGAGAGGAAAAGGGATCATTGTAGCAGTCAATAAATGGGATGCCATTGAAAAGACAGACAAGACCATTTACCAGTACACCAATAAGATCAAGGAAGTACTGTCCTTTATTCCTTATGCGGAATATATTTTCATCTCAGCGGCAACGGGACAGCGCCTTCCCAAACTGTTTGAGATCATCGATGCAGTCCGCCAGAACCAGAATCTCCGAGTGGGAACCGGCGTGTTAAACGAGATCATGACCGAGGCTGTCGCTATGCAGCAGCCACCTTCCGACAAGGGAAAGCGTTTAAAGCTGTACTATATGACCCAGGTTGCGGTAAAGCCGCCTACCTTTGTGGTTTTTGTAAACGACAAGGAGCTTATGCATTTCTCCTATACCCGGTATCTGGAAAATCAGATCCGCAATGCCTTTGGGTTTAAGGGAACTTCGTTAAAGTTTATTATCAGGGAGAGAAAGGCAAAAGAGCAGTAATACCATACGAGAAGAAAGAGAGGATTCGGCCAATGGAGCGGCTGTTGTGTCTGGCGGTTGGATATATATTTGGACTATTCCAGACAGGATTTATTTATGGAAGATCCCATGGGATCGATATACGGAATTACGGAAGCGGCAATTCGGGAACCACCAATGCACTGCGTGTTCTGGGCGTTAAGGCAGGGCTTATGGTGTTTATTGGGGATTTCCTGAAAACAGTGATCCCCTGCCTGATCGCCCGGTATCTTTTGGGCGGCCAGGAGGGCATGGGCTATGTGTACATGCTTTATGCAGGCTTCGGAGTGATCCTGGGACATAATTTTCCTTTTTACCTTAAGTTTAAAGGAGGAAAGGGGATCGCGGCCACAGCAGGGATCATTTTTTCCTTAGACTGGCGTCTGACCCTTCTGTGTCTGGCAGCCTTTGTGCTGATCGTGGCCGTCACGCGGTATGTGTCCTTAGGCTCTCTGGTCGTGTCGGTCCTGTTTTTGGGCTGGAATTTCTGGGCTGGTTCTGTGGGGGCTTATGGGATCCCTTCTCAGGCTGTGCCGGAGTTTTACGCTGTTTCCGCTGTGATCGCAGCTATGGCGTTCTGGCGTCACCGCGCGAACATAGTCCGTCTGGCCCAGGGAAAGGAAAATAAAATAGGGGCGAAGAAACAATAGGAATAGAGAAAAGGGAAAAGAAAAGGGGGAGCAAGACAATGGCAAGAATCGGGATCATTGGTTCAGGTACATGGGGAACGGCGTTATCTATCCTGCTGTGCGGAAATGGGCATGAGGTGCAGGTTTGGTCAGCCCTCCCGCAGGAGATCGCTCAGTTAAAGGAGACCCACATACACCCGAATCTTCCCCAGGTAACTTTGCCGGAGGAGATCAGGCTTACAGACGATCTGGCGGAGGCTGTGAAGGATAAGGATCTGTTGGTTTTATCCGTTCCTTCTGTGTTTGTCCGGGAAACAGCCAGGAAAATGAAAGACCTGGTGAAGCAGGGGCAGGTGATTGTCAATGTGGCGAAGGGAATTGAGGAGAGCACCCTGATGACCCTTTCGCAGGTGATCGAGGAAGAACTTCCCCAGGCGGAGGTGGCGGTGCTCTCGGGCCCCAGCCATGCAGAGGAGGTAAGCCGGGGACTTCCCACCACCTGCGTGGCAGGTGCAAAGCATCGGTCCACAGCGGAGCGGATCCAGGGAATGTTTATGAGCGAGTCCTTCCGGGTGTATACCAGCCCGGATGTCATGGGGATCGAATTAGGCGGAGCGCTGAAAAATGTGATTGCCCTGGCTGCCGGCATCGCTGACGGACTAGGGTTTGGCGATAATACAAAGGCGGCTTTGATCACAAGGGGGATTGCAGAGATCGCCCGGCTGGGCGTCATTTTAGGAGGAAAGAGGGAAACCTTTTCCGGCCTTACCGGTATCGGAGATCTGATCGTCACCTGCGCCAGCATGCACAGCAGAAACCGCCGGGCCGGTATCCTCATGGGACAGGGAAAGACCATGGAGGAGGCCATGAAGGAGGTTCACATGGTGGTGGAGGGAGTATACTCTGCCAAAGCGGCCTTGCAGTTAGCCAAAGAACATGAAGTTTCCATGCCTATTGTAGAGCAGGTGAACGGGATCCTGTTTGAGGGAAGGCCTGCTAAAGAGGCAGTGCTGGAGCTTATGCTCCGTGACAAGCAGATCGAGAACCCGGGCCTTGCATGGGAGGAGTAGGGATCTCACAGATCCTGTGCCTCAGATATGGGGAAGAAAGGGAAGTCTTCGCAAATATAAAGGGAAAAAAGCAGAAACAAGGCTTTTTTCCTTTTTTTTAAACACAATTTTATGGAAGTCAAGGGATTATGCCGCAATTTTTTGCCAAAAGACAAGAAAAGAGCCGTAATTTTTGCCAAACGATTGACAAAACTATTTGTACTACTTATAATAAATAAAGCTTTACTGTATCAAAGTGAACTGCCACAGAAAGTATGGGGGAGTTCCAAAAGCAAGAGGAGGAATGGATTATGAAAAAAAGATTTGTAAGTTTTGGATTAGCTGCTGTTATGGCAATGTCCCTTACAGCCTGCGGCGGCGGTGCTGCAGCAGGGGATGCAAAGACGGAAGCAGCGAAGACAGAGGATTCCAAGGCAGCTGATGGTGAGGAAGGAAAAGACGGTTCTTCTGAGGCAGCCGGCGGCGTATTTAAGCTGGGGGGAATCGGCCCTGTAACCGGAGGAACTGCCGTGTACGGACTGGCTGTACAGCACGGAGCTGAGATCGCTGTAAATGAGATCAATGCAGCCGGAGGCATCAACGGGGCTCAGATCGAGTTTAATTTCCAGGATGACGAGAACGATTCCGAGAAATCGGTAAATGCTTACAATACATTGAAGGACTGGGGAATGCAGGTTCTGGTAGGAACCACCACCTCTACTCCCTGTATTGCGGTAGCTGCTGAGAGTGCAAATGACAATATGTTCCAGATCACTCCATCTGGTTCTGCTGTTGAGTGTGCGGCTAATCCTAACGTGTTCCGTATCTGCTTCTCCGATCCGGATCAGGGAGCAGCTTCCGCTCAGTACATTGGCGAGAATAAGCTGGCTACGAAGATCGCTGTGATCTATGACAGCTCTGACGTATATTCCAGCGGAATCTATGAGAAGTTTACAGCAGAGGCAGAGGGACAGGGCCTGGAGATCGTGTCCGCTGAGGCTTTTACTGCTGACAATAACAAGGATTTCTCCACTCAGTTACAGAAGGCAAAGGATGCCGGAGCTGAGTTAGTATTCCTTCCAATTTATTATACCGAGGCTTCCCTGATCCTTCAGCAGGCCAACACCATGGGCTTTGCTCCTAAGTTCTTTGGCTGCGATGGCATGGACGGAATCCTTCAGGTAGAAAATTTTGACACAAAGCTGGCAGAAGGACTTATGCTTTTAACTCCCTTCGCAGCTGACGCTACCGATGACCTCACTGTGAAATTCGTAGACAGCTACAAGGAAGCTTACGGTGAGACACCGATCCAGTTTGCAGCTGACGCTTATGATGCTGTTTATGCAGTAAAGGCAGCCTTGGAGGATGCCGGTGCGACACCGGATATGGACGCAAGCGCTCTGTGCGATGCACTGAAGGCTTCCATGCTGAATATCGAGCTGAACGGCCTCACCGGCGAGGGTATGACCTGGACAGAGGATGGAGAGCCTCATAAGGCTCCTAAGGCTGTGAAGGTTGTAGATGGTGCTTACACTGCTATGTAATTCCGACAGCTGCCAATAACCGTGCCTCATAGAATGCCGGTTTGGTGCTGTACGTGAACAAGAAAGATCCCGGTTACTGTTTGCAGTAGCCTCAAAGACTTATTGTTTGCTGGCCTGCCAGTGAACGGTAACAGAGCTGACGCAGAATGAGTCTTCGTTTTGCGTCAGCCTCTTGTTTATAGAAAAATAGTATGCTATAATTTATATCAACGCTTTATAGCGGTAAATTAAAAGACTTCAGACAAAGAGGTGTAGGTATGGGCTTTTTGAATTATTTGATCAACGGCGTCAGCCTGGGCAGCGTATATGCGATCATCGCGCTGGGATATACCATGGTCTACGGCATCGCCAAAATGCTGAACTTCGCTCACGGCGATGTCATCATGATCGGCAGCTACGTGGTGTTTGTGACAGTCAGCACCATGGGAATGCCGCCTTTGGCAAGTGTCCTTCTGGCGGTAGTGGTATGTACGTTACTGGGTATGGCAATTGAGAGGATCGCTTATAAGCCCCTGCGCGGCGCCTCTCCCCTGGCTGTGCTGATCACGGCCATCGGAGTCAGCTATCTGCTGCAGAACGTAGCTCTCCTTGTATTTGGCGCGGACACCAAGTCCTTTACTTCGGTTGTTCCCATTGCCCCGATCAAGCTGGCCGGGGGACAGCTGACCATTACAGGAGAGGCGATTGTGACGATCATTTCCTGTGCAGTCATCATGGCCGGCCTGATGGCTTTTATCAACCGTTCTAAGGCTGGACAGGCCATGCTGGCAGTGTCTGAGGACAGAGGAGCGGCAACTCTTATGGGGATCAATGTAAATGGGACGATCGCTCTTACTTTTGCCATCGGTTCAGCTTTGGCTGCCATCGCAGGCGTGCTTTTGTGTTCTGCTTATCCGTCCCTGACCCCATATACCGGTTCCATGCCTGGCATCAAGGCATTTGTGGCAGCGGTATTCGGCGGGATCGGTTCGATACCGGGAGCTTTTATTGGAGGCATTCTCCTGGGCGTGATCGAGATTTTGTCCAAGGCATATATCTCCTCCCAGCTGTCGGATGCCATTGTGTTTTCCGTGCTGATCATCGTGCTGTTAGTGAAGCCCACAGGTATCCTGGGCAAGAAGATTAACGAGAAAGTGTAGGTGCTGGTATGAAAAGCAATGCAAAACGAAAGATATTTATGAATAATATGGTCACCTACGCCATGGTTTTGGCCGCTTATGGGGTCATGCAGGCACTGGTCAGCACCGGCAACATTACCAGCCTTTTAAAGGGGCTTCTTGTTCCGTTCTGCATCTATATCATTATGGCTGTATCCTTAAACCTGACGGTAGGTATCTTGGGAGAGCTGAGCCTGGGCCATGCCGGTTTTATGTGCGTGGGAGCCTTTGCCGGAGCTCTGTTTTCTAAATGTGTTAAAGGTGCTATGGATCCCACAGCGGCCATGATCATTGCTATTTTTATCGGGGCGGTTGTGGCAGCGGTGTTCGGCATCCTCATTGGTATCCCTGTGCTGCGCTTAAAGGGAGACTATCTGGCTATCGTTACCCTGGCTTTCGGCGAGATCATCAAAAACCTGGTAAACGCTGTGTACCTGGGGAGGGATGCCTCCGGCTTTCATATTTCCTTTAAGGATTCCATGTCCTTAAACCTGGGCGAGGGGGGAGAAGTTCTCATCAAAGGTGCTCAGGGTATTACGGGAACGCCCAAGGCGGCCACTTTTACCATTAGTGTGATCCTGGTTCTTATCACTCTGTTTGTTGTGCTGAACCTGATCCATTCCCGGACAGGACGCGCGATTATGGCGATTCGTGACAACCGCATTGCAGCAGAGTCCATCGGCATCAATATCACGAAATACAAGCTGCTGGCTTTTTCTGTTTCAGCAGCTTTGGCAGGCGTAGCAGGCGTCCTCTATGCCCATAATCTGACTACATTGACAGCCCTTCCCAAGAACTTTGGATATAATATGTCTATCATGATCTTAGTTTATGTAGTTTTGGGAGGAATTGGAAATATCCGCGGTTCTGTGATCGCTACCGTGATCCTGTATCTGCTTCCTGAGCTGCTGCGCGGCCTCAGCAATTACCGTATGCTCATGTATGCGATCGTGCTGATCCTGGCTATGCTCTTTAACTCTGCACCTCAGTTTGTAGTTATGCGGGAACGGTTGGCAGAACGGTTCAGAAAAGATAAGAAACCGGCAAAGGAGGCGGCATAAGATGGCATTACTTGAGGTTAAAAATTTAAGCATATCCTTTGGCGGACTAAAGGCAGTGGATCAGTTCCACATCAGTATTGAGAAGGGGCAGCTGTATGGTCTCATCGGCCCTAACGGAGCGGGAAAGACAACTATTTTCAACCTTCTCACGGGAGTATATAAGCCCAACGCTGGAAGCATTGAATTGGCGGGAAATAATATCACAGGAAAGAAAGCGACAGAGATCAATCAGGCTGGAATTGCCAGAACCTTCCAGAATATCCGCCTGTTTAAGGATCTGTCTGTGCTGGACAATGTAAAGGCAGGCCTTCACAATCATTACAGGTATTCCACATTGGCGGGAGTGCTGCGTCTTCCCGGTTATTTTAAGGTGGAAAAGCAGATGGACGAGAAGGCTATGGAGCTGTTAAAGGTCTTTGACCTGGATCAGCAGTGTGATTATAAGGCTTCCAATCTGCCTTACGGCGCCCAGAGAAAGCTGGAGATTGCTAGGGCTTTGGCTACAGGCCCGAAGCTTCTTCTCTTAGACGAGCCGGCTGCGGGTATGAATCCAAATGAGACAGCAGAGCTGATGGATACCATCCGCTTTGTCCGTGACAATTTTGACATGACCATACTTTTGATCGAGCATGATATGAAGCTGGTCAGCGGAATTTGTGAAAAGCTGACGGTGCTCAATTTCGGCCAGGTTCTCTGTGAGGGGGAAACAGCCAGCGTGCTCAACAATCCGGAAGTGATCAAGGCATATCTTGGGGAATAGGAGGAGAGGATTATTATGGCTATGCTTGAAGTCAGGGACCTGGAAGTCTATTACGGCGTGATCCAGGCCATAAAAGGAATCTCCTTTGATGTAAACCAGGGAGAGATTGTTGCGCTCATCGGCGCAAACGGGGCAGGAAAGACAACTACCCTGCATACCATTACAGGGCTTTTGGCTCCCAAAGCGGGGACGATCTCCTATGAGGGAACCGATATAACAAAGCTTCCCGGTTATAAGCTGGTGGGAATGGGGATTGCCCACGTGCCGGAGGGACGGCGTGTGTTCGCTACCCTTACGGTATTGCAGAATTTAAAGATGGGAGCCTACACCAGAAAGGATAAGAACGAGATCGAGTCCACTTTGGAAATGATCTATCAGCGCTTCCCCAGACTGAAGGAGAGAAAAAATCAGCTGGCAGGAACCCTTTCAGGAGGAGAACAGCAGATGCTGGCCATGGGCCGGGCCCTTATGAGCCATCCCAGGCTGATCGTGTTAGATGAACCTTCCATGGGGCTTTCTCCCATCTATGTCAATGAGATTTTTGATATTATCCAGAAGATCAACAGCGATGGGACCACAGTGCTCTTAGTGGAGCAGAATGCAAAAAAGGCTCTTTCCATTGCAGATAAGGCATATGTCCTTGAAACAGGAACCGTTGTCTTAGACGGCGACGCCAAGGAGCTTATGAACAATGACCGGGTGAAGAAAGCTTATTTGAGTGAATAGCATGATACCAGGGTCAAAAGGTTAGAAAACCGACGCAAGCTTGCTTGCAAGAGGTTTTTTGTCCCCAGCATTATAGCATAGACCCATACCCCCCTGCATATACTGTAACGTATAGCAAGGGGGTATATTTATGGACAATTTCAGCGTATATAAGGATATTCAGGCCAGAACGGGCGGGGAGATCTACATAGGGGTGGTGGGGCCGGTGCGCACGGGAAAATCCACCTTCATCAAACGGTTTATGGAGCTTCTGGTCCTTCCTGGGATGGAGGATGAAAATCTGAGGAACCTGAGCCGGGATGAGCTTCCCCAGAGTGCGGCGGGAAAGACTATCATGACGACAGAACCGAAATTTATCCCCAAGGAGGCGGCTCTTATCAGCCTTGCAGACGGGATTGAGGCAAAGGTGCGGCTCATCGACTGCGTTGGATTTATGGCGGAGGGAGCTTCCGGCCATGTGGAGAACGGTGAAGAACGGCTGGTGAAAACTCCGTGGTTTGATCAGGAGATCCCATTCAGCCAGGCTGCGGAGATCGGGACAAGGAAGGTCATAAGCGACCACTCCACCATCGGTATTGTGATCACCACAGACGGGACTATCGGTGATATTAAGCGTCCGGGCTATATAGGGGCGGAGAGACAGACCATTGAGGAGCTAAAGCGGTTAGGAAAGCCTTTTGTGGTGCTGCTAAATTCCACCAAGCCCTATTCGGAGGATACGTTAAGGCTGGCAGGGGAGCTGGCAAAGGAATACGGGGTGTCTGTTCTTCCGGTAAATTGTGAACAGCTGAAGAAAGAGGATGTAAACCGGATTTTGGAGCGGGCGTTAAAGGAATTTCCGGTAACGGAAATGGATTTTTATATCCCCAAATGGCTGGAGATCCTTCCTCCTACCCATGAGCTGAAGGCACAGGTGATCCAGGCAGTGAAAACGATGATTCAGAAGGTGGATCACATGAAGGATGTGGCCGGACAGCTGGATGCCCAGGATAAAGGGGTGATCCGCTCCATGAATATCCGTCAAATGAAAATGTCAGATGGCCGGGTAGGGGTTCATGTAGAGATGGACGACAGCCATTATTACCGGATCTTGAGCGACTATGTAGGCATTCCCATTGAAGGGGAGTATCAGCTTTTGCAGACCTTAAGCGGCTTGGCGGATATGCAGAAGGAGTATGAGAAGGTGAAAAATGCCCTGGCCCAGGTACGGATGAAGGGATACGGGGTAGTGACGCCGGAGCGCTCTGAGATCGTTTTAGATGAGCCTCAGGTGATCAAGCATGGAAATAAGTATGGAGTAAAAATGAAGGCCGAGGCGCCGTCTATTAATTTGATTAAAGCTCATATTGAGACAGAGATTGCGCCCATTGTGGGAAGTGAGCAGCAGGCTCAGGATCTGATCGATTATATCAAGGAAAATGCCAGAACCAGCGAGGAGGGGATCTGGAGCGCCAATATTTTTGGAAAGTCCATTGAGCAGATCGTGGAGGATGGGATCCAGGCAAAGGTTTCCCAGATGACAGAGGAATGTCAGATGAAGCTTCAGGATGCCCTTCAAAAGATCATCAATGACAGCAATGGGGGGCTGGTGTGCATCATCATTTAGGGATAATAGCTGCGGCACAGAAGGGGCCTCCCTTCTATCCGCTGCCGCTGTGCAGGGATTTTTCGGAAAAGAAGGCTGAGGCTGGAAAAAGAATGAAAAGATTGTAAAAACAACTTAGAGATATTTACTTTCTTGCGCTAATTATGCTATAATATACCCATAATTGACAGAAAACTACAGGCCGGAAGGAGAAGGCCGGGCCTGCTGCACACATCACGCTGGGCTGAGATCGGGAGGGGAAAATTCCTGTACACAGCCGGCTGATCAGAGGGGAGAATGCAGATGAGACTTACATTTATTGGAGCAGATCATGAGGTAACAGGAAGCTGTCATTTTTTGGAAGTTGGGGAAAGCAAGGTTCTGATCGACTGCGGTATGGAGCAGGGAACCAATGTGTATGAAAATGCAGAACTGCCGGTAAGCTACAGTGATATCGACTACGTATTTTTAACCCATGCCCATATCGACCATGCCGGTATGCTTCCCTGGATCTATGCAAGGGGATTCCGGGGCAGGGTCATCACCACGTATGCCACTGCGGATCTGTGCGGGATCATGCTCCGGGACAGTGCCCACATTCAGGAGATGGAGGCAGAGTGGAAGAACCGGAAGGCCAGAAGAGCTGGAAGATGTGAGGTGGAAGCGCTTTATACCATGGACGATGCAGAGGGGGTGCTGAAGCATTTTGAGGGAGTGGCCTATGGCCAGGAGTTTAAGCTCAACGAGAATTTGACCCTGCGTTTTACAGATGTAGGCCATCTGCTTGGTTCCGCTTCCATTGAGATCTGGGCTACAGAGGGGGTACATCAGCGCAAGATCGTATTTTCCGGAGATATTGGAAACAAGAACAAGCCTTTGATCCGGGATCCTCAATATATTCAGGAGGCAGACTATGTAGTGATGGAGTCCACCTACGGCAACCGCCTTCACAAAAAAGAAGTGGATCATGTAAATTCTCTTGCCAGGATCATTCAGGAAACCTTAGACCGACAGGGAAATGTGGTCATTCCTGCTTTTGCGGTGGGACGTACCCAGGAGCTTCTTTATCTCATACGCCATATCAAGGAGGAGAAGCTGGTAACGGGCCATGACGGATTTCTGGTCTATGTGGACAGCCCTCTGGCCGTGGAGGCTACCCATGTGTTCAAGGACAACATGCTGGAGTGCTATGATGAGGAGACGCGGGCTTTGGTGGAGCGGGGCATAAATCCCATTGATTTTCCGGGATTAAAGGTGTCTGTGAGCAGCGAGGATTCCAAAAATATCAACTTTGATATGACGCCTAAGGTAATCATATCGGCAGCGGGAATGTGTGATGCAGGCCGTATCCGCCATCATTTAAAGCATAACCTGTGGAGGCCGGAGTGCTCTGTTGTCTTTGCGGGATACCAGGCGGAGGGGACATTGGGCCGCCTGCTCCAGGATGGAGTGCCCTCAGTCAAGATATTCGGTGAGGAAATTGACGTAAGGGCCCATATTGAAACCATGGATGGCATCAGCGGCCATGCAGACCAGGAAGGGTTGGTTGAGTGGATCAGCGCTTTTGAGAAGAAGCCTGACTATGTGTTCGTGGTTCACGGCAGCGAGGAATCCTGTGTTTCCTTTACGGATATACTTACTGCCCAGCTGAAGCTGAAGGCAAAAGCGCCCTTCTCCGGGTCAGAGTTTGACCTGATCAAGGGATTTTGGGTCAAGGAGACAGTTGGTGTGCCCATCAAGAAGGAGGAGGCTGCCAAACGGAAGGCTGCCGGGGTTTACACGCGCCTGGTGGATGCAGGAAAGCTTCTTATGGATGTGATTGACCGGAATGAGGGAGGGAGCAACCGGGATCTGACCCGTTTTGCGGAGCAGATTTTAGCTCTCTGCGAGAAATGGGATCGTTAAGCAGGAAATAAAGGAAAGGAGAGTCTGCCCGGAAAAGGAAACAGAGCGTGGGAAAAGCATCGGCTGTGTATTCCGTTCCGGGCGGCATAGGAAGACAGATGACAAAGGTACAGATTTACACAGACGGGTCGGCAAGGGGCAATCCAGATGGTCCGGGAGGGTATGGGACGGTGCTCCATTTTACGGACAGCAAGGGGCAGCTTCATGAAAAGACCATGTCCGGAGGTTATGTGAGAACCACCAACAACCGCATGGAGCTTATGGCGGCTATCGTGGGGTTAGAGGCTTTAAACCGGCCCTGTCAGGTGGAGCTGTACTCAGATTCCAAGTATCTGACAGACGCCTTTAACCAGCACTGGATCGACAGCTGGGTGGCGAAGGGATGGAACCGGGGAAAAAGCGGCCCGGTGAAGAATATCGATCTGTGGAAACGGCTTTTGCAGGCAAAGTCCCCCCATCAGGTAACTTTTATCTGGGTGAAGGGTCATGCAGGCCATCCGGAAAATGAGCGCTGCGATCAGCTGGCTACTTCCGCAGCAGATGGAGGAAATCTGATGGTTGACGAGGGATTGGAATGCAGTTAGGTTATTTTGGTTTTGATCAGAGACCGGGCTTGTGTCTCTTTGGCTTGTGATTTTCAGTTAAGAACGCCTTCAAGGGGAGCGGTATGGAACCGTGAACCTGGGGCGTTTTTTTACAGTTTTCTTACAAACTATTACTCCTTTGTTCTTCATATTCCATTTCCGCCTTTTTTGTGTTAATGTTAATATATCATCAGCAGACAGGACCAGGATCTTTTGAAGGCTGGGAAGTGCTGTACACAAAGACAACAGTAGGGGCGTGAGGCCATGAAATGTAAAGGCATTTGGGTAGCAATCGCGTGTATCCTTGTGATCGGGACAGGAGCTACTTATTCAACGAGAGCATATGTGAAAAATTTAGAACAGATGGAGAAGGAGGAAGCCGGGCTCCAGAGCTTTGCTGTTTCCAGTTCTGGTGCATTTGAGACGTCTCCGGAGGCGGGGGCAGGAAGCCCTATAGCCAGGGCAGCTGAGGGGGGAGCTTCGGCTGTGGAAAAAGAGAGAGGAATGGGCGGATTGGAGCTGGAGAATGAAGCGGGGGCTGGGTCGGATCCAAGAAGGGAGATCGGCAGAGGGAAACAGGCTTCCGAGACAAAAGCAGAGTCTGCAGAGGATCTGCCGGCTGGCGAGCCTTTTCCCCCTTATTTGGAGCAGGCACAGAGCCCCGCAGGATCACAGCCGGAACCTCCGGCAGCAGAAAGCAGGTTAAGGGCAGCGGCCCCTTCTTCGGAACTGGAAGAAACGGGGATTGCTTTGGCATCAGAGCTGCCGGAAAGCGATACCGCTTTTGCAGATCAGGCTCCTGGACCGGGAAGTACTTTAGAGGCGGATTCGGGGCAGGGCGAAGAAAGGGTCAGCCCTATTTCTCCTCTTGAGGGGGAAAAGGGCAGAAAGATCAGGCTGGAAGTTAATTATAGACAGAAGCTGGAGGAACTGGATACCCAGATCAGCAGGATGAGGGAAGGGGAGACAGATTCCAATGTATATTCTGTCAAGACATCGGCGGAGACAGAACTTAAAATGTGGGAGGGGGAGATGGGAGCAGTCTACAGCGCTCTTTTGGAACGTTCCACAGAGGAAGATGCAAAAAAATTAGCTTCCGAACAGCAGGAATGGCTGAAAAACCGGGATGCCGAGGCGGCAAAGGCTTCCGGAAAAACAGGAAGCTCAGTGGAGAGCGCCAGCTATTCAGCGGCGCTGGCAAGCCTGACCCGGGAACGGGCATATGAACTTACTGGCCTTTATGAGGAGGCAAACGGCGTGAAAGAGGAAGAAAGCACCGCAGGATAGCGAAAAGATCGCTGTTCTGCGGTGCTTTCTTTCTGTGGATACAGATAGTTGAATATATGGAAAAAAGATGTTAAAAAAGCGCTTTCATAAAAAGTGCTTTTTTAATTATTAGATTAATAGTGGATAAAAATTAGGATATTATGCACAAGAAATGGATATTATTATTGAATAAAATGTCGAAAAACACATTAATGCTGGGAAAACACTTGACTTTCATGATGGTCGTGCTACTATATATGTGAAAGCGCTTTTTCAAGATTAAAAAGAACACAGCACAAGTTCTTTTAAATACAGGGCTGGATCCTGCTTCCGGAAAATTATGATCCCTTAAAGAAATATCTGGCAGTTTTAGAGATACACGGAGGGCCAAAGACGGTATATGGTCCGGGATTCCATCATGAAATGCAGCTGCTGGCTTCTTCGGGATATATTGTCCTGTTCTGCAATCCTGTGGGAAGTGACGGCAGAGGAGATGAATTTGCCGATATTCGCGGGCAGTATGGAAAACAGGACTATGAACAGCTCATGGAGTTTGTGAATTATAGTTTGAAGGAATATCCGTCCATCGATCCTCTCAGGCTGGGTATATCAGGGGGAAGCTATGGCGGTTTTATGGTGAACTGGATCATTGGACATACTGGACGCTTTTCAGCTGCCATATCCCAGCGGTCTATGGCCAATATGGTTACAATAAAAACGCTTACAGATATTGGCCATTATTCGGTGGCAGATCATCAGGGGGCGGATATTCACTGTAATGCGCAGAGACTGTGGGAACAGTCTCCTATCCGCTATGCATACCGGGCGACGACTCCCACATTATTCCTCCATTCGACAGAAGATTATCGCTGTACCTATGTGGAAGGGCTTCAAATGTTTGCAGAGTTAAAGGCAGCCGGCACAGAGACCAAATTATGTCTGTTTAAAAACGAAAACCATGATCTTTCGAGAAAGGGACGTCCCAACAGCCGTATACGCCGCCTGAAGGAGATTATAGATTGGCTGGACAGCCATTTAAAAGAAGAGAGAATACAATGAGGATAAGTTATGATCAGCTATTATCGAAATTCCAGGCAATTTTGGAGAGCCGGGGGTTTGGAGAGGAGCATGCGAGGGAAGCGGCAGAAGTATTTGCCCAAAATAGCTTGGACGGGGTATACAGCCATGGGGTTAACCGTTTTCCCAGGGTGATAGAATACTTGGATAAAGGAGAAATTGACAGCCGCGCTATCGCTTCCTGCGAACAAGCTATGGGAGCGATGGAGCGATGGAATGGAAACAGAGGGTTTGGCCCCTTAAATGCAAGGCTGGCAATGAAGCGGGCCTGTAAACTGGCCCGGGAATATGGGATAGGCCTAGTGGCTCTGGGAAATAATAATCACTGGATGCGTGGAGGAAGCTACGGCTGGCAGGCGGCAGATGAGGGTATGATTGGAATTTGCTGGTCCAACACTATGCCTAATATGCCGGCATGGGGAGGGAAGAACCGGAAAATCGGAAACAATCCTTTTATCATGGCGGTTCCAAGGAGCAATGGAAACCATGCGGTGATTGACTGTGCAGTGTCCCAGTTTTCCTATGGAAAGATCGAGGAGGCCAGGTTAAAGGGCCAGCAGCTTCCTGTCCCTGGCGGTTATGACAGCAGCGGGAATCTGACAACGGATCCAGGAGAGATTGAAAAAACATGGAGAGTGCTTCCTATGGGGTACTGGAAGGGAAGCGGCATATCCATTGCCCTGGATCTGATTGCCACAGTACTCACCAACGCCAATTCTGTTTCCAAGATCGGTACATTTGACGATGAAGTGGGATTGTCCCAGGTTATGATTGCTATCGATCCAGGGCGTTTTCAGGATACCGGGGTGACGGACCGTATTGTAGATGAGATCCTGGCAGATATTAAGTCCTCAGAGCCTGTAAAGGAGGGAGGAGAGGTGTTTTATCCGGGAGAGATTGAATTGAATACTAGGGAGGAAAATAGGAAGAACGGGATTCCCGTGGTAGATCAGGTGTGGGATACGATCTGCAGTCTGGAAAAATAAAAATACATGACAAAAGAGGCCGGGTCGTTTAAAATAGATATAACGATTCGGAATAGAGAAAATCAGGTGCAAAAACCGGAATTGAATTTGCTTGCAGTCCCGTTTTTGTACCTGAATTTCTATCTGGATGGTATGTTTGTGTTTACGGTTTATAAAGGAGAGAGAAGGGGTGGAAAACAGAAATGAATATTTATGATATTGCGGCGGAGGCCCAAACCTCCATTTCCACTGTATCCAGAGTGTTAAATAACAAAGAAAATGTCAATCCGGCCATACGGAGCAGAGTGGAGGCTGTATTAAAGAAATACGATTACAAGCCCAGTGCGATTGCAAGGGGGCTGGTGTCAAAAACCATGAAGAGTATTGCCATTTTGACGATGGACGTGCGGGTGACCCATTATGCCAGGATGATCTATGTGATCGAGCAGGAATTCAGCAACCGCGGTTACAATGTAACGGTATGCAATACGGGAGGGCATATTGAGGAATGCCAGAGGTATTTTAAAATCCTTGCGGAAAAACAGGTGGATGGGATCATACTCATTGGTTCCATTTTTAACCAGCTGGCTGGTTATCCTGAGATATTAGCTCAGGTGAAGGGGATACCGGTGGTGGTGGCCAATGGTCATGTAGACAGCCCTGATTTTTATTCTGTCCTGGTGGACGATGTGAAGGCGATCCGCACCGTGGTGGACTATCTTTATGACAAGGGAAGAAAAGAACTGGTCTATGTATTCGATCTGGAAACAGACAGCGGACGGGCGAAACGCCAGGGATTTTTAGAGGGCATGAAGTTAAAGGATATTCCGAATGCGAAGGAGCGCATGTTCAAGAGCGCTTATGGCCTGGAAGGCGGGATGAAGGCGGCAGACGATATTATCCGTTCCGGTATTCCTTTTACCGGGATCATCTGCGGTGAAGATGTAACGGCCATCGGTGTGATGAAGGAACTGAAGAAAAGGGGATACCGGATACCGGAGGATGTGGCAGTTACAGGCTGCAACAACTCGCCGGAATGCCGGATCTGTGAGCCGGAGCTGACTACCCTGGACAATAAGCCGGAGCTTTTGGGACGGATGTGCGCCCAGATCCTTCAGGACACCATAGAAAAGAAAAAGACAAATGTGAATGTAGCGATACAGCCGGAGCTGATCGTCAGGCAGTCTACATAACGTTTCTGGATCAAAAGATTTCGAGAAAACTGCGGGCAGCAGTTCAGCTATATAACTGCGGAAACTTACGGGTAGCTCAGCGGAAACTTATGGGCGGCTTGGCGGAAACTCGGGGGCAACTCAGTCTTGATAATTATATATCCTTATGGTAAAATCACAGTTATGTAAGTTTTAGGGCACGTCCGGGAGAGCCGGGCGTACACTGTAGGATATGGAGGACAAGAAAGTGAAAGAACCACAGTACCGCGGCGTGAACGAGCTGCGCAGGATGTTTTTGGAGTTTTTTGAGAGCAAGGGGCATCTGGCGCTTAAAAGCTTTTCTTTAGTACCGCATAATGATAACAGCCTGCTTCTCATCAATTCCGGTATGGCTCCCTTGAAGCCTTATTTTACCGGCCAGGAGATCCCTCCCAGAACCAGGGTTACGACCTGCCAGAAATGTATCCGTACTGGAGATATTGAGAACATCGGAAAGACAGCCCGCCATGGTACGTTCTTTGAGATGCTGGGCAATTTCTCCTTCGGCGATTATTTTAAGAATGAGGCCATTCACTGGACTTGGGAATTTCTGACTGAGGTAGTGGGACTGGATCCGGAACGGCTGTATCCCAGCGTATATTTGGAAGACGACGAGGCTTTTGAGATCTGGAATAAGGAAATCGGCGTTCCTGCTGAGCGCATTTTCAAGTTTGGCAAGGAAGATAACTTCTGGGAGCATGGCTCTGGCCCCTGCGGCCCCTGCTCTGAGGTTTATTATGACCGCGGCGAGAAGTTCGGCTGCGGTAAGCCCGGATGTACGGTAGGATGTGAGTGTGACCGCTATATCGAGGTGTGGAACAACGTATTTACCCAGTTTGACAATGACGGCCACGGCCATTATACGGAGCTGGAGCATAAGAATATTGATACTGGCATGGGACTGGAGCGTTTGGCTGTAGTGGTTCAGGGAGTGGATTCCCTGTTTACCGTGGACACCAATAAGGCCCTCCTTGACCGTGTCTGCAGCCTGGCTCACACAGAGTATCAGAAGGATCATGAGAAGGATATTTCTCTGCGTATCGTTACGGATCATGTGAAGTCCTGTACTTTTATGATCTCTGACGGTATTATGCCATCCAACGAGGGCAGAGGCTATGTGCTGCGCCGCCTTCTGCGCCGTGCTGCCCGCCATGGCAGAAAGCTGGGGATCGAAGGAAAGTTTTTGGCCAGCCTTTCCGAGACGGTGATC
Organism: uncultured Lachnoclostridium sp.; assembly: GCA_902464595.1. GTDB lineage: Bacteria > Bacillota > Clostridia > Lachnospirales > Lachnospiraceae > Enterocloster. Next base: position 2,870 of record CABQJX010000041.1, on the reverse strand, counting down.
GCCCTGTCCAAGGATGGTTACCCGGAGTTGGAAGAAAAACAGGCAATGATCTTCAAGGTTCTGTCCGAGGAGGAAGATAAGTTCAACAAAACTATTGACCAGGGCCTTGCTATTTTAGGCGAGATGGAAGGTGAGATGCAGGCAGAGGGCATTACATGTCTTTCCGGCGCCAATGCTTTTAAGCTGTATGATACCTATGGTTTCCCCATCGATCTGACCAAAGAGATTTTGGAGGAAAAGGGTTATACCGTAGACGAGGAGGGCTTTGCCGCTTCCATGAAGGAGCAGAAGGATAAGGCAAGAAAGGCCCGCAAGACAACCAACTACATGGGTGCAGATGTGACCATTTATCAGTCCATTGACCCGTCGATCACCACAGAGTTTGTGGGATACGATAAGCTGGCTGCTGATTCCCGCATATCCGTCCTGACGACGGAGGATGAGCTGGTGGAGGCTCTTACCGACGGCCAGAAGGGAACCATCATCACAGACCAGACCCCATTTTACGGCACTATGGGCGGCCAGCAGGGAGATGTTGGTGTGATCACAAGCGGAACAGGGGAGTTCCGGGTGGAGGACACCATTCACCTGATGGGCGGCAAGGTAGGACATGTCGGCGTTATGACAAAAGGAATGTTCCAGGTGGGAGATACGGTAACGCTGTCTGTATGCCCGTCCAACCGTGCGCTGACCTGTAAGAATCACAGTGCTACCCATCTGCTCCAGAAGGCTCTGCGCATCGTTTTAGGGGATCATGTAGAGCAGGCCGGTTCCTATGTGGACGGCGGCAGGCTCCGTTTTGACTTTACCCATTTCTCTGCCATGACGCAGGAGGAGATCGAGAAGACAGAGGATCTGGTAAACCGTGAGATCCAGGCTTCCCTGCCTGTTGTGACCCAGATCATGTCCCTGGAGGAAGCAAAGAAGACGGGAGCGATGGCCCTGTTCGGCGAGAAATACGGTGACGAGGTACGGGTTGTGCGCATGGGAGATTTCTCAACAGAGCTTTGCGGCGGAACCCATGTTCCCAACACAGGAACCATCGGTTCCTTTAAGATCATTTCTGAGGCAGGTATTGCAGCGGGAGTGAGACGTATTGAGGCCCTTACTTCAGAGGGGCTTATGAAGCACTATGAGGAAGCAGAGCAGCAGCTCCATGAGGCTGCAAAGACAGCAAAGACAACTCCGGCCGCTTTAAATGGAAGGATCCAGTCCCTGCTCGATGAGCTCAAGGCGCTTCACGCGGAGAATGAGAAGCTTAAAAGCAAGCTGGCTAAGGATTCCCTGGGCGATGTAATGAGCCAGGTGAAGGAGGTAAACGGCTTTAAGGTTCTGGCTGCCAGAGTCGAAGGCGTGGACATGAATGGCATGAGAAATCTGGGCGATCAGCTCAAGGACAAGCTGGGTGAGGGTGTGGTAGTCCTGGCCTGCGAGCAGGAGGGCAAGGTAAACCTGATGGCAGCAGTGACAGAGGCTGCTCAGAAGAAGGGCGCTCACGCCGGTAATCTGATCAAGGCCATTGCCGGGTTAGTAGGCGGAGGCGGCGGCGGCCGTCCCAACATGGCCCAGGCTGGCGGAAAGAATCCGGCCGGTATTGAGGATGCGCTGAAAAAGGCGGTCGAGACGGTTGAGGAGCAGACAAAGTAGGCTGACGGCAGACAGTCTATTGTCCGGCGGCAGGCGTCTAATAGCCCAATGACAGGAAAGCGGTAGGCAGACTGGGAAAGGGCCGTTCTTTGTTCCGGAGCGAAACAGGACAGGAGACGAAAACATGGGACATTTTAATATTGCAATTGATGGGCCGGCAGGGGCAGGAAAGAGTACGATCGCCAAGCTGGCTGCGAAAAAGCTGGGGTTTGTGTATGTGGACACAGGAGCCATGTACCGGGCCATGGCGCTGTATTTTCTAAGACAGGGCATTGAAGGGGACGAGGCAGCGATCAAAGCTGCCTGTCCGCAGATCGAGGTGGAGCTTTGCTATGAGGATGGCCTTCAGAAGGTGATCTTAAACGGCGAGGACGTGACCGGACAGATCCGGGCGGAGGAAGTGGGCCGTGCTGCATCTTCTACTTCCGTGCATGCACCGGTGAGAGAAAAGCTGGTGGAGCTTCAGAGACAGCTGGCAGCCAGGGAGAATGTGATCATGGACGGCAGGGATATAGGAACCTGCGTCCTTCCCAATGCGCCGGCTAAGATCTACCTTACCGCCTCTGTTCAGGAACGGGCCAGGAGAAGGTTCTTAGAGCTGGAGGAGAAAGGGATCCCCTGTGATCAGAAAGAGATCGAAAAGGATATTGAGGATCGGGATTACCGAGATATGCACCGGGAGCATTCACCCTTAAAACAGGCGGAGGATGCAGTCCTTCTTGACACCACCCACATGTCCATTGAGCAGGTAGTGGAGGCTATTATCCGCATCGCAGCAGAGCGGGGATACAGGTCATGACCGGGCGCAGCGTTACTGTGGCAAAGACGGCGGGTTTTTGTTTCGGAGTGGAGAGAGCGGTCAACCGGGTCTATGAACAGATCGAGGCGCTGAAAAAGGGGGAAGCCAGAGGGCCTATTTATACCTATGGCCCGATTATCCACAATGAGGAAGTGGTAAAGGATCTTGCAGATCAGGGCGTTGTAGTCTTGGAAACAGAGGAAGATCTGAGAAGGCTTCCTGTGGGAGAGGGGACGGTGGTGATCCGTTCCCATGGCGTCAGCCGCAGGATTTATGAGATATTAGAAGAGCGCCAGGTAACGGTGGTAGATGCCACCTGCCCCTTTGTGAAGAAGATCCACCGCATTGTAGCGGAGCGGTCAGCCGCAGGGGACGCAGTGGTGGTCATTGGAAGTGCCGATCATCCGGAAGTAGAGGGGATCAA
>CABQJX010000040.1 GCA_902464595.1 uncultured Lachnoclostridium sp. | reverse complement strand
TAATATAAGACTAGAACTTAAAAACATAAAAAAGGCTCCAAACACAGTAACGGGGCGGGATTCCTAAGAATCCCACCCCAAAACTTGACATAGAGCCGAAATAAAAAACAAGAGAGTGCCGCAAAATAGGATTTTTCTACCAAATATAGTACGCTATATAATGATCAAAGTACTATCATTGGTAGGATTCCCGCATTTTGCGACACTCTCCTGACTTGTATCTATTTACTGGATCCAGGCTCCGTCACTCCCCACTCTGCATCCATCAGGCGTGGTGGTGTTCACCAGCATAGCTCCATCATTTCCCAAATAAAACCACTGGCCATTCTCCTCCACCTTCTGCCACTGATTTTTCGCCATGGCTCCATTGGAACGCAGGTAATACCATTTGTCTCCGATTTGACGCCAGCCCTTTGCCATATAGCTGTTATCATCGATCCAGTAATATATGCCCTCCTCTTTAACCCACTCGCCGGAAGCTTTCGCTCCATTCTCCTTTATATAGTTCCAACCATCAGCGGCCTGAACCCATCCTCTCGATGAGGAAGTCCCTGGACCCTGAGCCGAATCTCCTCTATTAACCGTTCCATTCCCCTCTGTGCCGGACGCTGCATTTTCTCCGGCCTTCTGGCTGCCGCTTCCCGATGTCAGAGCCCCTGCCTTTACAAGGGCATATCCGTAATCAAAAAGGGCTTTTGTATCTGTGTAATGGGTGGATTTACTTTTCATGACCACTGCGATCAGACGGACGTCGTCGCGCTCTGCCGCCGTCACCAGCGTATTTCCCGCTTTGGAGGTATACCCGGTCTTTCCTCCGATCACGCCTTCATAGTATCTGGAATCGTTGGGATTTAACATCTTATGTCCCATGGTAACGGTAAGGCCGGAAGGGTTCTTGATGGTAGCAGGCAGGCTATAGCTGCGTGTGGAGGCCACGGTTTTCACCACATCGTTCTGAAAGGCTGCCCTGGCGATGAGAGCCATATCATTCGGCGTCGTATAGTGGTTGGGATCATTCAGCCCGTGAGGATTGGTAAAATGTGTATTTGTACACCCCAAAGAGGCTGCCTTGGCATTCATCATCTCCGCAAATTTAGCGTTGCTTCCAGCCACATGCTCTGCCAGGGCATTTCCCACTTCGTTGGCAGATTTTAGCAGCAGGGCGTACAGGCACTGGCGCACCGTCATCACATCTCCTGCTGTCATATTGATCGATACAGCACCGGATTCCAGGTTGGTAGTGGCTGTGGCAGAAAAAGTAACCTTATCGTCCAGACTGCAGTTTTCTGCCACCAAAAGAGCGGTCATCAGCTTCGTAATGCTGGCTGGGTAAAACTGCTTGTCCCCATTTTTGGAAAACAGAAGGGTTCCTGTCCCTCCGTCCAACAAAGCTGCCCCTTCTGAAGCAATCTGAGGCTTTGGAACAGAAGCTGCCAGAGACTGGTGGAAAGCCCCTGCCGACGTTCCTGCAGTCCCATTTCCTGGGTTGTCAGACGGCCCTGGAGCAGAGGATCCGGAGGCTGACGGCCCCGATGATGGCTCAGAAACAGACGGGCTGGAGGCAGATGGCGCGCTGATGCCTCCGTCATCAGAAGCGGGGCCTGATTGGGAAATAACAGCCTCCTGGGAAGGAGCGCTTGTCTGGCTTTCGCCTAAGGGAACGATCTTATCCTGGCTGGCTGCTGCCGGTACAGACAGCAGAAAGGAACAGGCCGTGCATATACTTAAAAAGGATCTCCATTTGTTTAACTTCATTATATTTTTCTCCTGTAACTTCCTGATATACGCTTTTCTCGTTATTATACCATGTTTCCCTATTGTAAAGAATGGGTATTTCTGACAATAAGTTTACAATATCTGAATTTTTTCTTTACACTGCCTGCTGCCTGACCTTTTTGTTTATTTCAGCTTTTTTCCATCCAGAACTGCCTCTATCAGCTCGTCGCCCCGGTAGGCCAGCTTTAAGGAGAAGAAAGGGGCATTTTCATTTAACAGCCTGAAAAAGATCTTATCCCCTTCCCAGAGATTTAAGGACATCACATCCTCCTTTTTTACCCATTCTAACGTCCCCTCATCGCAGGAGATCATCTCCCCTTCATACTGATCTGCTGTATACAGGCACATGTATTCTGTATCCCATCCCTCTGCCTGGAAGGTGACAAGTCCCCGAAAATTCCAGGAGGTGAGCGTCAGCCCTGTCTCCTCCTTTACCTCCCGCAAAAGGCATTCCTCCGGGCTCTCATTTTCCTCAAAATGGCCTCCTACCCCAATCCATTTGTCCTTATTTACATCCTTCTTTTTGCTGACTCTGTGAAGCATCAGGTATGCTCCCTCCCGCTCAATATAGCACAGAGTCGTCAGTCTGCTTTTCTCTGCCATTGTTTCTCCTTTTCTTTGCCGTTCCACAATATAATTGTCTCCCAGCAGGTTGATCATATTGTCAATTAAAAATAAGCTGTCAACTTTTTATACCATATCAACCAGAACAAACCGTCAAAGGTCAAGATAAACACTTTGCTCCTTTGAAACGGCTTCCTTTAGCTTTGCTGTATGGTAAACAAGAGGACGTAAGTAAAAATCTGCTCGACCTGACGATATTATAGCAATTGTACCTGTGTGTTTAGATAGAAAAAAGACCGATACCATAAGGCTCTTATAGTATGATAGACTGTTGGAATATCTTGATATTCATATCCTTATAATTACAACTTAAAATGTGTAGGAATTATAATTTCCAAATTCTATCATATGCAAGTTTTGCCATATGCTTCCCTCGATTGATTATATTGCTATCTGGCCAATCTACTAATGACCCATAATGTTCTACAAATTTTTGTGTCGAAATAAAATTTGACCGCTTATAATATGGAATCTTTTCGATATAGGTTTTATCAGCAGCACCACCATTTATTGGCTCTGCAAGCATGAGTAGATTTCCAATCATACAATGATTATCTGATCCATCATCGTTTGCTATATGTTCGATAGAAAATTTGTGAACAGTTAATTCCTGATTGGACGCTAAATAATGTTCTTCGATTCCAGAAAGGAGGTATTGAACTTCTTTTTTTCGACTTGAGGTCTTATAACTTTTTGCCCGGTGTGACCATCCTAAAAGTATGAAATTAGATTCAAATGTATTGTAATCCGGGTAATACTGGTATAGTTTTGATTTTAATTCATTTAAAGCAGTGATAGCATCCTCATTTTCAATTTTACGCGCATATTGATATACCATATCTTCTATGGTATTTGACTTACCGTTACACACAACACCATATCCAAGATAAAAGTTCCGAATAAAAACAAAAAACTTTTCCGCTTCATTATTCTGTAATTTTTTGACGCTTGTATGCGGAAATCACAGAAAGGAATAGCGGACGGAATTGCCGATGATTATTATTTAAAAAGAATTGTAATGATTCTTTGATTATCGGATTATCACATTCATCCGGAAAATAAAACATCCGATAAAAAGATGCTTTTTCATACAGATCATCTAAAAAATCCCCCATATGTTGACGATCACAAAACTGCTTCACGATTCGAAATTCTGTATTATCTTTGCTCGGTTTTTCAAATCGGTGTGAGACATAGTGTGTGAAAAAGTTATCTAAGGTCGACCGCCTGTTTATATATAATTTAGCTTCCATAGAATCCCATTTTATTTTAGCTGTATCAATCTTGGCACGAGGATGAATATACTTGAAAATGTAATTTTTTATCAGTTCATGCTGTTTTAAATCAACACCGCGAGCATTTAAGATTTCAAAAATATTATAGCTTTCTTGCTGATTTGAAGCACGGATATCTATAACATCTAATCCCATAATCTTATCTTTGATATTTCCTAATTCAACCGCAGGATCTTTACTGAGAGAAATCAACTCTTGAAACTGATTATAGAAAAAGAAAAAGCATTGCTTTACATTAACATTGTCTTGTGGTGAATTTTCTAAATACACTCCAGAAAACAAATTGGATTTAGATTGTAAGCTATTATATTCTGTGGATTCTGCAACAATAAATTGAAAATTATTTAAGTCTTGATTATCAACCCGTACATAATCTGCTCCCATGTCATCTGTACCAATAATATATTTTGTTACTCCGCGAAAGCGAGCTTCTTCTCCTAATTCATTAAAAAGCGTACATATCGCACATAACATAAGAGTGATGGTTGTTAAACGCTGTTGACCATCAATCACGATTAAATCTTTAACTTTGCGTTCAAAAACAAAACTTCCCAAAAAATGAGTCCATTCAACTTCCGAGTCCTTTTCTTTATACTCATTTGCAACATCAAGACAGTATTTAATATCATCAAAAAGTTCTCTCCACTGCTTTTCTTGCCATACATATTTGCGCTGATACCTTGGAATGACATACTTGACATCTCCAGAAAGAACATCATTAACTTTTTTCTGTTGAGCATCAAAAGCCATTTTCATCTACCTCCTACCTTAACTGTTCTGAAAATCAATATTTCATCTATAATTACCAAGATTATATCACGATACAGGTTTATCGACAATTGTTAACTTAAAAAGCCGTTACTGATTCAGCCTTTTCTGACTCAGTAACGACTTTTCTCAAATATTAGCAGCCGAAAGCTTGTCTGCTTCTTTCCTATTTTTTATTTATTCCTCAATGGAATAGTTAGGAGCCTCTTTTGTAATGTGAATATCGTGAGGATGGCTTTCCTTTAAGGAAGCGGCAGAAATCTTCACAAAACGTCCTGTCTCCTGAAGGGTAACGATGTCCTTTGCTCCGCAGTAACCCATGCCGGCACGCAGACCGCCTAAAAGCTGGAATACGGTATCCTCTACCATTCCCTTATAAGCCACACGGCCCTCCACGCCTTCTGGAACCAGCTTCTTCGCATCCGTCTGGAAATAGCGGTCCTTGCTTCCGTTCTCCATAGCGGCAATGGAGCCCATACCGCGGTAAACCTTGTATTTACGTCCCTGATACAGCTCGAATGTACCCGGGCTCTCATCGCAGCCTGCAAAGATGCTTCCCATCATGCAGACGCTTCCGCCTGCTGCGATTGCCTTTGTCACGTCGCCGGAATATTTGATGCCGCCATCTGCAATGATCGGGACTCCGTATTCCTTAGCCACACGGTAACAATCCATAACTGCTGTGATCTGGGGAACGCCGATTCCAGCTACCACACGGGTCGTACAGATAGAACCAGGCCCGATTCCCACCTTAACGGAATCTGCTCCCGCCTCGATCAGATCCCTGGCTGCATCTGCAGTTGCCACATTTCCGGCAATGACCTGAAGATCCGGGTATGCTTCCTTGATCATCTTCACGCAGCGGATTACATTAGCGGAATGGCCATGAGCGGAATCCAGAACCACTACATCCACCTTCGCCTTCACCAATGCCTCCACACGCTCCAATACATTGGCGGTGATGCCTACTGCCGCGCCGCAGAGCAGACGGCCCTGTGCGTCCTTGGCAGACAGAGGGTATTTGATCTGCTTTTCAATATCCTTAATGGTGATGAGACCCTTTAAGTTGAAATCCTTGTCCACGATCGGAAGCTTCTCCACTCTGGCCTTTGCCAGGATCGCCTTTGCCTCCTTTAACGTTACGCCCTCCTGAGCTGTCACCAGATTCTGGCTGGTCATGCACTCCTTGATGGGGCGGCTGAAGTCTTCCTCAAACTTCAGGTCACGGTTGGTGATGATTCCCACTAACTTCTTTCCCTCAGTGATCGGAACTCCGGAAATGCGGAACTTTGCCATCAGGTCATTGGCATCCTTTAATGTGTGATCCGGTGAGAGGAAAAATGGATCTGTGATAACGCCGTTCTCAGAACGCTTCACACGGTCTACTTCCTCTGCCTGGGCCTCAATGGACATATTCTTATGGATAATACCGATACCGCCCTGTCTCGCCATAGCAATGGCCATGCGGTGCTCCGTAACGGTATCCATACCTGCACTCATCAGTGGAATGTTTAATTTGATCTTTTTGGTCAGATAGGTGGTCAGGTCTACCTGATTTGGGATCACTTCTGAATAGGACGGTACAAGAAGTACATCATCAAAGGTTATACCTTCGCCGATAATTGTGCCCATATTTAGTTCCTCACTTTCTGCGTATTTTGATTGATATGTTTTGTTAGAATATGGAAGTCGTGAATGCCGGTCTTCCGGCGCTTGTTAGTATCTTATACTAGCAAATTTTACCTTCCTTGTCAAATCAAAAATCAGGAATCGGTTCATTGAATTTACTAATAAGGCACTATGAGCCAGCCTAATAGAATGGCTGGCTCACAAAAGATCCAAAGACCTGAGATCACGCAGTAAATTTTCTCGGATAGGCCCTGCGCATAGCTGCTGTCATCCTCTCGTTGGGCTCAAACAAGACCTTGCAGTTCTCCCCGCCTTTTTGGTAGATCAGGGCGTACACCTTAGCTCCCGCGACGCCGGAGGAATAATCCTTCACTTTCATTTCCTGTCTTTCATATTCCTTTAACACAAAGGAATCTGCCGGGGCCACAGCCTGGACATCCTCCTTCTCACAATCAAATACCCGTTTTCTCCTGGCCTTTCCCATGATCCGGTCCACGGACAGTCCGCCCTCTGCAAACAGATATTCATACTCTACGCTCAGGTTCAAAAATACAAAATAAGAGCCGACGCCTGCCGCGATCAAAAACAGCACTCCAAAAACTGTCTGTATGGCCAAAAATGCGCACACGGCGCAGAGAACCGCCATAAGTATCTTCACTGGCAGCGCATAGACGGGATCCTTTCTCTTTACAAGCCACTCTACGTAATTGTCATCATTCATCTTATCCAGTCTCCTTTTGCATTTTTATCAATGTTTTTTCTTTTACTGCTTTACGGAAACCCTTCCCTCACACTGTAAAAGCTTATAGGATATTATACTAATAAATCAGAATAATTACAACTACCTTGAAAGTCCTGCGTTTGCTGCATCTGCTGACCACATTGCTCCGGCTGCTCTGACTGCGATCCTATTAAAGGGGCTGTTCTGCAAATTTCCCATGTTCATCCATGGTCCAAAAAACAGAAAATCCACAGGATCGTGCGGCCTCCCTGGCCGCCTCAAATCCAAAATCCAGAGAAGAAGCACTGTGGCTGTCGCTGTTTATGGTGATACGCCCGCCTGCCTGATATATGCTCCGCAAAATAGAAGGCGACGGATAGGGAGATGTCCGGTATCCCCTGGCCATCGCTCCTGTATTGATCTCAAATATGGGATCTGCCTGAAGTAATTTTGATAAGGCCTGATGGACTGCCTCCTTATATCTGGGATGGCTCTCATCAAAAAGGTGCTCCTGTTCATTAAATTTTGTGAGGAGATCAAAATGCCCTACGATCTGGCAGCCAGTCTTGTGCACCACTTGGGAAACAATGGAAAAGTAATCCTCTGCCAACGCCAGATAATCCCCGCCATAGAGTTCAGACACAGCCTCCTTTAAGGCAGCAAGATCCGAGTCCACGTAGATATACCGTCCGCTCCTTCCATCTTCCCTGTAGACTGCATGGACGGAACCGATCACATAATCATAAGGCTCTGTGGGCTGATCGGAATAAATATCCTGTTCAATCCCGCAGAATATACGGATCTGATCCCTGTATGTTTCAGCCAGCCTGCGAACCTCCTCCTGATACCGCCTGGTATTTTCCAAACTCATGCAGTATGTCTCGTCAAAGGGGGTATAGCTGTGGCCGGAAAATCCCAGCACGTCAAATCCTTTTTCAACCGCGGACCGGACCATTTCCTCCGGTGAGTTTTTTCCGTCGCAAAAGGAGGTATGTGTGTGCAGATTGGCCTTCCAAGCGCTTTTTTTCATCATGTGGTCATTTTCTCCTGTTTCACTTTATGATCGATCACATGGCGGCCTGCAAGCTCTCTGTATATATCCTCAAGAGAAATGCCCATCTCGATCATCAATACCATAACGTGGTAGGCCAGATCAGAAATCTCATAAATGGTCTCTTTCCTGTCATTCCCTTTTGCCGCAATGATCACCTCTGTGGACTCCTCACCCACTTTTTTCAAAATTTTATCCATTCCCTTTTCAAACAGATAGGTGGTGTAGGATCCCTCTTTTTTCTCTGTTTTGCGTCCCCTTATAAGATCCATCAGCCCTTCCATGGTAAAGCCTGCATTCTGAGGATTCAAATACACCAGATCCTGGAAGCAGGAATCGGTTCCCAGATGGCAGGCTGGGCCGTCCTTCATCACTGTCACCACCAGCGCGTCCCTATCGCAGTCAGCCGTGATGCTGTAAATATGCTGGTAATTTCCGGAAGTCTCTCCCTTCAGCCATAATTCCTGGCGGGAACGGCTCCAAAAACAGGTCAGGCCCCTCTCCATGGAAATTTTAAGGCTTTCCTCATTCATATAAGCCAGTGTGAGAACCTTCTTTGTCTCATAGTCTACTACAATTGCAGGAATTAATCCAGAGCTGTCAAATTTCAGCTGATCAATGGATACCATATGCGACTCTCCTTTTATGTTTATCTTACAATGATTCCATGTTCCCTTAAGCGGGCCTTCAGATCGGGGATCTCTACCTGCCCAAAATGGAAGATAGAGGCTGCCAGGCCGGCGTCCACTTTCGGCAGTGTCTGGAACAGATGGATAAAATCCTCGATGGAACCGGCCCCTCCGGAAGCGATCACAGGTACGGTGGAAATTTCACAGACTGCCTCCAGCATTTCCAGATCAAAGCCGCCTTTCACCCCGTCTGTGTCAATGCTGTTTAAAACCACCTCCCCAGCTCCCATGGAGATCCCCTTTTTGATCCATTCCAAAGCGTCCATCCCTGTATTTTCCCGTCCTCCTTTGGCAAAGACACAGTAATGCCCATCCTCCCGCTTCGCATCCACAGAGAGAACCACGCACTGATCCCCATATTTTTTCGCTGCCTCCAAAATAAGGGAGGGATTTTTGATCGCGCCGGAATTGACGCTGACCTTATCTGCCCCACATTTTAACACACGTTCGAAATCATCCACTGTATTGATCCCTCCCCCTACGGTAAGAGGGATAAATATGGTGCGGGCAACCTCCTTGAGAATGTCCGTAAACAGGGTCCGCCCCTGCGCAGAGGCTGTAATATCGTAAAATACCAGCTCATCTGCGCCGTGGCTGGAATAATATTCTGCTAATCTTACGGGTGAGGATACGTCAGACAGATTGGAAAAATTGACTCCCTTTACCACCCGTCCATCCCGCACATCCAAACAGGGGATAATTCTTTTTGTTATCATACTCGAAACTCCTTTCCCGTCTATGAGCGGCTAGACGCTTCCTCCTCCTGCTCGGCTGCAAGGAGCGCTTCCCCCAGGTCAACCGCCCCTGTATATAAGGCCTTTCCTAAAATGGCTCCCGAAATCTTCATAGCTGCCAATGCCTCAATATCCCTCAGATTGGAAACTCCGCCGGAAGCAATGATGTCCAGCTTAAATTTGCGGGATAAATGCTCATACAGGCTCCTGTTCGTCCCTTTCATTGCCCCGTCCCTGGAAATATCCGTACAGATCACCGTCTTCACACCCAGATTCTCCATCTGCAGGCAAAAATCGTCACAGCTGATGTCCGTTACCTCTGTCCAGCCCTTGATGGCCGCTTTTCCATCTTTTATGTCCACTCCAACGGCAATGGCCTCCGGCCCAAAGGCTTTCACTGCCGACGCCACAAAACCTGGCTCTGTAATGGCAGCAGTGCCTAAGATCACCCGGTTTACACCGATAGACAGATACTTGTCGATGGTATTCAGGCTCCGGATCCCTCCCCCTAACTCCGTATACAGCCGTGTCTTAGAAAGGATCTCTTTTACCGCTGGAAGATTGGGGGTATCCCCCGACCTGGCTCCCTCCAGATCCACTAAGTGAAGACAGGAAGCGCCCTTTTCTTCAAAAAAGGCTGCCACCTTGCAGGGTGTCCGGCTGTAAACCGTCATCTGGTCATAATCTCCTTTGTAGAGCCGCACCGCACTCCCCTGATACAGATCGATAGCGGGAAATAATTTCATATGCTTTCTCCTATTCTGTTTCTGTACTTATGTTTTTGTCTCTGTTTCTAACTTATATTTTTGCCCCATTGGCAGAATGCCTTTAAAATGGATAATCCCACCTGGCCGCTCTTTTCCGGATGGAACTGACAGCCGCATACATTATCTTTGGACACAGCGGCAGTCAGAACCGCTCCGTATTCCACTGAGGCGATGGTATCCTCCTCGCAGTCCTCTGCAAAGAAAGAATGTACAAAATACACGCAGTCCCCTTCCTTGACGGAACAAAAGATAGGATGCTTTTCCCTCCCTTTGGGGAAAATAAGACCATTCCATCCAATATGGGGGATCTTATAATCCTCAGGAACCACTCCTTTCATGGAGACCACCCTGCCAGGGATCAGCCCCAGCCCTTTATGGCGTCCATATTCATATCCTTCTTCAAATAAAAGCTGCATCCCCAGGCAGATTCCCATAAGAGGTTTTCCTTTTTTGGCCTCCTCAATAAGAACCTGATCCAGATTTCCTCTGCGCAGCTTATCCGCCGCATCTCCAAAAGCCCCCACTCCTGGAAGGATCAGCTTATCTGCCTGGCAAAGGATCCTGGGATCACCGCTGACAACCGTCTCTGCCCCCAGCCACTGAAGGGAGCTCTGCAGGGAAAATAAGTTTCCCACCCCATAGTCCACAATCGCGATCATCACAGCACTCCTTTCGTGGAAGGGATCTCCCCCTCTAAAGCGGGATCTATGGACACCCCTTCTTTTAACACACGTCCAAAGGCCTTAAAAGCCCCCTCGATAATATGATGAGAGTTGCTCCCTGACAGCTGCCTGATATGAAGGGTCATATTGGCATTGCGTACAAAGGCCAGGAAAAATTCTTCCACCAGCTCTGTATCAAAGGTTCCCACTTTTTTTGCAGGGATTGTGAGTTCATAACCCAGATACCCCCTCCCGGAAATATCTAAGGCACAGAGGATCAGCGCCTCGTCCATAGGGAGAAGGACGTGGGCATACCGCCGGATCCCAGCCATGGTTCCCAGGGCTTCTGAAAATGCCCTTCCCAGACAGATGCCAATATCCTCTGTGCTGTGATGGCCGTCCACCGTTAAATCCCCATCACACTGAATATCCAGATCAAAGCCTCCATGGCGTGAAAATAATGTAAGCATATGATCCAGGAATCCCATACCCGTATCTATGCGGCTTATACCCTTTCCATCTAAATTCAGTTTAAGGGAAATTTCTGTCTCTGACGTCTTTCTGTTGATCTCACTGGCCCGCATTGCCTTTCCCCCTTTCCTGTTCCTTTAATATCTCCCTTATCTTATCCAGCAAAATATCCATCTCCTCTTTTGTCCCGATGGTGATTCTGTTATAGTCCTTTATCTTTTCGGTTTGAAAATGACGTACCAGTACGCCCCGCTCCTTCAGCTGCAAATACAGGTTTTCTCCCCCTATCCTTCTGCTTTTTGCAAATACGAAATTAGCCAGGGAAGGAATAACCTCAAAATCCAGGCTTTCCAGCTGTTCCTGGGTATATTGGCGGGTTTTTTGGATCTCCCTGCACTTTTCTATATAATACTCATTTTCCTCCACTGCTGCCTGGGCCGCTGCCATGGTCAGCCGATTGATATTATAGGGGTTGGTGGAATATTTGATCCGGTTCAGGTCCTCGATCAGGCCCTTGTCTGCGATGGCAAACCCCAGCCTGGCTCCGGCCATGGAACGGGATTTGGAAAAGGTCTGAACCACCAGAAGGTTGTCGTACTCTGCGGTCAAAGGGACACAGGACTGACCGCCAAAATCAATATATGCCTCATCGATGAGGACTACCCTGTTTCGGTTGGAATCCAGGATAGGGCAGATCTCCTCCCTGGTCAGCGCCAGGCCTGTGGGCGCATTAGGATTCGCAATCACCACCATTCCATCACCGCCGCAGTAATCCTGGCAGTCAATGGTAAAATCCTCCCTTAAAGGTATCCTCAGGCAATCGATATGTAAAAGATCCGCAAATACCTGATAGAAGCCATAGCTGATCTCAGGGAAGCGTATCGGCCCGCCTTCTCCTCCAAAAGCCATGAACGCAAAATAGAGGATGTCGTCTGAGCCGTTGGAGAGATAGATATTTTCCCTCTTGACACCGTAAAGGGCAGCTATCTTCTCCTTCAGCTCTGTACATTCCGGATCCGGATATAAGCGGAGCTTCTCAATCTCCGAGGGGCTGACTGCCCTTATCACTCCTTTTGAAGGGGGATAGGGGGACTCGTTGGTGTTTAATTTAATATAACGCTTATCCCGAGGCTGCTCCCCCGGAGTATAAACTTTCAGGCTGTTATATTTCCCATTTAAAAACTTACTCATCAGCTTCTTCCCCTTCCATTCGGATGGTAACGCTCCTTGCATGGGCGGACAAGCCTTCCCGCTGGGCAAAACAGGCCACATCCTCCCCTACCTTTGACAGTGCCTCCTGGGTAAAATAGGTGTATTGATATTTCTTCACAAAATCGTCAACAGAAAGGGGGCTGGAAAATCTGGCTGTACCTCCTGTGGGCAGCGTATGATTAGGCCCTGCAAAATAATCCCCCAATGCCTCAGGACAATGCTTTCCTAAGAATACGGAGCCTGCATGGCGGATCCGGTCCAGATAGTCAAAAGGCTGATCCACACAGAGCTCTAAGTGCTCCGGCGCAATCTCGTTGGCGATCTGAACCGCCTTTTCCAGATCCTTTGTTACAATGATCTTACCGTTCTGGTCAATGGATGTGCGGGCGATCTCCTCCCTTGAAAGAAGGGGAAGCTGACGTTCCAGCTCGCCTCTCACCGCTTCTGCCAGGCTCATGCTGTCTGTCACCAATACCGCGCTTGCCATCTTATCATGTTCTGCCTGGGACAGCAGGTCAGCGGCTACATACCTGGGATCACAGGTACTGTCCGCAATGACTAAAATTTCACTGGGGCCTGCAATCATATCAATGGCCACTTTTCCGTAGACCTGGCGCTTCGCCTCTGCAACAAAGGCATTTCCCGGCCCCACGATCTTATCTACCCCGGGAACACTTTCTGTTCCAAAGGCCAGGGCTGCCACTGCCTGGGCTCCTCCGATCTTAAAGATGCGGTCAATACCCGCGATCCTTGCAGCTGCTAAGATCACTGGATCGATCACGCCATTTCTCGCCGGAGAAACCATGATGATCTCCTTTACCCCTGCGATCTTTGCCGGAATCCCGTTCATCAAAACAGAGGAAGGATACGCCGCTGTCCCCCCTGGCACATACAGCCCCACTTTGTCAAGGGGCACAACCTTTTGTCCCATCACTACGCCGGGGGTATCATTGATCAGAAAACTGTTTCTCACCTGCTTCTCATGAAATTTTCTGATATGATCGGCTGAGCGCCGGAGTACTCCCAAAAACGATTCCCCCACCTGCTTAAGGGCATCCTCCATTTCTTTCTCTGTCACCTCCAGGCAGTCCAATTTAGCCTGGTCAAACTGCTCACAGTACTGAAAAAGAGCTCTATCCCCATTTTTCTTCACATTGGCGATAATATCGGATACAATGCCCTCTACCTTAGCGCTCTCCCCGCCCCGTGCAAAAATCTCGCTGTTTGCCACCTGTCCGTATTGCATAATCCTGATCATACCATCAACCCTCTTTTTTCTTTTATCTCTCTGCTATAGTGTCTTTCATTTTCCTTACAATAGCCTCTATTTCCCGGTGCTTGAACTTAAAACTGACTTTATTGGAAATAAGCCGGGCGCTGATGGGAACCACAGTCTCAATGACCTCCAGATTATTTTCCCTCAGAGTGGTTCCTGTTTCCACAATATCTACGATCACATCGGAAAGCCCCAGAATGGGAGCGATCTCGATGGATCCCTGGAGTTTGATAATATCAATATCCCTTCCAAGGCCGCTGTAATATTCCCCTGCAATATGGGGAAACTTAGTCGCTACCCGTAAGGTTTTTCCCGTGTCATCCCGAAATTCTTTTTTTCCTGCCACAGCCATCCGGCAGTTTCCTATCTTTAAATCCAGCAGTTCATAAATATCCGGCCCATATTCCAGCAAAATATCCTTTCCCGCCACTCCAATATCCGCCGCACCCCGCTCCACATAAATGGCGACATCTGAGGGCTTTACCCAGAAATACCGGATACCGGCTTCTCTATTTTCAAAGATCAGCTTCCGGCTGTCCTCCTTGATCGAAGGGCAGGGATAACCGGAGGCTTCAAACAGATCGTATACCTTTTCCCCCAATCTTCCTTTCGGAAGGGCTATGTTAATGATCTCCTTCAAGTTCCATCCATCCTCCTTCCGTCACTTTTATAAGCCTTCGATAGCGCAGCTTCTCCGGTATCTGCCTCTGAACCTGGACGCGTTTTCCTTCTTTTACAAAGGTGTTCACAGCCTGCATCAATCTTTCAGGAGGGCAGGAGGAGTCGTACAGCAAAAGGAGGTCTACATCAAAATGCTCCTGGATCGGATCCAGCTTTTCCAAAAGATCCAAATTGACGGCAAAACCGGCTGCACCGGCGCTTTTCCCCATCTTTTTCATCAATATATCATACTGGCCGCCGGATAATACGCAGGAAGGGATTCCTGCAATGTATCCCTGAAACAAAACCCCGTTGTAATAGGACATATCATTCACAATGGAGAAATCCAGGTGAATATCCGAAATTCCCTGAGAGGCAAGGAGGCCGCTGATGCATTCCAGCTCTTTCGCCGCCTGCTCCATGGTCTCATTCATGCAGACAGACCGCAAAATTTCCAACATCTCGCTTATTGGGCCATAAGAGGAGGCCAGGGCAGTGATCTTTTCCGTCAAAGGATCCGAAAGCCCTAATTTGCATCCCATTTCCCTGATCCCATGACAATTTTTTTCCCGCAGAAAAGAGAAAAGCTGTTTTTCTGATCCGGGATCCAGATCCAGCGCTTCCAACAACCCTCTCAGCACGCCCATATGGGACAGATCCAGAATATAACGGCCGCCTAGCAGCTCCAGGCTTTTTGCAGCCAGCATCAGGACTTCGCTGATCTGGTACAGATCCAGATCCCCCATACATTCAAGGCCCATCTGCATAATTTCCTTGTATGCTTTTGTATTTCTGGAAGTGCGGTATATATTCTCATTATAATATACTTTTTGAACCGTTCCAGGCACATCCTTATAATTTTTTACAATGGACAGGGTCACGTCCGGCTTTAATGCCAGAAGCTTCCCGTCTGTATCCGTAAATGTTATAATATCGTTGTGGACCAGGAAATCTTTGTTGGCAACATACAGGTCGTATTCCTCGAATTTATTCATTTTGTAATGGACATATCCGTAATGTCCGTACAGCTGCCTCAGGTTTAATATGTTGTTTTCCTCTCTTTTTAAAATCTCATCCATTTCCCACAACCTTTCTGATCCTTTTGCACACTTCCATTTCTCTGTTTCCATCTCATTTTAATCTGTTATGGTAACACAATATCACATTATTGCGTTAAAGTAAATGACATTTTCACATTTTTTTAATAATCCTTTTAGCACTCACCTATTGACAGTGCTAATAATCGTGTTATAATACAGACATAAGCGTAAAAAAACGTTTACACAGACGATTTGATTCCACAGACGAGGAGGATATATATCATGTTCATGCCAAGACGAGGATATAGTTTAAATTTAGACGATTTTTTCAGCGATCCGTTTTTCGGAAACAGTCAGGAAAAAACAGAGGAACCAAGAAAGCTCCCTGTGATGCGCACCGATATTATGGAAAAGGACGGATATTATATCCTGGAAATCGAGCTTGCAGGCTTTAAGAAAGAAAATATACGGGCCGAGTTAAAGGACGGCTATCTTACCGTATCTGCTGAAGCTGCCTCCTCCCAGGAGCCCAACACCAATGGGCGGCTGATCCACCAGGAACGCTATACAGGTTCCTGTAAGAGAACCTTCTTTGTAGGAGAGCAGATCCGTCAGGAAGACATTAAGGCTGGTTTTGAAAATGGCCTGCTCCGCCTTCAGGTTCCCAAGGATGCCCCTAAGGTGGAGGATACCCCAAAATATATTGATATTCTTTAATCCATCCTCATATATCCCTATATGACCCACAAAACGCAGCTGGGAATCTCTTTTCCCACTGCGTTTTCCTCTTATACCGGTTCTCACCCTCTGCAAAGGAGCTGAAATCTATGAGACGCAAACACCTTTCTTTTCTTTCCTTTCTGCTGAAACACCCAGTCCCCCTTATCCTAAGCTTTCTTCTCCTCTATCTCATCGTGGGAGCTGCTGCCCCCTTCTGGCGTCCGAAATCCCTTTCCCCTGAGACGAAGAAGGCAATTGAGTCCGCTTCCTTCCGCCAGGAAGAACCGGGACAGGACCGGGCCATGCTCCTTGAGACCAACCAGAGCGCATGGGACGAACGGATGCGCCTCATGAGCATGGCAAAGGAGCGGATCATCCTTTCCACCTTTGACTTTCGGGACGGCGAAAGCCCCAGGGATCTCATGGCCCTGATGCTCCACAAGGCAGATCAGGGCGTCAAGGTAAGCATCCTGGTGGACGGCTTCTCCGGTCTTGTGCGCATGGAGCCCAGTCCCATGTTCCGCGCCCTCTCCACCCATCCCAATATCCAAATTAAAATTTACAATCCTATGAATCCCCTGCTTCCCTGGAAAACCCAGGGGCGGATGCATGATAAATACGTGATCGCCGACGATATTGGCTATATCCTGGGTGGACGCAATACCTTTGACTATTTTATCGGCTCCTACCCTGCCGCCTCCCGCAGCCATGACAGAGAGGTGCTGATCTACAATGAAAAACAGGGAACCCCGGACAGCGCCGGAAGCTCCCTATATCAGGTAGAATCCTATTTTAACCGTGTATGGAACCTGGATGTCTGCCAGCTGTTCCACGACAGCCCAAAGGAAGGACAGAAGAAAAAAGTGGCAGAGGCCTGTTCCCTCTTAAAGGAACGCTACAAAACCCTATCCTCCCAATATCCTGAACTGTTCTGTGAAGCAGATCCCTCCCCTGCCCTTAGCTATTACCAAAAAGCCACCGTCCCGGCTGGGAAGATCACCCTGGTATCCAATCCCACAGGGATCTACGGCAAAGAGCCGGTTGTGTTCTGCACCATGGCCCGGCTTATAAAAGAGGCGAAGGAACAGGTGAATGTCCACACCCCTTATGCCGTATTCAACGATTTCATGTATGACACGATGAAAGAGGCTGCATCCCAGATCCCTGTGACTATGATGATCAACTCTGTGGAAAACGGCGACAACTTCTTTGCCTCCAGCGATTATCCCCTGCATAAAAAGAAATTTCTGGAAACAGGCATCAAGGTGCTGGAATATGACGGCGGAACCTCCTATCACGGCAAATCCATTGTCATCGATCAGGATCTGTGCGCTGTGGGCTCCTACAATTTCGACCTGCGCAGCACCTACCTGGACACAGAGCTTATGCTGGTGATCGAAAGTCCCGCCCTTACCGCCCAATTAAAGGATCATATGGCTTCCTACGAAAAAGACTGCCGCACGCTGCTTCCTGACGGCTCTTACTACATTCCTGACCATGTGACGGTGGCTCCGGTTCCCCTGTGGAAGCAGGCGGCCTGGAAGATCGTGGGCTTTGTGATGCAGCCCTTCCGGTTCCTGATCTAACTAAGAGACAGCTTTCTCAAACTCGTCCAAAAGCTCCCCGAATACCCGAAGCGCTTCCTCCACCGGCTCCCCGCCGGACATATCCACACCGCAGAGCTTCAAAAGGCTGATGGGATCCTTGGAGCATCCTCCCTTAAGGAACCGGCGGTATCCCTCCAGGGCGTCCTCCTCCCCTCTGAGGATCCGGCTGCTGATGGCCACCGCTGCGGAAAAGCCGGTGGCATACTGGTATACATAAAAGGGCGTATAAAAATGAGGGATGCGCTCCCACTCATATCCGATTTCCCGGTCAACGGTCATATCAGATCCAAAATAATCCTGGTTCAGTTTATAATAATCCTCATAAAGTCCTTTGGCAGTCAGGCCTGTGCCCATGGCTGCCTTTTTATGGGCCATTGCTTCAAATTCTGCAAACATAGTCTGGCGGAACAGCGTCCCCCGGAAGCTTTCCAGAAAATGATTCAACAGATAGGCCCGTTCCTGGCTTGTCCCTGCTTTTCCTAAAAGGTGGCGGATTAAAAGAGCTTCGTTGCAGGTGGAGGCCACCTCTGCCACAAAAATCCGGTAGCCTGCGTAGGTATAGGGCTGGGCTTCATTGGAATACCAGGTATGGAGGGCATGGCCCATTTCATGGGCCAGAGTAAAGACATCGTTTAATGTGCCCTGGAAGTTCAGCAGCACATAGGGATGAACACCGTAAGTCCCCCAGGAATAAGCCCCGCTCCGCTTCCCCTCATTTTCATAGACGTCTACCCAGCGCTCCTCAAACCCTTTCTTCAGGAGAGAGACGTATTCCTCTCCCAGAGGGGCAAGCCCCTCCAGCACGATTTCCTTTGCCTCCTCATAGGTATAACGGCGGTCTGCCTCTGCCACCAGCGGAACATACAGGTCATACATGTGAAGTTTTTCAACCCCCAATACCTTTTTCCGGACACGCGTATACTGGTGGAGCTTAGAAAGATTCCTTCTCACGGCATCTACTAGATGATCGTAGACTGCTTCCGGCACTTCGTTCCCGGAAAGATAATATTCCCGGCTGGAAGCATACTTTCTGGCCCTTGCATAAAATACAGCCTGCTTTACATTGGAGGCGAAAGCGGCGGCCAGGGTGTTGGAAAACTGTTCATAGACGCTGTAAAGGCTTGAAAATGCATCCTTTCTCACACGTCTGTCCTGATCCTCCATGAAGGAAATAAAATTTCCGTGGGTGAGCCTCACCGTTTTTCCGCTGTGATCCTGGATCTTTGGAAAACGGATGTCGGCATTGTTAAACATGGTAAATATCTGTCCTGCACCCTGGGTTGCGTCCAGGGACTGGGCTAAAAGCTCCTCCTGCTCCTTTGGAAGGGTGTGGGCCCGGCGTGTCAAAAGCTGTTCCAAAAGGCGCTTAAAATGGCTGATTCCGTTGGGAGCTTCCATAAGCTCCCCCAGCCGTCTCTCGTCCATGGAAAGGATCTCCGGGGCAATAAAGGAACTTTTCTCCCCTGCCTGGACAGACAATGTCTGGGCTCTGGAAAACATATCCTGGTATTTGGCTGCGCTTGTGTCCTCATCAGAGCGCATTCTGGCATAGACATAAAGGCGCTCAATCTTCTGTGACAGCCGGTCATCCAGCTTCAAACAGTCCAAAAGACCGTCTGCTGACTCATGAAGACGCCCTCGAAAACTGTCATAATCTTCTATTTCACCAGAAACTTCATCAAACAGCTTTTCCCATTCCCGGTCATCAGGGATCATATCCTCTAATCTCCATGTATATTTCTCCTCCGCCTCACTTCGCTTCCCCATCTGCCGACCTCCTTTTTGTATATTTTCTATATTTTTTTATTTTCTTCTATTATTTCTTGACCTTCTATTATTTCTTGAGTTTCTCTATTATATCTCACCATAAGATCAGATCCAATTTGCTACAAGGGGAACTGCCACTACGGTCATCAGACCTGCCACTGCAATGGATAAGCTGCTCATGGCCCCCTCGATCTCCCCCATCTCCAATGCTTTGGCTGTCCCCACCGCATGGGCACTGGTTCCCATGGCAAGTCCCTTTGCCACCGGATGACAGATTTTTAATACCTTTAATACCGTCTCCCCTACCATATTTCCCAGTACTCCGGTCAGAATGATACTCATGACAGTCAGGGTTACAATCCCCCCTGCCTCCTCGCTGATCCCCATTCCGATCGCTGTGGTAATGGATTTAGGAAGAAGGGTCACATAGTGGACATGGGCCATCCCCAATACCTTGCACATGAGGAAAATACTCACTGTACTGGTGACCACACCGGAGGTGATCCCCACAGCCACAGCCGCCCCATGCTTCTTTAATAAATGAAGCTGCTTGTACAGCGGAATAGCCAGGCAGACGGTAGCCGGAGTTAAAAGCCACCCGAGATAAGACGCGCCCTTATTATATGAGCTGTAATCCATTCCTATTCCAAAAAGGACTGCAATGATCAGAGCCGCTGACACTAAAAGGGGGTTCAGCACAGCCAATTTTGTCTTGTTTTTCAGCCAGCACGCAAAAAGATAGGCTCCAATGCTGAGCACCAGCCCAAAATACTGGGTCTGCCCCAGCACTTCCCGGATTCCCTCTCTCATCTATTTTTCCTCCTTCTCTTCCTGTTTTCTCATAACCCATTGGGCCATACGCCCTGTGACTCCCATAACCAGCAAAGTGGACACACCAATGATAATCAAAAAAGGGATCAGCACGGCTTTTACCTGGTCTATGCATTCTATGATCCCTACCGTGGCCGGAATAAACATCATGGTCATGGTATCCATGAGAAAA
>CABQJX010000039.1 GCA_902464595.1 uncultured Lachnoclostridium sp. | reverse complement strand
TAAGTCGGGGCTAATACTTAAAGTTTTTCGGGACATTTTCAAAAACGCTTGACAGCGCGAAATCACTTCCGCAGAAACTTAATATCTGCTGTGTTTCCGCAGTTTTACATCTCATACACCTGCTCGCAGGCAAAATCGGGGAGGGCAGAACCAACATCTGCCTCTTTTGTCTTTGCTCCGCTATCATCGGTATAGTATACATTCCGCCCCTCTATGCGGTAAGCGTAATCTCCGTCTGCCTTATATGCCTTTTCCTGAGTCTGTACTTTTCCCTGCCTGTCCACCAGGTAATAGCGGTTTTCCACCTGGTACACTTCATAATCGGAATCTCCATCCGCGGTAACCAAAAGTCCGTTGTAATACAGATAGCCGTCCTTTTCTCCGCTGTAGCCAGCGCCCTTATTTCCTCCTGCCGTATTAAAATAGAATGTAAGCTTCTGACCGTCCTCGTCCTGGATCCCCGTCTGCTTTCCCACCTGCATCTGGCCGTCTGAACCTTTTGCGCCAAAGTAGCCGGTAAGAGTCTTGTCCCCTGAAAGAATCTTTACTAACCCTGTTCTGCGGCATCCATACTCATTGACAAAATAGCTTCCGCTCTTTGTCTCCACCGTCGCATCGTCCATAGAGGCGGCTCCCTGCTCTAAGTATGCAGGGGAACCATTATTTTTAAAATAGTACCATTCCTTCTGGCCCTTCTTTGGAAGCCCGTCCTGCCCTGTTTCAGCGATCAGCTTTTCTTCTTCCCTGTCAGAGGGATGAACAGACAGCTGCTTCCACTGCTTTCTCACCATAGCGCCGTCATTGACTCCACCCAGATACACAAAACGGCTTACGCCTGAGGCATCCTTCTCTGCTGCCTTTTCCCGCACGGGCTGCCATCCAGTCAGCATGGCGCCGTTCTGGTCAAAGTAATATTTTTTTCCATGTATATTTTCCTGCTCATAAGTCCCTTTGGGAGACTTCTTCGCTTTTCCGTTATTCTGGAAGAAAAACCACCTGGCATCCTCGCCGGCTTTCCTGTATTCTTTGGCAATCTCTCCCTCCTTAGGGGGATTATCTTCATCAAACTCCAGGCACAGCCAGCCCCGCCGCATGGCTCCGTCTTCCTCTCCAAAATAATAAGTCTCTCCCTTTTCGTAATACCATCCAGTACGCATCCGCCCTTTGGGATCAAAATTGTAACGGCCCTCTCCAATATTTTTCCAGCCGTCCGCAAATTTTCCATTCCGGCCCATGTAATACCAGCCCTCAGCCTTTTCTCCCTCTTTTCCCTCTGAGTAGACCCAGTCGTTTTTTACCATAACGCCCTTTTCATTTACATAATAGGTCTGATCGATCCAGGCGTCTTTGACGATTTCCCCATCGCCGTCCAGATAATAGGAGTCGCCGTCTTTTGTCCTCCAGTCCTTTGTGACATAATTCCCATTCTTATCCACAAATCTCAGGACTCCGTCTTCATTTTTCCACCCAGGCTCCGCCGCCAGGGCTGTACCTGCCATGAATACTCCCATGAACAGAGATAAATACCATGTAACCATAATCCGTTTCATCATATCCTCCACCTCCTCTTACTTATCATTTTATCAGAAAATAAGACAAAATAATAGGAGTTGAAAGAATAAGATTTTTATAAGAAATGTTTAACATTCCGTTTCTTCCCTGTCTGTTTCTTCCCTGTCTGTTTCTTCCCTATCTGTTTCTTCCCTATCTATTTCTTCCCTGCCTGTTTGGCCCTCCCGTAAATTTCTGCCATGCGGCGGCACTTCTCGATAAGCTCAGGCGTAAATGCCTCCTGCTCCATTCTCCACTTCCAATTTTTTCCTATTGTGGATGGCTCATTAATCCTGGCCTCTGATCCCAGGCCCAGATAATCCTGAACCGGGATCACCGCCAGATCCGCCGGACTGGACAGAGCTGCCCGGATCATACTCCAGTTTATATCCTTGCGGCGTCCATACTGGCAGTCCAGATATTCCAGGAGGAAGGCCCGGTCATGGCGGTTCAGAGAGGAGAACCACCCCTTTACCGTGTCATTGTCATGGGTTCCCGTATATACCACACAATTTTTTCCATATTTGTGAGGGAGATAGTCGCTGTCCTCCCCTGAGTCAAAGGCAAATTCCAGCACCTTCATACCAGGAAAACCGGAGGCCCTGAGAAGCTTTCTCACAGGCGGGGTAAGGAGCCCAAGATCCTCCGCTATGATGGGCAGCTTTTTCACCCTCCTGTGTTTTTTCAGCTGGGAAAACAATTCCAGATCCGGCCCTTTTTCCCAATGTCCCTTTTCTGCAGTCTTATCTCCATAGGGAATGGCATAGTAGGACTCAAATCCCCGAAAATGATCCACCCGCACCACGTCATACAGTTCCAGGCTGTACTCCATCCTCCGGATCCACCACTGATACCCTGTTTTTTTGTGATATCCCCAATCATACAGCGGATTGCCCCACAGCTGCCCTGTAGCAGAAAATGCATCCGGCGGGCAGCCTGCCACCGCCACTGGCAGATTCCTTTCATCTAACTGGAACAGCTCCGGCCTGGACCAGCTGTCCGCACTGTCAAAGGCTACATAAATAGGAATATCGCCGATGATCCTGATCCCCTTTGCATGTGCGTACTCTTTTAGGGCTTTCCACTGTTCCTCAAACTTGATCTGCTGAAATTCGTAATATCCGATCTCGTTAGACAGCTCTTTCCGATACTGCTTCAGGGCCTTTTCCTGTCTCATACGGATGTCCTGATCCCATGTGTCCCAGCTGCCGGAGCCAAAGGCGTCCTTTACCGCCATATAAAAACAGTACTCTCTCGTTTCCTCCCTCAAGAGCTGTTCTGCCAGCTGATGAACCTCCCGATCGGTTCCCAGTTTCTTTTTCCACCTCTGGTACGCTTTTTTCAGAAGGGGGAAACGTCCCTCATAAATTTTTTTATAGTCAATATCCCCCTGATCCTCTCCAAAATCCACCTCAAGACATTCTTCTTTGGTGAGAATCCCCTCCTCTGTCAATCGCTCCAGATCGATAAAATAGGGATTTCCTGCAAAGGCGGAAAAGGACTGGTAAGGGGAATCCCCAAATCCTGTGGGCCCTAAGGGCAGGATCTGCCAATAACTCTGTCCCGCCTCCTTCAATATATCAATAAATTCATATGCCTCCCTGGAAAATGAGCCAATGCCGTATCTGGACGGCAGGCTGGCAATGGGAAGCAGCATACCGCACTCCCGCATATTGATGTTCTCCTTTGATCTTATTTTCCCTTTCCATATCTTCTCCCATTATAGCACAGATCCTATAAGCAAGGCCATACACAACCTTCCTTGCGTTTTCGGGTTTTCGTATTTTCGGGTTTTTCTGTCAATCTTCCTGCTTCCCTTTCTGTTATAATATGGGTTATAATAAATACAAATCCCTTTATGGGATCCGATGGTTTCTTCATCTGTCTATCTGAAACCTAAGATTTACAGAAAAATAGCAACCGTTCAGCCAACCATCTTCTTGTCCGTTTGAAACGGACAAGAAGCA
Source organism: uncultured Lachnoclostridium sp. (assembly GCA_902464595.1). Classification (GTDB taxonomy): domain Bacteria; phylum Bacillota; class Clostridia; order Lachnospirales; family Lachnospiraceae; genus Enterocloster. The sequence goes on along the minus strand of CABQJX010000039.1, from coordinate 17,354 downwards.
GCGGACGTCTGCCCTATGAAGATTCAAGTACTGTTGAACCGGAAAGGAATATACTCATGACAAAGAAAGAAATAGAAAACGCACTCACAGGGCTGTGCCAAAAACCAATCTCTCAGTGCAGCGACCAACAATTGTATCACGCCCTCCTGTCCCTCACCCAAAACCTGGCTGCAAAAAGGGAGGATAAGGGAGGTAAGAAAAAGCTTTATTACATTTCTGCTGAATTTCTCATAGGAAAGCTTTTATCCAATAACCTGATCAATCTGGGGATCTATGACCTGGTTAAGGAGCTTCTCGCACAAAACGGAAAGGAGCTTGGGATTCTGGAGGAAATGGAGCCGGAGCCCTCCCTGGGAAACGGAGGCCTTGGACGGCTGGCCGCCTGTTTTCTGGATTCCATCGCCACCCTGGGATTAAACGGGGATGGGATCGGCCTGAACTATCATTTCGGCCTTTTCCATCAGCGTTTTTCCCATTGCCTGCAGAAAGAGGAACCGGATCCCTGGATGGAGCAGCCCTCCTGGCTCGCCAAAACAGATGTAACCTACACCATCCCCTACCGCGGGTTTACCCTCACCTCCCGCATGTACGACATTCAAGTAACGGGATATGAAAACCGCACCAACAAGCTGCATCTGTTTGATGTGGAAACCGTGGACGAAAGCCTGGTAACAGAGGGGATCGACTTTGACAAGACCGATGTCAAAAAGAATCTGACTCTCTTTCTCTATCCGGACGACAGCGACCGGGCAGGTCAGATCCTGCGCATCTACCAGCAGTATTTTATGGTCAGCAGCGCCGCCAGGCTGATCCTTGACGAAGCCCTCTCAAAGGGCTCTGACCTCTATGACCTTTACGACTATGCTGTCATCCAGATCAACGACACCCACCCCACTATGGTCATCCCGGAACTGATCCGCCTTCTGGTGACAGAACATTCTATGGAGATGGATGAGGCCATTGACGTAGTCTCAAAAACCTGTGCCTACACCAATCATACCATTCTGGCGGAGGCGCTGGAAACCTGGCCCTTAGATTACCTGAAGGAGTCTGTTCCCCAGCTGATCCCCATTATCGAAATCCTGGACGACAAGGTGCGCCGGAAATTTGACGATCCAAAGACAGCCATTATTGACAAAGAAGACCGGGTACACATGGCCCATATTGATATTCATTATGGCTTCAGCGTCAACGGCGTAGCTGCCCTCCACACAGAAATCCTTAAAAAAAGCGAGCTGAACCATTTTTATACTCTTTATCCTGAGAAATTTAACAATAAGACAAACGGCATCACCTTCCGCCGCTGGCTGCTCCACTCCAATCCCCAGCTGGCTTCCCTGATCCAGGAGCTGATCGGTGATGGCTTTAAAAAGGAGGCGTCCCAGCTGGAACAGCTGGATGACCGGAAATTCACCGGAAATTTAAAAATCCTTCACCACCTGCTGGAGGTAAAGGACGAAAAAAAGAGAGAGCTGGCTGATTTTCTCATGGAAACCCAAGGAATTTCCATAAATCCCCAGTCCATTTTTGACATTCAGATCAAACGGCTCCACGAATACAAGCGGCAGCAGATGAATGCCCTGTACCTGATCCACAAATACCTGGAGATCCGCCGCGGAAAGAAGCCCACCACCCCTATCACAGTTCTCTTTGGCGCAAAGGCTGCTCCGGCCTACACCATTGCCAAAGATATTATCCATCTGATCCTCTGCCTGCAGGAGATCATCTCCTCCGATCCCCTGGTAAGCCCCTGGCTCAACGTTGTGATGGTGGAAAACTATAATGTAACCCTTGCGGAAAAGCTGATCCCCGCCTGCGACATTTCAGAACAGATCTCCCTTGCCTCTAAGGAAGCCAGCGGAACGGGAAATATGAAATTCATGCTCAACGGGGCCGTAACCCTTGGAACGGAGGACGGAGCCAATGTGGAGATCCATGAGTTAGTGGGAGATGACAATATTTATATTTTCGGCGATCCCAGCGATACGGTCATTGAGCGTTACCGCCAGGGAAGCTATTGTTCCCGTGATTACTACAAGGCGGATCCCATCCTCCGGGAGGCGGTGGACTTTATCATCGGACCGGAAATGCTGGCAGTGGGATCCAGGAAAAGCTTGACCCGTTTGTACCGGGAGCTGTTAAACAAAGATTGGTTTATGACCTTCCCTGATTTTGGATCATACTGCCTGGCCAGGGAGCGTGCCTATGCAGACTATGAAAACCGCAGCGCCTGGGCCCAGAAGATGCTTAAAAACATCAGCAAAGCCGGATTCTTCTCCTCTGACCGGACCATTGCACAATATAATAAGGAGATCTGGAAGCTTGACTGATGAAAGATTGATGGATGAAAGGGAAATTTCATAAAAATTTCAATATTATGCCATGGATTCTGTGATATACTGTAACAGTTCGGCCATACCACCTATCTTTTAACGGAATTACATGATTGAGCGGCGGAGGTGGCAGGAAAACATAGTATAAGGAGCAGGATTCATGAAAAAGTATATGACAGCCTCAGGAATTTTACTGGCAGCCCTTGCCATTCCTCTGGCTATTTCCCTTAAATTTCCATTTTTATCAAAAATGAAAGAGCCCGTCCCGGCCCCTTGGGCTGTAACGGACTCTTCCTCTGCAGATTTTGTTCCCTTTGCCGTCGGGCCGGGGCTCAACAATCTGTCTGTCAAGGACGATAAGGCTTCCTATCAGTGGGCTTTAAAAAATGACGGCCAGGCTCAAAAGATCATCCAGGAACTGGATATTGACTCCCTGGATCCGTCCTATGTACACCGCAATAAGGAGGGGAAGGTGGACGCCATCGCCATTCCTCCCCTGGAACCGGCTAATATCTTAAACAGCACCATCAATGCAGTTCCCGGCATCGACATAAATCTCCAGCCCGCCTGGAAGGATCTGTCTCAAATAGAAGGCCGGAGGCCTGTTACTGTGGCAGTCATTGATACAGGTGTGGACATCTCCCACCCGGATCTGGCAGGTTCGATCTGGGTCAATGAGGATGAGATCCCGGACGATGGGATCGATAATGACGGAAACGGATATATTGACGATGTAAACGGCTGGAATTTCTGTCATAACAACAACCAGGTCTTTGACGGACAGGAGGATGTCCACGGCACTCACGCTGCCGGTACGATTGCCGCCGGAAAGGCTGACGGCGGCATTGTTGGGATCGCCGACAACCAATATGTAAAGATCATGCCCATCAAGGCCCTGGGCGGCGGCGAAGGGAAGGGTTCCCCAGAGCAGGTGATCGCTGCCATCCAATACGCCCAGGCCAATGGAGCGCAGATCTGCAATCTCAGCTTTGGCTCACGCAACTGCACCGACGATTTCCGTTCTGTGATCCAAAATTCCCCGATGCTTTTTATTGTGGCAGCAGGAAACGGAGATGACAATGAGATCGGATATGATATTGATGCTTCCCCTGTATATCCTGCCTCCCTTCCCTTTGACAATGTGATCACAGTGGCAAATCTGATGTTTAACGGAACATTAGATGAAAGCTCCAATTTTGGTGCTGTAAGCGTAGATATTGCTGCACCGGGAACCTTTATCCTTGGCCTCACTCCCGGAAATTCCTACGCTTTTATGAGCGGAACCTCCATGGCTGCGCCCATGGTCACCGGAACGGCTGCCATGCTTTATACGGCCCGCCCGGAGCTTTCTCTCCTGGACATCAAACATGTGATCCTTGATTCCTCGAAAAAAATGGATTCCCTTACTGGAAAGGTACTCTGCGGCGGCATGCTGGATGCAGCTGCTGCCTTAAAATGGGGAAGATAGCATTACGGCTGCAGGCATTTCAGATGCAAAGCATTTCGTCTGCAAGACACTCAAGGTCTTTCCAATGGCTTCTGGCGCTCTCGTCATACACGCCCACCACATAAAATCCGGCTTTCTTCGCGGTTTTTGCCGCATAAAGGGCATCCTCATATACCGCGGCTTCATGAGGGGCACACCCCAGCCGCCTTGCTGACTCGAGATAAATATCCGGCTGGGTTTTCCCCGCCCCAACGGTTTCACAAGACAGAAGAAACTCAAAATAGCTGCGCACGCCCAACCGGGACAGGCAGGCCTCCATAAGAGGCTCTGCCGTGGCGGACGCAACGCACATAGCCACTCCCTTTTGATGAAGATCTTCCAAATATTCCCTTATTCCTTCTTTTAGCGGAATATCCCTATGGTAATGTTCATCCATCATATGGTTCATCTCTTCTTCGATGCGCTCCGGCGTATCTTCCAGCGAGAATACCTGGACAAACAGAGCCGCTGATTCGCTCATAGTCATGGGCTTGATTGCCTCAAGAACATCCGCTGGCACAGAGGATACCCCTTTACGTCTCAGAAACTCAACGGAAAGGCGGTTCCAATACCCCATCGAATCTACAAGTGTACCGTCCATATCAAAAACCGCAAATTTTTTATTCATCCTTTTGCCATCTGCTCCTCTCCCATGAACTGCCCATTCCTATTTTCCCATATCAGCCGCATATCTGTGACGCCAGCTTTAAAAGCTCTTTTGCCGCCTCTCCCGGATTCTCTGCCCCAAAGATTGCTGACACAACCGCTATGCCGTCCACATGGCTTCCTGCAAGCTCCATCACATTGGAGGCATTGATTCCTCCAATCGCAACGACAGGAATAGATACCTGTTCGCTGATCTCCCTAAGTGCCTCCACAGAAAGGTTTCTGGCATCCTTTTTTGTGCTTGTCCCGAATACTGCTCCAACCCCAATATAATCGGCTCCTGCCTGTTCTGCCGCAATGGCTTCCTCCACGGTTCCAGCAGAAATTCCAAGGATTTTCCCGTCGCCGATCATGGCCCGGATATCCCGTCCCTTAATATCAGACTGACCCACATGGACGCCGTCCGCATCAATGGCAGCAGCGATCTCGACGCTGTCATTCACCACAAAGGGAACATGATATTGGGCGCACAGCGCCTTTAGCTCCTGGGCTTCCGCCTCAAAAGCACCTGCCTCCAAATCTTTTTCCCGTATCTGCAGAAAAGTGGCTCCATTTTCTAAAACATTTTTGCAGACCTCTGCCAGTCTTTCTCCTGGCTTCAGCCACATGCGGTCCGTCACCGCGTACAGCCGCATAGACTGCCTGATCTCATCCCTGGTAAACTTCATATCGGATTCCCTCCTTCAATTGTGTTTCTGTCATATTAAACACAGCGTCAATCAGATCGGTCCGAAATGTGGCGTTTCCCGTCCCATTTTTTAACCGTCTTTCTTCCGCCTTCTCCCCGGCTACCCCCATAACTGCCATTGCGCAGACAGCCCCATGGAAATAATCTTCCCCGCACGCGCCGCAGAATGCGCCCATGAGGGCGGTCAGCATACAGCCGCTTCCCGTAATCCTGGCCATCATAGGGCAGCCATTGCGAAGGATCACGGTACGCCCTCCATCTGAAATAAGGTCGATCACACCGGAAACTGCAATCACGGTTTTGGTTCTTCGAGCCAAAGCGGCTGCCATTTCTATGGAATCTGCAAGATTCTTTTCCGTTATGGCATCCTTTACGCTTACATCAACGCCGCTTCCAAAGCCCTCTCTTATTTCCCCGCAGGAAGCAAGGAACCGGATCTCAGAGGCGTTTCCCCGGATCGCTGTAAAATGAACTTCTTCTAACAAACGCCTGGCAGCCTCCCTGCGCAGCCTTGTTCCTCCAGCCGCCACAGGGTCGAGAACCACCGGCTTTCCTAAGACATTTGCCTTTTTTCCTGCTAAAATCATAGAATCGATCCGGTCAATGGCCCCCATATTGCATACCAGGGCATCCGCACTGCTGACTGATTCCTCTACCTCCTGAATATCCTGAGACATAGAGGGAGAACCGCCTGCTGCCAGGATCACATTCGCGCAGTCATTGACTGTGACAAAATTGGTGATGCACTGGACAAGGGGACTATTTTCACGTATCTGTTTCAATGGTTTGATATAATCTATCAGATCCTTCATACCTTTCACCTCAATTCGTCCAGCATAGGCGTCAGCACATGGCTGCGCTTTAAAACAAACAGCACGGTAACGCCCATCGCTGCTCCCACTACTGCCGACGGAGTATAGAAAGGAACATAATAATACCACTGCTGTACGTCCAGTCCATAAAACAATCTCATCAGGGGGTAGGAGGCCAGAGCCCCGAAGATACCGGTTCCGATCACTTCCCCCACAAATACAAGATATATATTTTTCGTCTTCCGGTAGATCAGACCTCCAAGAATAGGCCCGAAAACAGCGCCTGTAACAGCCTGGATAGTACGCCCTGACATCATGCGCATGATTCCGCAGAGAAGGGCGCTGGCAAAGCCATACCATGGCCCCACAAAGACAGCCGCCAGCACATCAATAAAATGCTGGAAGGGAGCCATGGCAGGAAAATAGACAAATGTGTTCAGTACAAATGCCATGCATCCCAGCATGGCGGTCAATACGATCTTTCTTGTAGTTGCTTTTGCTTTCATCTTGACACTTCCTTTGGATTTTGTAGAGAAACGGCAATAACAGCGTCGCTTCCCCCATAGATATAGGTTCTGGGTACAAAAGTACCCGGAAGGCCGGTCGAAACTTACTGGTTTCCTCTCACGCCGGAACACGGCTTCCCATCGCTGTTATACAAGACATAGGGCGCTCCCCCCTGTCCGCCGCGGACTCACCGCGGATGCCGTTATCACACTCCTTCCAAATAATATGAAAAAGGATCCTGCTTTTGCAGGATTCTCCGCCTGCGTCGGATCGCTTTTGCAACATATTACATAAAATAAGGGAGACACTGTATACGCACAATGTCTCCCAAAATCAATCGGCCTATGATTCCTACGACGGCATTATCCGTATCAGGTATATGGGTCGATGGCAACACCATCCTCTCAGCCTGTCATGCAAGCTCCCCAGGGTTATTATAGGCCGTATTCTGTTAAATTGCAAGTTAAAAATCTTTGAGTTTCCTTTATCCGGCAACGGTTCCGCCTACACCGGATAAGCCTTATTCTCCTTGTCAGCCACAGTACTGTCCACCTTCGTCTGCTGAGCAGCGCGGTACTCAAAGAACTCCTTTGCTACCGTTGGGAACAGGGCATAGCTGAGAACATCCTCATCCTGCTGTTTCCACTGAGCACATTCCTTCTCAAACTGAGGAAGCTGAGGCTTGATCAGATCGGCCGGACGGCAGGTGATCGGAGTCTCGTCGCCGATGATCTTCTTCTGAACCTCTGGGTTAAATGGCTTTACTGTCTGTCCAAACTCGCCCAGCATGATCTTCTTGGATTCCTTTGGAACCATCTTGTAACGCTCTCCGGTGATCACGTTCATAACCGCCTGAGTTCCTACGATCTGGGAAGAAGGTGTAACAAGAGGGGGCTCTCCGAAATCCTTGCGGACTCTTGGGATCTCCTCCAATACCTCACGGTACTTATCCTCCTGTCCTGCATCCTTTAACTGTTTTACCAGGTTGGAAAGCATACCGCCCGGAACCTGATACTGTAATGTCTTAATGTTTACACCCAGCACCTTCGGATTTAACAGGCCGCTCTTTAAGGCCTCGTCACGTACCGGCTGGAAATAATCTGCGATCTCAGCCAACAGGTTCTGATCGTATCCTGTATCGTATGGAGTACCGCGGAAGGTTTCTACCATCACCTCGGTAGCCGGCTGGCTGGTTCCCAGAGCCAGAGGAGACATAGCACAGTCAATGATCTCACAGCCTGCCTCTACTGCCTTTAAGTAGGTCATGGAAGCAACACCGGAGGTGTAGTGAGTGTGCAGATCGATCGGAAGGCTGGTTCCCTCTTTTAATGCCTGAACTAATTCAGCTGCCTTATAAGGGGTCAGAAGTCCAGCCATGTCCTTAATACACAGGGAGTCAGCTCCCATATCCTCGATCCTCTTTGCAATATCCTTCCAGTAATCCAGAGTATAAGCATCTCCCAGAGTGTAGCACAGAGCGATCTGGGCATGGCCCTTCTCCTTGTTCGTTGCCTTTACAGCAGTCTCCAGATTGCGGATATCGTTAAGGCAGTCAAAAATACGGATAATGTCAATACCATTTGCAATGGATTTCTGTACAAAGTACTCTACCACATCATCTGCATAATGGTTGTATCCCAGAATGTTCTGTCCGCGGAACAGCATCTGCAGCTTTGTATTCTTAAAGCCGTCTCTCAGCTTTCTCAATCTCTCCCATGGATCTTCCTTCAGGAAACGAAGGCAGGAGTCAAAGGTAGCTCCTCCCCAGCACTCTACTGCATGGTAGCCTACCTTATCCATCTTATCAATGATAGGCAGCATCTGCTCTGTGGACATTCTGGTCGCAAGTAAAGACTGATGTGCGTCACGAAGAACGGTCTCGACGATCTTTACCGGCCTCTTTTCTGTCTCTGCCATAATTTTAATTCCTCCTTGTCATAGCATTTCGCGCCTTTTATCCGGCGCTCATGTGCAATATGCCGCCTCCTGCACCGCGGTCTGCGGGCAGGGCTGTGCGGCTGTCCCCGTCAAAGCCTTGGATCTTCCGGGGTGAAACAAACTGCTGTATCCTATACGCCGAAAATAGCCATGAACGTACCAGCTGCTACTGCTGTACCGATAACGCCGGCTACGTTTGGTCCCATTGCATGCATCAGCAGGAAGTTGGTGGGATCTGCCTCAGATCCTACCTTCTGGGATACACGGGCTGCCATAGGAACTGCGGACACACCTGCGGAACCGATGAGCGGATTGATCTTTCCGCCTGTCAGCTTGCACAGAAGCTTTCCTAAGAGCACGCCGCCGATGGTTCCGAAGATAAATGCCACCAGGCCCAAAACAACGATCTTGATCGTTGTGGCATTTAAGAATGCCTCTGCACTGGTAGTTGCTCCTACGGAAGTTCCTAACAGGATTACTACAATATACATCAGGGCATTGCTTGCCGTATCTGCCAGCTGCTTTACCACACCACTCTCACGGAACAGGTTTCCTAACATCAGCATACCTACTAACGGAGCGGTAGAAGGCAGGATCAGGCAGACTACGATGGTTACAATGATGGGGAACAGAATCTTCTCCAGCTTGGACACGGGACGAAGCTGCTCCATCTTGATCTTACGCTCTTTTTCAGTTGTCAAAAGCTTCATGAACGGCGGCTGGATAATAGGAACCAGCGCCATATAAGAATACGCTGCCACAGCGATCGGCCCCATGATCTGCGTCTGTCCCAGTTTACTGCACAGGAACAGGGAGGTTGGGCCGTCTGCTCCTCCGATAATAGAGATCGCAGCAGACTCCTTGCCGGAGAATCCTAAAAGGATCGCCAGGAAGTAAGCGGAATAGATACCTAACTGAGCGGCCGCGCCCATCAGGAAGCTGATGGGGTTTGCGATCAGCGGACCAAAGTCGGTCATAGCGCCTACGCCTAAGAAGATCAGGGACGGAAGGATACTCCACTCGTCTAACTGGAAGAAGTACCATAAAAGTCCGCCTGTGCCGTTGGAGGACTGCTCCGGAGAGTACATAATATCCGGGTAAATGTTTACCAACAGCATACCAAACGCAATGGGGATCAGCAGAAGGGGCTCAAATCCTTTCCTGATAGCCAGGTATAAGAACACCAGCGCCACTGCGATCATGATATAATTTCCTGTTGACAGATGGAAAAATGCCATCTGATTCAGCAGGTTGCCAATCAAATTGCCAAAATCCATAATGTTCCCTCCATAATGAGATCCCAGAGCAGGATCCCATTCTCTATAATTAGTTCAGAGTAGCTAATACCGCGCCGGATTCAACGGAGTCGCCGGTGGATACATTAATGGTAGCAATGGTTCCGTCTGCCGGAGCTACAATGTCATTCTCCATCTTCATTGCTTCCAGAACCAGGATCACGTCACCTTTCTTGACAGCCTGTCCCACTGCACCCTTAACAGCTACAACCTTGCCAGGCATAGGAGCGGACACGCTGACTGCTCCTGCTGCCCCTGCGGGAGCTGCTGGTGCTGGTGCTGGAGCTGCTGCCGGTGCGGATACAGGTGCTGCCACTGGTGCTGCTGGTGCGGATACCCCTGCTGCGCCTTCCTCTACGGTTACTGCATATGCTTTTCCATTAACGGTGATCGTATAATTCTTCATGATTTTTATTCCTCCTGAATGAAAATAATAATGGGATGATCCTTATCTTCTTGTTTTCTGTACACGCCGGATGGAACGCACTACCAGTCCGTTGGAAGAGGTTCCCTCATAGGCTGCGATTGCTGCAGAAATAACAGCCACCAGCTCTGCATCCTCCATCAGATCATCGCCGGCTGCTGGGGCAGAAGATGCGGCGCTGACTGCCGGTGCGGATACAGGTGCTGCCTTTGGCGCTTCAGCAGGAGCCTTAGCATTTCTGCTGTTTTCCCACTGATGTATAAATTTAAAGCAGTAAATCAAAAGGCTGATAAATACAAGGACAGCGAAAACCGTGCCGATACCGATGGCGGAATATACGAATGCAGTCTCCATCAGGGCTCCGATCGACTGATCTTCCTCCTCGCCTGCAGACAGATCCGTAAACTCGTTTTTGATCTCCTGAGTCGCCAGATTCAGATTCAGCACATACTGCATGGTTCCCTCTGCAAAAGTGACCGGCATGGTCACAGTATAACTTCCGTCTGCAAGAAGAAGCACCTGAGCTGCTTCCAGATCAATATCCTTTAACTCTCCTAATTCCTGACGGATCTCAATCTGCTTCGCATACAGCTCTGCGCCCATGACATCCCCCTGAGCCTCCAGAAGACTTTTCTGGATGATCAGCTGCTCTGTATTGCCTCCCAATGTCTGGGCAGCAGACAGCTTAATGGATTCTCCCATGGCATCCTCAACTACCGTCCCCTCTGTGGAGATCAAGGTTTCCTGGGCAGCTGTCTCATCCTGTTTTGCCGAGCAGGCTGACAGGCTAAACAGGCAGGCGGCTGTCAGAACCGCTGCTGCCACTCGTTTCATTAATCGTCTCATATACCTGCCACCTCTCTCTAAACGGTTCCATGCTTCTTAGAAGGACGGTCCTCGCTCTTTGTGAACAACATTTCAAAAGCTGCAATTACCCTCTGACGGGTCTCTGCCGCCTTGATAATATCATCCACATAACCTCTCCTTGCAGCTGCAGCCGCGCTGGACTGAAGGGCAGTATATTCAGCCGTCTTTTTCTGGATCAGGGCAGAGGCGTCAGAAGCCTTTGCGATCTCATCTGCATACATGATCTTCACTGCCTGAGATGGTTCCATGGTTCCGATCACAGCGTTCTCCCATGCATAAACAATATCTGTTCCAATGGACTTGCTTGCCATGGTCAGGCCGGCGCTTCCCAGAGCCTCCTTTACCACAACCGTCACCTTCGGAACCGTAGCGTTGGCATAAGCATAGGTCAGACGGGCAGCTGCTTTCGCAATCCTTCTTTCGCTGCAGAGCTTTGCTTTGTATCCCTTTACATTAACTAAAGTCAGGACAGGAATGCTGAAGGCATCACAGAAATTAATGAAGTCAGCGGCCTTATCACAGCCCTTTCCGGATAAAACTGCCTCAAAGGTTTCTGCCTTCTCCCCATCTGCATAAAGCTCTGTACGGTTTGCCACACAGCCCACCGTATTGCCGTTGAGACGGATAAATCCGGTTACCATAGAAGGCTCATAATTTTTCTTTACTTCCATGAAGAAGTTTCCATCTGACATCATAGCCAGTGCCTGAGCGGTATCCCCTGCAAAGCCCTCAATACCAGCGCACATACGGTTCAGGTCATCCTGGCACTCGCCATAGGACATATCGTCCTCGTTATTAGCAGGAAGAATGGAAACCAAAGTGCGGATCTGAGACAGGACAGCTGCCTCGTCCCCTGTAAAATCTGCCAGTCCGGATTCCTTGCTCTGGAATGCTGCGCTGGCTGTATCACATTTCTCTTTATAATTGCCGTCAATGGCGTTTGGAGAATTGACAAACAGCTGGGCGGAGGTTTCCTCCATAAATGTGAAATCTGTGATTCCCGCAGCTACTGCCATTCCGCCGCCGCAGGTTCCAAAGATTGCTGTGATCTGAGGGATCACGCCTGATGCCATGGTCTGGCTTAAATACAGTTTTCCAAACCCATCCAGTGCATCCGCCGCCTCCTGGAGACGCAGGCCCGCACAGTCTACCAGACCGATCACAGGCGCTCCCATCTTCATTGCCATAGAATAAATGCTGCAGATCTTCTTTGCATGCATCTCTCCCATGGAACCGCCTAATACGGATGCGTCCTGGCTGTATACATATACCAGGCAGCCGCCAATGGTACCATAGCCGGTCACAACGCCGTCAGCGGGGGTCTCCTGCTCAGTCATGTTAAAGTCTGTGCTTCTGGCCGTAATGTAGGCTCCGACTTCAACAAAACTGTTCTCATCAAGCAGGGCTGCAATTCGTCTGCTTGCTGAAGTTTGTGCTGAATTACTCATTTTCCAGTCCTCCATTGTTCATAAGTTTAACAATATCCCAGTGACAGAACCCTTTTTCCTTCCGTTCTGTCGTATAAAAAAGCAAAAATATTGCCATGTACAATTATAAGCTTAATTTTGTCAAATTTCAAGGGGTTTTGCCAGTTAAAAGTGAAAATATTAACAAAGTTTAAGGAAGAGAAATAAAAAAGCTGCAGATACCTGTAAACAATACAGGTAGCCACAGCTACTATCATCTTTCTAGGATTGTTTTTCCAAACTTAATATTTATGCAAAAAACTTATCATGGATCACCTGAACCGCCTTGTCAGCATCTTCCCTGCTAACCAGAACAGAAATCTTGATCTCGCTGGTGGAGATCATATTAATGTTAATATTTGCGTCGTAGAGAGCTTCAAAAAGCTTTGCCGCCACGCCGGGGCTGTTGATCATGCCTGCGCCCACCACAGAAACCTTTGCTATCTCTGAATTTGTCTCCAGACGGCTGTAACGGAGTTCCTCCTGGCTTTCCCGAAGGAGCTCCTCTGCCTTTTCCAGATCGGAGGAGGCTACCGTAAAGCAAATATCCTTTCCCTCCTCATGACCGATCCCCTGTAAGATAATATCCACATTAATATGGTTTTTCGCCAGCAGGGAAAACACCTTAAAAGAAGTACCAATCTCGTTTGGCACTCCGATCAAAGCAATCCTTGCCACATTTTTATCCTTTGCCACACTGCTGATATATGTCTTCTCCAAACGTTTCACGACTCCCTTCACTTTTGTACCGCTATGTCCTGTAAAGCTGGACAGAACCTCCAGCCTCACATTATATTTTTTCGCCATTTCCACAGAACGGTTGTGGAGCACCTGAGCCCCCAATGTGGCCAGCTCCAGCATCTCGTTATAAGTTACCTCATCCAGTTTCTTCGCTCCCTTTACTGTCCTGGGATCTGCGGTATAAACTCCATCCACATCCGTGTAGATCTGGCATAGCTGGGCATCCAGAGCCGCTGCCAGGGCTACAGCGGAGGTATCCGATCCTCCCCGGCCCAAGGTAGTAATATTCTGATTCCGGTCAATCCCCTGGAACCCTGTGACAATAACGATCCGTTTCTGGTTCAGCTCCGCCTCAATGCGCTCTGTGTCCACCTTCTTGATCCTGGCATTGCCGGATACGGTATTGGTGATCACGCCAGCCTGCCAGCCGGTCAGGGACACGACGGGACATCCCATAGCTTCAATTGCCATGGCGCACAGGGACACGGAAATCTGCTCTCCTGTGGACAGCAGCATGTCCAGCTCCCTCTTAGAAGCCTGGGGATTCATCTCCTGTGCCTTTTCAATCAGCTCATCGGTAGTATCCCCCTGGGCAGACAGCACTGCCACTACCTGATTTCCTGCTTTGTATGTGTCCGTTATGATCTTAGCTACATTGCGCAGCTTTTCTGCATCTGCTACGGAGCTTCCCCCGAATTTTTGTACGATCAGACCCATTTCTTTTTCCTCTCATATCAGTGGGGCGCGCCTGAAAGAAATCTCTGAAACGCGCCCTGTTATGTATTTTTTCTATTATTTCCACTGTTTTATTCCATATTTTTCCATTTAAAGTTTGGAATCACATCAGACCACTTATTGATACCAATAATAGATTTAGCAAACTCAGTGGCCTCCAGCGTATCATTTTTCTTGTCAATGTCCCGGAATACCTGCCATATCTTCTTACGCTTTGTAGCAGCGATCCGGTTGGGCTGGCTCATGTCACACTCCCACAAACCAAATTTCAGCCCGGCCTGGGCCTCAGACGGAGCATCCACCTGCCGGCTGACTGTGTAGGCGTCAATATAAGGATTACTGTCCACCAGATAATAGGAATAAGCATAGGCTGCTGCCTGGATTTCCGGAATATCTCCTCTGGTAGGGCTGTAGGAAGTAAATCCCTGTTCTGTGAGGATAATATGACGCACATTTCCTGAAGGAGCACGCAGCGCTTCCTGGGCAAAATAGTCTGTCAGAACATTCAGGTTTGCAAAATTGATGACCGGAGAATTAAAATCATTGGTAAATGCTCCGGTAGCCTGGGGATCATCCCAAAATTCCGGTTCCGTCATCGGACAGGGATATGGATGGTAGGCCAGCCCCCAATCCATCTGTCCCTGGGTATTGGCAATGGAATTAAAGCTGTCAACGATCTCCTTGCCTCCGTATTTAAGCTTTCCATCCTTCTCATTGAGCCAATTATAATCCAATGAAAAATAGACCCGGTTATTGGCATTGGTACTCTTAATGGCTGTGTAGATGACCCGGAACGCTTTCTGGTATACTTTCACATAGTTGGTCAGATCCATAGGCCCCATATAATTCCACTGCTGGTTGTTGATCTCATTTCCGATGATCCAGTTAGACACCTTTCCGTAATTGGGATTGCTGCCGCTGTAATGCTCAGCCAGGAAAGCTGCGATGGCCTTTGTTTGCTCAAAACCAGCCTCTGTCTGTGCATTGAACATATAGTAAAATGCATTGGCGTTCTTCTGTGTTCCCGGATATACCAGATCCGGCGTATTGGGATTCCAGTCATTTAAAAGGATCACCGTCACAGTCATTCCCTTGTTGGACAGGGCGCTGATGGTGGCGTCATAGGCATCCATTACACCCTTGTTGAAATGATAGGTTTTACCGTCATACTGGTATTCGATCCCCGTACCCATGATCTGGGAAAATGCAATGTTCGTGGTCACATGCTTCACTCCCAAATCAAAGGCATCGCTGAGCATATCAATCTCAATGACCAGTCCCTTTTTTGTCAAAGGATCCTTAAATGCCTCCTGGTTTTTCGCAACGATCTCAGGATTGGTAATATAGTGGGGCTCGCTGATCTCATAAAAACGTGTTCCGTCAGATACTGCCATAATGAAACGGCTGTACAGCTTATCCTCAGAAGTTCCTAATCCCAGAGGAACGCTTACGCTTCCTGCCTCCAAAGCCGGGGAAGAAGCCAGATAATCCCTTCTCCCCTCCAGGCTGTCCTCATATGGCTGCTGTTCAAAAATATAGATGTTCCCATCTGTTCCCACGCTGTCTCCGCTGCTGGAAAAACGGATCTCTACATTTTTCTTATCTCCGGTGATCTGGCAGGAAGTGATCTGGCCTGCCACAGCAGGGGTAAATGCCTGCTGTCCGTTTCCTGATTGGGTTTCCTGGGCAGCTGCTGTCTCAGCCCCCTGGCCCGTATCCCCCATAGCCGTCATTCCTCCGCAGACAGTTCCTCCAAATAAAAGAGCAGCTGCCAGCACCAATGCCCTGCCTCGTTTCATTATTTGTCGCCTCATGTATGTATTCCTCCCAGTTGTCAAAATAGGTAAGCTTTCCCGCAAAAAGCAGGGGAAAACTTAAGAAAATAAGATTGCAACCTGCATCATACATAAATAAATTTACTTTTTCAGTAAACTTTTTATTACGGCTTTTTTAATTCTTTCCGTTTTCACTTCTGCGGCTTATATTTTACCGCTGAACCTCCCGGTAAACCCGTTTTAAGGTAAATCCCCTTCCTCTCACCTCATTGATCTGGTTGATCACCATGAAAGCTTCCGGATCTGCCTCCAGCACCAGATGGTTTAGTCTGGGAAGATCCCGTTTTGGGATCACTGCCAGGATCATTTTCTGCTCATCGTGGAGGAAACCTGTCTCCATATGGAGTAAAGAAGTACCGCAGTCCAGCTGCCCGGTCAAAATCCGGTTGATCGCGTCATGCTTTTTGCTCACGATCTTGACCTGCATCCTTGTATTTCCAGCCATAAGTACCTGGTTCAGCACCATGGTGTAGGCCATGATCAGCAGGATCCCGTAAAGAATGGAATAGGCGTCGGTCTCAATCAGCTGCAGTCCTAAAACCAGACAGTCCAGGAGATAGATCGTCAGGGACACATTGATATCAAACTTCTTTTTTAGTACAAGAGCCGGTATATCCATCCCCCCGGTGGAAGCTCCTGCCCGCATGACCACGCCAATCCCTCCTCCGATCAGGAGACCTGCGTAGATCACCGCTGTCAAACGCTCATCCAGTACAAATCCTGTAAAACTGCATCGCTCCAGCGTTCCCAAAAGAAACGGATAAATAAGGGTACTCAAAACGGTTGTCAGGGCAAACTGTTTTCCCAAAATCCATGCCCCCCACAGGAACATCGTAACATTAAACAGGCTCACAAACAAGCTGATGGGGATTCCAAAAGCCCGGTTCACAAACAAGGCCAAGCCTGTCGTTCCCCCGGTAGTCAGGTTATTTGGCACAATAAAAAACACAACCGCAGCCGCATACATCAGATTTCCCACAACGATCGCCGCCAAATTAATGGCAAACTTCCACCGTTTCCTATTTTCACCCATGATTTTAGTCCTTTCTCACTGCATTTGAATAAAATGGCAGAAAAAAAGCGGCAAGCTTCCCTGCCGCCGCTGCCTTCCTGTTATTTCAGGCTTTTCAGGACATATGGTAACATGTTTCATTTTGTGTGTCAAGTTAAATGACTTCCTGAATTTCTGTATTTTCTAGGATACAAAAAGGCTGCCTGCAATGCAGACAGCCTTTTCTCACTGTTTGGACACAATATCAATTCTGATATATTTTTATAAATCGAACGGCTTACGCCAAAAATTACTCAACGATGCTTACAACTCTACCAGAACCTACAGTTCTTCCGCCCTCACGGATAGCGAAACGAAGACCCTGCTCCATAGCTACTGGATGAATCAGCTCTACGGTCATCTCTACGTTATCGCCAGGCATACACATCTCAGTACCTGCTGGCAGCTCGCAAACGCCAGTTACGTCAGTTGTTCTGAAGTAGAACTGTGGACGATAGTTGTTGAAGAAAGGTGTATGACGGCCACCCTCGTCCTTGGTCAGAACGTAAA
>CABQJX010000038.1 GCA_902464595.1 uncultured Lachnoclostridium sp. | reverse complement strand
GTCCTGACTACCATATCGGGAGATATGGCAAAAGCGGCGGATTACCTATCACAATCCTGAGACAGAGCAGATTACTTATACCAGGGATGGCCATTTCCATAGCGGGGAGAGGGACGATGGTTTCTATCTCACTACAGCATCAGGTAAGCTGGTGCTGGATCAGTATCAGGAGCCACTAAAGCTGGAGGTTACTGATGTGGAAAAACTTCAGGAGGAGATGGAGGAGGGATATGAAGAGGAGGATGAGGAGATAGAGGAATTTGATGAGGATGCCCCGAGAGTAGGTGTTTATACGTTCCAGAATCCTAGTCGTCTTCTAAGCTTGGGAGATAATGAGTATATGACGCAAAATGGTATGGAACCTATATTAAGGGAGAAGCCGCTGCTGGAAAAAGGGGCTCTGGAGACATCAGGAACCGATATGGCTAAGGAGATGACCAAGGTGATTGAGTGTCAGAGAGCTTTTAGCTATGCCCTCAAGATGGTTACTACTTCCGATGAGATCGAGGCCACGATTAATTCCCTGAGGGGTTAATGACCGGAATAGAGAGGAGCATATATGAAGATAAAGCGATATGAAGATCTGAACCTTCAGGGGTTGGATGTGATGCGCGAGATTGGTAGCATTGGTGCTGGTCATGGGGCGACAGCATTGTCCAGGCTTCTGAGAAAAACTACAAGGATCACTATTCCAACAGTCAGTATCCTGGGTTGTGAGGAGGCGGCAGAGCGGATTGGAGATATGGAAAAGCTGGTGGCCGCTGCTCTTGTGAAGATGAGCGGGGACATTGACGGGATTATGCTTTTTCTCTTTGATCTGGATTTCGCTAATACTGTCCTGAAACCCCTTACAGGCTGTACTTGGGATAATTTTCTTGACATGGATGATATGGCATGCTCTGCTTTGGAAGAAGTTGGGAATATTGTTATTTGTTCTTACATAAATGCCTTTTCCCAACTGGTTCAAATGGATATTCAGCTGTCCGTTCCCAGTTTTACTGTAAACATGGTAGGAGGGATCTTGATGGTTCCGGTAGCTGAGTATGGTTATGAGACGGATAAGCTTATGTACTGCAGTGCGGATTTTGTGATTGAGGGGAAATCTAGCTCGGACTGGCTTTTAATGTTGCCGGATATTCCCTCTTTAAATAAGATTCTTGAAAGACTGGGTGTTTCATAGATGGAGAGAGAATTAAAAGTAGGGATCGGTGATATGAAGTTGTCCCGTGGGGAGGGGAGGATTATTACCTACGCTCTGGGTTCGTGTATTGGAATCACCTTTTATGATCCTCTGACACGTCTGGGAGCCCTTTTGCATATCATGCTCCCATCCCAGTTGTCCCACCTGGATGCCAATGTTTTTAAGTACGCGGACAGCGGTATCCGGGAGACCATGAGAAAGCTGGAAGTATTTGGAATGAGAAGAAACCGAATGATTGTAAAGATTGCGGGAGGAGCTCGGATGTTTGAAATCAGCGGTAACACTGCCTTTGGAAATATTGGAGCCCGCAATGCGGAGAGTGTAAAACGTGTTCTGGCAGAGGAAAAGATACGAATTGCTGCCGAGGATATAGGCGGAAATTTTGCGAGGACTTTGCTTCTTGACCTGCGCACGGGCGATGTGGTGGTGCGTACCGTCGGCAGGCCAGAGCACCACTTATAGGGAGAGGAGGAAAAGAAGATGAAACAGAATGAAAAAGAAGGGATTCTTCTGGAATCGGGCACCAATGAAATTGAGGTGATGAAGTTCACGGTCATGGGAGAATTTTATGGTATCAATGTGGCAAAAGTACAGGAGATTATTATGAGCGGCAAGGTAAAGCCCATGCCCCATGCGAACCCTTCTGTGGAGGGAATCTTTAAGCCCAGGGAGGATCTGATTACGGTTATTAACCTGGCCTATTATCTTTCTGGTGAGCACCGGGAGAATGGACCCAGAGATCTTTTTATTGTTACCAATTTTAATAAAATGACAGTTGCCTTTCGTGTGGAGAGTATCGAGGGGATCAGCCGTATTTCCTGGAAAGATATCCAGAAGCCAGATAAGACGATTGCAAATGGCGAGGAGAGCGTGGCTACAGGTATTGCTCAGTGCGGAAGCGAGCTGGTAACCATTCTGGATTTTGAAAAGATTGTGGCAGAGATTGCTCCAGAGACAACGATACAAGTGTCAGAAATTGAGCGTATGGGAGATCGTCCACTGTGCCATTCTCCGATTATTGTTACAGAAGATTCTGTCCTTTTGAGCCGTATGATTAACGACTCCTTGGAGAGAGCTGGATTTACAGATATCAAAAATTTTTCTAATGGGCAGGAGGCATGGGATTATCTTTCATCTATCAGAGAGGATAGGGATCTTTATGATAAGGTAAATTTGGTTATTACGGATATTGAAATGCCGGAGATGGATGGACACCGTCTGACGAAACTTATCAAGGATGATGACCGACTTAAAAAGCTTCCCGTTATTATTTTTTCCTCTTTGGTGAATGAACAGATGCGTCAGAAGGGGAAGGAACTGGGGGCTGACGAGCAGCTGTCCAAGCCGGAGATTGGTCATTTGGTAGCGATAATGGATGAGCTATTGGCCCGTTTTAAGCGGCAGATGGTATGATAGGAGGCATAAAGATGAAGAAGTATGTATTAACGCCAGAGCTGTATACCGGCAATGAACTGATCGATTCGGAACATCAGAGAATTATTGAAGAAGCAAATGGTTTAATGGAGGCATGTAATTCTGGGCGTGCCAGAGAGCGTATCAAAGAGATGGCAGATTTCCTTGTGGACTATGTGGGAATCCACTTTTCTGATGAGGAAAGCCTTCAGACCCAGTATAACTATCCTAATTATGAGGATCATTGCAAGTTCCATGAGTGGTACAAAAAGGAGCTGCAGGAGCAGCTGGGGGCTGTAAGGAATGAAAAGAACGATTTTGCTTTGATCGGGCGTATTACTCAGGTTATGGATATTCTTCTTAAACATATTCAGTCAGAGGATAAAAGGGTGGCAAAATGGGTGAGAGAGCAGCAGGGAAGGAAAAGTGGCCCAGGTCGGAACGCAAGTCGAGCTGCTGAATCTACCGTTTTCCGTTCCTCCTACCAGGCAGTGGAGGGAGAGAAGCATGTGAATCTCCGTCAGGCCGTGAATGTGGAGGAGATGAGAAATATTCTGGAACTTTTTACTGCCTCTACAGGATTTGATTGTGCCATGGTGGATCTCTCTGGCGCACAGGTAATAAAGACAGAGGGATTTTCTGGCTTTTCATCCCGCTACTCTCAAGGAAAACACCAGGAACTGATTGAATTTACCAAAGATTTGGTTTTGGGAGGATACCGTGTAGGCAGCTTGATCGGAGGCGCAGTGAGGTATGGGGACGTAGGAGAGCCTGGTCAGGAGCGTGCGGATTCAGCTGGACAGCTTTTAGCGGAGTTGGTGAACCAGAGATTAGATCATTCCCAAAGGCAGGAGGGCCAAGGGCCAAGTTTGGAGTTATTTAGGGAAGGATTAAGCAGTGTTCAGGAAGCTATCCGCCAGATCAAAAGCCGGGCCAAGGGACTGGAGCAAACCGCTACCATGGAAAAGATGCTTTCTCTTAACGCGGCCATTGAGGCAGGAAGGGCAGGAAAAGCAGGGGTAGGATTTGCTGTGGTGGCAGAGGAAATTGGGCGGATGGCAAACGAATCGGCAGCTGTATACCGGGAGATACAAGAATTAGTGCGCCAGGCTGAAGATTCTATGGCACATCTGGAGGAACATAAGTAGGGAGAATGCTTTTCTAAGAGGAGATGTCGGGTGGCAGTTCAAAAGAGAGTGTTAAAAAATAGGATAAAAAGGATCATAGGAGGGTTCCTCTGTCTGGCGGCTTTGGCTGGTGGGCAGGGAATCCTTTGCGCCTATGCTGGAGAGGAAGGGCAGTGGGACCGTTCAGAGGACGGAAAGCATTGGCAATATATGTACAGCCCCGGAGAGCCAGTCTGCGAACAGTGGATCAGTTGGGGTGGAAACTATTACTATTTGGATAAAAAGGGAAACATGAAAACCGGCTGGTTTACCGATCCTGAGGATCAGGGGCGTTACTACTTGGGAGAGGATGGGGCTATGAAAGCCAATGGATTTCTGCCAGATGGCTCCTATGCCGGGCCGGACGGCCGTGTCCTGAAAACCTTTGGAACCTGGAAAAAGGCTATGGAGTCCCAGTTAAAAAAGATGATCCGTTTAAAGGAAGACGGAAGTTTTGTCCTGGCTGACTTAAACGGGGACGGATACCGGGATCTGGCAGTTTTTGATACGTCCCTACAGCCATCCCGCCTTTTTCTGGCCGCCATGTGGGATGATGAGGAGGGAAAGCTTCTTCTCAGTGCAGAGGGGGATGGGGAGGGAGATTTTTCTTATTTATCCTACAATCCGTCTTCCCAGACCCTATGGTTTATCACAGAGAGTCTAGCGGGAGAAGAAAAGGATTATTTTGTTTTGGAAGATGGAGGCCCCTACTTTGAACATATCCGTCAGTTTAAGACAGAATGGGATGACTGGGGAGATCCCTGTTTTTATGTAGATGGAGACAAGACGGAGGTCGCAGACTGGGAGTTTCTCGTGGCTGACGCAAGACAGATGTCTGGGGAGGATTTAGGGGACTGGTTCACTGTAATGGGGCTTTCCCCCTGGAAACTAAATGAAGATTCTGTGGCTCTGGCACTGAACCAGCCCCTCGCTGCGGAAGAACTGCCTTTGTGGCAGGACTAGGTGTATACGAAGGAATACAGGAGGATACGATATATGGCAACGATCATCACAGTTTCAAATCAAAAGGGAGGGGTGGGAAAGACTACCACAGCCGCAGCTATGGCAGCCGGTCTTTCCATGAGGGAAAAGCGAGTGCTCTGCATCGACTTGGATCCCCAAGGGAATTTAGGATTTTGCCTGGGACTTGATGGAGAAAGCGGGTATACGGTATTGGATGCTTTAAAGGGAACGGTTCCCATCAGGGAAGCCATACGGCAGACAGAGCTGTGCGGCCTTCTGTCATCAGATATTACACTGAGCAGTAGTGGGTTAGAGCTGGTTGGGGGGGCGCATCGGGAGCTGCTGCTGCGGGATGCGCTGCATCCCATTCTCGATGAATATGACTATGTGATTATAGACACTCCTCCTGCGCTCAACCTCTTAACGGTCAACGCCTATGCAGTGTCCGATTATCTGATTATCCCTATGGCATCCGATATACTGAGCCTGGTTGGGCTGACCCAGCTGAAGGAAACTGTGGAATCAGTTCAGAGTCAGATCAATCCCCACCTGAAAGTACTGGGAATCCTGCTGACCCGTTACAATGGGCGTACTTGCTTGGCAAGAGATGTATTAGAAATGGCCCAGCAGCTGGCAGGGCAGCTGGATACACGGGTATTTCAGGCAAAAATACGGACTGGCGTAGCGGTAGCGGAGGCTCCGGCCCACGGAGAGAGCATTTTCACTTATAATGCCCGTTCCTCCGCAGTGCGGGATTACAGCGATTTTGTCCAGGAGATTGCAGGGCTGGTTGGCCTGTAAGGAGGAAAAAGGATGGCAAGAAAGACGAATAAAACTTCACATGTGCTGAACCTGATCACAGGGGGAGCTGCGCCTCAGGAGGAAGAACCGGGTGAGGTAAAGAACAAACAAGCTCAGAAGGAAGCGCCTTCAAAGGAAGAAGGAGCCACAGCTCTGGCCAATGATCTGCATTCTCCTACACGGTTGGTTTCCTCACCATCTTGTGGAGAACAAAAAGTGACAGTGGTGGACTCCAGTGAGGACGAAAAGCTCTCTAATGATATACGGTGTCAGCTCTTAAACGAGCTGAATTTGGGAGAAGATGACAAGGCGCAGGAGATCCAGAAACAAAACGAAAGCCAAAAGACACAGGAATTTCAGAAAACACAGGAAGTTCAAAAGCAACCAGAAGGACGAAGCGGGCTGGAAACCGCAGTCCAATCGGACAGGCAGGAAAAAAAGCAAAATGGGTGGGAGGAACAAGACAGCGTTTTGGCAGATCAGCCGGTGTCCCAGCCAGAAACAACCTATCGTATGATCAATGTGATGGAGGAGATCATAGATGAGGATATGGTGAGGGAAGAAATGGAGAAATATGAGGTTTGCATGTGTAGCCGCTGTCAGGCAGATGTGCGAGCCCTTCTCCTCACTCGCCTTCCGGCTAAATATGTGGTGGCAGATCGAACGGCAGTCCAGCCTCTTTTAAGTTATTACAAGAATCGATATAGGGTAAATCTTCTAACTCAGACTATCAAAGCCTGCATGGATGTGCGGGACAATCCGCGCCATGAAAGAAAGATTCCTTATGATCTGAGCGAAGCGGTCGATAATTGATATAAGAGTATAGGAAAGGGGTATAGACTATGGCAAGCGTATCATCAGCTACAAGCAGCCTGGGAAATACCGCCCTCAAGGGCTTCGGAGGCCTGGCTTCCGGTATTGACCGTGATTCGATCATCGAACAGATGACAGCTGGCACCACATCAAAGATCACAAAACAGAAACAAGAGATGACAAAGCTGAGTTGGAAGCAGGAGGCATTCCGATCTATCAGCGATAAAATTCTAGATCTTCAGGATAATTATTTGGGTTTTTCAGCTACAAACAGTTTATCCGATTCCAACTTTTTTGCTAAAAACCAAATCACTGTGACAGGAGATCCCAATGTGACAAAATATGTAAAAGCTTCTGGGTCTTCTGGAATGATTGATTATCTGTCTATCTTGGGAGTAACGCAGTTGGCCACAGCAGCAAACCGCCTGTCTTCTACAAAAGGGGAGGCTGGATCTGTTTCAACAGTGATAACTGCGGATAAATTTGAAAATGGAACCATTCCAATATCCAAATTAGAGGGTACACAGATTACTTTTGGCACATATAATTCTGTGGATAGTCGGTTTAATGATGCCATAACCCTGTCACTTCCGACCAGCTATACAACGACGGATCCAGATACAGGAAAGAAGATTACACACACCATTGATTATACAGCAGATCCAAAGGATCTTGTGGTTGAACTTAATAAGGCTTTAGACTCTGAAGATTTTATGGCTAAGGATAAGGGAATGGGTAGTGGAATCCATTTTGTACTGACTGGAGATGGAAAGCTGACTGTTGAGCAGACATCTAACATTTCAGAGGAGGCAAAGGGTTATTCTATTAAGAGCACCTCCTCTGCGTTGGGAGCTTTAGGGTTTGATTCCTCCAAACTGAGTGCGGATCAATTACAGGACGGGATCAGTCTGAAGGAGTTTAACGACAATACCGGTGCACTGCAAGATTCCTACGTGGAGAATCAAAAGGTAAAGGAATATTTGGTAGGAAAGGGTATTACGATCAGTTTCGGAGGACAGAAGAAAAACATTGAGCTTATTAAGGATGAGGAAGAATTAAAAAATATCCATTCCTTTGACGATTTTAAAAATCTACTTCAAAAGAAGATTAATAAGGCATTTGGAAGCGGAAAAGTAACTGTGGGGGAAGATAACAGTACTGGAGGCATGTCTTTTGTGGCATCTAACGGCGAGACACTTACCATCAACGCAGACAGCGTGGAGCTGCGTAAGATTTTGGGAATTGAAGTGAACCAGTCCAATAAGATCAGCTTAGATTCCAGCTTAGCCAAGAATAAAGAGCTTTTAGGATTTGATCCAAATATGTCGGATGAAGCGTTAAAAAAAGCTCTGGAAAATTTTACCATTAATGGCGTAAAATTGGAAGGCGTGACTGCGGATACCACAGTCAATGAACTTATGTCTATGATTAATGAGAATCAGGATATGGGGGTTAAGGTTTTCTATATGTCAGGTACAAACCAGTTTTCACTTACCTCCACTGAAACAGGAAGTGGACGAGAGATCGAACTTGGCGGTGCAGCAGAGACGATTTTTGGTGTCGGAAAAGATGGAAGGAATGAGGATGGCAAGGATGCGGAAATTATCGTAAGTTATGGAAACGGAGTCAACACTAAGATCACTAGTTCCACAAACTCCTTTGACTTAGAAGGGCTTAATGTTACGGTCAGTGGAGTTTTTGGGGCAAAAGATGTCAATGATACATCTGCTGCTGACCAAGCGGTCACTTTTAGTGCTGCTGCTGATGTAGATACGGTTGCAGAGCGTGTGAAAAAGTTTGTTGAGGACTATAACTCTCTGATTAAGGAAATTAACAGCCAGGTTACAACGAAACCCAATGGCAATTATGGACCTCTTACGGATGCCCAGAAGGAAGAAATGGATGACAAGTCTATTGAAAACTGGGAGAAGAAGGCAAAGGAAGGGCTGTTATTCGGAAATTCAACGCTTAGGGATCTGAGCATATCAGTCCAGGGTGTGATTACAGAGCTTATGGGAAATGGTGTTTCCTATGAAAAACTAGAAAAGATTGGAATTAGTATTTCGGACGATTACACAGATGGGGGAACTCTTAAATTTGACGAAAATAAATTTAAGTCTGCCATGACTAGTGATCCAGAGCTGGTATCCGATATCTTTACAGGAGGCGGCGATGTAAAGAAAGGGCTGGTATCCATTGTAGAGGATACTTTGAGCTCCTACGCCACTCGATGGTCCTACAAAAACGGCGGTTCCTACGGAATCTTGATTGAGGAAGCGGGATCAGAGAAGATCAGCCTTTCCCTTACTCAGAACAGTATCTATTCTCAGCTGGAGGAGATGCAGAAAACGATAGATAAGCTGAATGCGAGATTGAAAACAGAGCAGGATCGTTATATTAGTCAATTTACCCAGATGGAAACCCTGATCAACCAGATGAACAGCCAGGCAGGCTATTTGGCCTCAATGA
This sequence comes from uncultured Lachnoclostridium sp., assembly GCA_902464595.1. Taxonomy (GTDB): domain Bacteria; phylum Bacillota; class Clostridia; order Lachnospirales; family Lachnospiraceae; genus Enterocloster. The sequence goes on along the minus strand of CABQJX010000038.1, from coordinate 12,154 downwards.
CGGGCTGATACTAAGGTGAGGATAAATGGACGGTTATAAGAAATATAAAGAAAAAAGTGTTTACTCTATGAGCGGATCGGAACTGCTGCTGCTGCTCTATGATGAGTCTATTAGTCGGCTGAAAAAGTCAGAGATTGCTTTGGAAGATAAGAATTATCCGTTGTTTGAGGAATGTTTGAGCCGGGTAAACCGGATCCTTCGGTATCTGATGGATATACTGGATATGAGCCAGCCTATCAGTTTTGATCTGCGGCGTATCTATGAGTATCTCATTTATGACATCAGCAGGGTCAAGTCGGGAAGGGAACGTCAGATAGCGGAGATTGGGAGAATCAGCCATATCCTATCAGAGTTGCGTTCTGCCTTTGACGAGGCCAGCCGGATTACAGGGGATAGCCCTTCTATACAGAATAGGGGGATTCTTGGATAAGGAGAGGCTAAAAGTGAAAATAGAGTTGGAGACTATTATGATCCTTCTTCAGAGAAGGTACAATCTTCTTCGGGAGATCGGACGCCTGACTGATGAGCTGGCAGAAGCTATAGAGCGCAGAGACACCGTCTCTGCTGCTCTCCTTTTAGGGATGCGTGGAGAGCAGATGGAACTTCACGCGGCATGTGAGGGCGCAATACGGCAGAAGGCAGAAGTGCAGTTGGAACAGCGCCGGATACTTTACGCGGTAGCTTTTGGCCCCATTGACCAGATAAGAAAATGGGAAAATAACGCAATACCGGAAGACGTGATCGTTATGGAGAAGATTCTTGAGATACGGAGTCGTTCCCAAACCCTTATTGAGCAGATAAGGACAAAAGACAGCATGGTTGTAAGAAGGGTTAAACACAAATGAATCGAATTTTATTTGAAGGCCGTTTGTTGGTCAGTATGGCCGCCTCAGTGGTACGTCAGGATGATTTGAGACCGGTTCACGGAAAGCTGGATTGGGAGCGGTTGTTCCGGGTGGCAGATTATCATCGGATAGCTGGTTTGATCTATATAGGGGTTCTGGGAAATGAAAAGGTTCCTCAGCAGTGGCGGGATCGCTTTTTTGAGCGCTATCAGGAGAGCCTTCGATTGGGGGATACATGCGAAAAGACAGAAAAGCATCTTCTGGAATTTCTCGAAAAAAGAAAAATTTCTGTACTTGTAGTGGAGTCCACTTCCCGCCGTCAGCTCTATGCAATGAAGGAGATGGCAGGGGTTTGCGCTCTCAGACTGTATATGGATTCAGAGAATTATGTGCTTGTAAAGGGCTATCTCATTGATCTTGGATATGAGATGGATCAGACTTATAGTCCTTATGGGGAACGGATGCACAGGGAGGACGGGTTCTGCGTGGAAATTTACGATCATCTTCCTTTTAAGACGCCCTGTTACCATAAGCAGTTAGTTCGCCTTTTGGAGCAGGGGGAACGTCTGGGAACCTATACCTATATCTGGAAGTTGAAGGAGGAGGATCGCCTTCTGTGGCTTTTTGCCCAAGATGCTTATCTTTATGCCACGGATCAGCTTTTGGTGCGTCATCTCATGGAATTGTATGTCCTATACCGTTCTCTGTCTGGTTCCTTTCAGATGGAAGATATATGGAATCGTCTTAAGTTTTTGCATGTTCGGGATTTGTGTGAAAAGCTTTTGGGATTGGGATACATGTGGTTTGGAACAAAAGAGGAGAGGAGTAAATTTATTTCCCAGGAAGAGCTGGAGGTTTACGATGTCATTGAAAACAGAATCTTGGGATATTCCAAGGAATACCCGGAGACTATACCAGAGGCATTAGCTCTGATCGGTTCCGTTTTAAAGGCAGAGGAACGGGAAAACCGCCAGGCTAGAAGAAAACTTCTGTACCAGCGGTTTAAAGGAAAAAGAAAGGAAATTTATTCTAAGTTTATAGATTTTTGGAATCAGTTGTGTTCCAGATAGGGAAGGAGTGCGGCAGCTGCAGATTGAAGCGCAGATTTATCTGTTATAATAGCATCGTGGTTTATAGCAGATGTTTCTTGCAATTCCTCCCGGACAACAGAAATATCCTTGGGAGCTTCAACGGCCAGCCGAACCAGACTGGAAGAGCATTCAAGTATGGTGATACGAATATTATCGCCAATTTGGATGCTCTCATTTTTTTTGCGTTTCAGAATCAACATTGCTCTGCGCCTCCTCCCCTGTTTTGGGGTAAAAGTGTGCTTAGGGGATGACGGTAACCATAATCCGTTCCGCTTAGTATAACCTGCATACCTTGGCGTGTAATTGGATTGATGACCAAAGGACATTTCAAGTTCACGGTATTGTCAAGATAATTGCTGTGTACAACACAAATAGAATAGTAAGACAGCTCACCGTTGGTTTCCGCTCCCAGAAACATAAGCTCCTCTGGCTGGAGGTGAGGAGTATAATCCGTCTTTAAAACGCTGGGGTCAATGAGAAAAAAAGCGATATGAGGATCCTCAGCAGATTGTAAGAGAAGCAGAGCGCTGTCTCCCTCGTCCATACACAGGGGAAGATATTTTGTAAGAGACGGAAAACCGAAGATTCCCCTAGGAAATGTAACTAGTTCTTCTGACTCATATTCAATGATTCCATAATAATCAGTACAAATTTTCATAAAAAGCTCCTATATGGTAAGGTTAAGCCCTATTCCCTCTGTTTCCTCAGCCTTAGGGGGGACATAGTGGAAACCCCCTGTATAGGTAAAATCCACCTCTGGCCAAGAGGTAATGATGGTCATTTGGATAGCGGGAATGTAAGTCACATCTCCGCTGGCAGCACGAACTTCAAAACTTCCCCTCTGCTGTACATAAGCAGCCTGAGCCTCAGAGAATCCATGTTGGGATTGAATCTGTTCAGCTGAAACAAGATCTGCGGTTGGGGCTGAGGGATATGTTTGCTCCACTTGGCTGTCAGAATGAAAATAATGGGAAGGATCAGGCGTAATCGGGAGCGCAGGAGAGAAAGCAGTGTTAACCTTCCGGATATAATTCATGTCCGGTCCAGCCTGGACTTTGTGGGCCTGCATAAAAGCGGATCTTCTTGATAAAGCTTTTTGTTTTTCAAGTATCAGCCGATTTTCTGATATGAGTTGGCCATTTTGGCGGAAATGGATTGCCTTAAATGGTTTAGTAGAGATTTCCAGTAGTGGTCCTGTTAATTGTCCCATTGATTGCCCCCCTTTCAGTTTATCATCCAATTAAAAAAATTAAGCTAGAAAATCAAAGAGTGAGGACTGTAAAAGGTTGGAACCTACTTTTAAGGCAGCGGAATAAGAGTATTGATAAGAATACATTTCCATAATCGCCTCATAGGGATCTGCCCCTAAAAGATTGGTATATTGGGTTTCCAGAGAATCTTCTAGGGCATCCAAACGCTTTTTGGTTGTTTCCAGTATATTTGACTTATTTCCTAAATCTGCATACACTGTGCTGACCGTGTGCTCTGCCTGAGTTATCTGTCCATGAATGGTTCCCATAGACTCTGTGAACTTAGAAGCGTCAATAGTACCGTCTATATATTGGTCAGAGGTCATAACAGCAGCCCCCACCAGGCCCAAGGGCCCTTCATTAAGCCCTTTTTTGATGGCAGCTTTGGCAGCGTCGTCAGACATGGCTCTCAGCGCATCGGAAGAAAGGCCCGTGAGAGCATTGAGCCCGCCTGTATAGGTATCAAGAAGAGTATTTTCATTGGAAATGTCTCCATAACCAATATCAACACGCCCCTGCTCTCTCATGGCTTTCAGCATGTTATTGAGATCTGCATCGCTGATCTCATAAGCGTAGCTGCCCTTGCCATCATCCGTCAGCTTCATAGTCATAGTGGTGGTAGTGGTGTCACCTGGAAATTTGTGGGAAAAAGTCAAGGTTGCCCCGTCCTTGCTTAAAGAGAAGGGGGTAGTGGATACATCATTTCCACCGAATACATAATAGTTTCCGTACTGAGCGTTTAGATTGGAAACAATGGACTGGGCTCTCTGGAGCAGCTCGTCCCGTTTGGTCTGTACCGCGTTCTTGTCTGTGTTGTGAGTGCTGTCAGTCAAGTACTGAACCGCTGTCTTTGCACCGGTTAAAAGCTGCTGGATATTGTAAACACCCTGTTCTTGTTCATAAAGACGGTTTTTAACATCCCCAAGAAGGGCATTTTTGCTTTTTGCATCCTGATAGATCTGATCAATCTGCTTTCCCTGGTAGTAAGCCAGAGGATTTTCAGCAGCTGACTCGTAGGCAGCTCCACTGGAAACTTTATTCATAGCTTTATTTAATTTGCTGTGCACATCGTTGACCGAGGATGTAAATTTGCTGTATGTAGATGAATTTACGACTCTCATAATCTAAGAAACCTCCTGATTTTCATTACCGCCCTGCAAGGCCAGTATTATTGATCAATGTATTCAATACCTCATCCAATGCTGTCATGAGCCTGGAAGCTGCATTGTAAGCGGACACATAGGTCATCATATTGGCGGCTTCCTCATCTAAACTTATGCCTGAGATGGAATCCCTGGAACCCTGGATGGAGTTTAAGACTGTCACATTTGTCTTGAGGGATGTCTTGTTGGTGCTGGAGTCCGTTGCCAATTGGGTAGATACATGGTTCATGTAGTCTGCAAAAGTTTTTCCGTCTGTTTTGGACTCAGACATAGCTTTTAACATCTCCCGAACCGTGTCTGTGGAACTCTCACCCCTTGTGCCGATATGGATCTTTCCGCTGATCCACTCACTGTTAATACTAATGTTGGAAGCAGTAATGTTTGTGGAGGTTCCATCATTCTTATTTACAAACAGATTTCCGCCGCCTCCCTTTGTATTAATCGTGTTCATGGTGTCAGCAAAGGATTTGGCCAATGTGTCCAGCTTTTCCATATAATACTGATAGCCGCGTACATTGTCGGTGTTCTGCGTTCCGTTGATGGTATTGCCAGTACCCTTCTTGCCCAGCATATCCAGGCTGGCCTGGAGAGAACCGCCGGAAAATTGGATGCCTCCTGCATGAGCGGTAGCGGAAGTGGGAACGCCTCCCTGGACAGTGCTGCTCTGTGCAGCGGTAAACTTGACTGCCAGATCCGTAGGAGTGCTGCGGTCAGCGGCTCCGCCGTTGGTGCTTACTGCTTTTAACTGGCCATAATTTTTCTGCTTGCCGTCAGCGCCAAGGTCAGAGCCATTGACCAGGGTCATGCGTTGGGGCTGCCCCTTGGCGTCCATGTAAACTAATTCCACCTTTACATCGTCCGGCCATTCCCGCTTTCCGATGATTTTGCCATGAGCATCATAGTCATAGGCATAGTCGCGTATTTCCTTTGAGCCGTCTGGGTTTGTATATTCGTAGGTTCCACTGTGGGCGTTGTCCTTATAATAGCTTACCTCGATGGGGAGATAGCTGGCCAGTGTATCAAGGAGAACATTGCGCTCATCCATCATCTCAAGGGAGGGCTGTCCGGCAATTTGGTTCTGCTTGATCTGGACATTCAGTTGTCCAATCTGGCGAAGGAGATCGTTGATGGTTTCCACTGCCCCCTGTTCACTGGTACCTGCCCCGGTGACACGGTCATACTCTGCTTTTTCCGCCTCTGTGATCTGGTTGGCGGATTTGTTAAATAAGGCAGCGAGAGCCTCCATTTTGGAGCGTAGTTCGCTCTCATATACAGGATCCGTTACTTTTGATGGATCGTTTATGCTGGTGAGGACAGACTGAATATCCTTAAAAGCAGCGTTGAGACCAGATAAATTGCTCTCATCCAAGATATTAGCCAGGGAATCCAAGGCTGTCTGCATGGAACTGCTGTAGTCCGATTTTGTGATCTGAAGGCGGTACTGGGTATCCAAATAAGGGTCGCGGATCTGGGATACGCCGTTCATGCTGACGCCAAATCCTACAATGACCTCAGAACCATTCATGGAATGACAGAAACCGCCCGTATAGTTCAGGCTAGACGCGTCCAGCTGCTGCCGTGTGTAGCCCACTGTATTCATATTGGAAAGATTCTGACCTGTGATGTCCAGGCGCTTCTGATTGGCCTGAAGCGCAGAGAGGGCCGTATTGAATCCCGCAAAAGTTGCTCGTATCATATTATTTTGTTACCTCCAGATATGCTGTTATTAATGTCCGCAGATAAAAATAGCGCTTTTAAACATGATGAAACGGTTTAACCGTATTCATCATATTGGGGGCTGCCAGAAGCGCCAAGAAGATGTTCCATTTGACGAAGGCGTACCTTTAAAATACGGTCTGCGCTTTCCTTTGTCATCTTCAGCTGTCTGGCTGCCTGATCTAATTCCTCAAAAACAGGGGAAAGGAGTTCCTTTCCCTCTTGATCCTCCTGCTCTAAAAGTTGGCGGAGGGTGGCTTTTTCAAGTCCTGCCCCCTTCAGAAGGGAGAGCCGCTTTTGTTCCAGGCCGCGAAGCTCCAAGAATAGCGCCTGTTCTTCCGTCAATATGGGATCCAAAAGTTTGTGTTGGCCATGGCTGGCCGCTTCTGCTTTTTCCCGCTCCGCCCGTTCCAGCCGCAAAAGGACTTCGCTTAAGCGGTGAAGGACTGGGAGAAGCTCTCTGGGGGCCATCATCGGCCTATCATGGCTTTTGCGATGGCCATGTCATCTGGGTGGTAGGATCCCTCCGCAATCTGACGGCGCAGCTGGGCGATGCGTTCTGGGCTAGGTCCGGCAGATCCGGCCAAACCGCCGATCACCTTCTTTGCCAGCATTCGGGCAAATTCAGGATCGTTAAACATTGTATCTTCCCTGGTGGAAAAATCCACCTGGTCATAGTTGCTTTTCTCCATTTGAAATGCTTTTTTGGGAAAAGGAGCGGGGGAGGAAGGCCGGGCTGCATTTTCTGCCCCTGCCCGCCATGTATAAAATTGAATGTTCATAGGCTTCTCCTTTTTATACTGCCTTCGTACTGTATTGCTCTTATTTTTATTATCGCCCCATTGGGGAAGAACATAAGAAAAACTTTTTTCCAGAGCCTGAAAATAGCAGTGGTTTGGCAAAGGGCTAATAAAAATAGAAAACTCGCCGATATTTAAAAATGAAAGACTGCGAAAGGGGAATATCATGGCAAATATCTTACAAGTGTCACATTCATCTTTAAATACAGATACAAAAAATATTGGCTCAGATCCGTCCCTGCACGCGCAGCGTCCTGACCAACAGATTCGCAATCCCTCAGACCCATCAAGGGTAGTGCGGGCGGATGGGCAGGAGAGCGGAAAAAGCGGCACTGCCACAGGGGAAAAGAGCTTTGGTGTTGCTGGATACAGCAGTAATTACGGTGCATTTCTCCGAAAATTGGCAGAAGGAACGGATCTGACAGAATTGTTTGGTAGTTTATTCTCCGAGAGTGCTATTATCTCAGATGGGGATGAAAATACAGTTCAGCTTATCCGTCAGCTGCTGACCTCCATACGGTTTGAGAATCCGGAGGAAGTGACCGGATTTCTAAAAGAACAGGCCGCAGGACAGCTGAAATTTTCTGGCCCCTTTTTTGAACAATTGCGTTCTCTTCTTCTGAGGGGGACATCCTCATCTATCAAGGATACTGCTGTAGAATTTCTCAGAGCCTACAACGATTTCACTTCAGGAGTCCATTTGTTGCAGCAGATGGAAACATTATCAAAAGACATCACAGATCTTCTGTTTCCTTCTGTGAGAGAGCAGTTTGAGGAGCTTTTAAAGGGGATGGACTGGGGGGCGGAAAATGGTCAGACAGCCGGAAATGTAAAGACTCTTACAAGCCAGATTATCCCATTTTTATCTAGATATGTTTCCCGAACACACGATTATGGGGCAGTACGCACCGCGGCCATGATGTTAGTTCTCTATTCGATACAGTATGAAAATGGAAACAAAGACAGGCTTGAGGAGCTGTTTGCCCATCTTTCAGCGGGAAAGGAGTTTTCGCGCTTTTTTGATGGGGATCCTAAGGCCTCTTTTCAAGCTCTTTTAGAGAAGGGATCCCATCAGGAAAATGGGTTTGCAGATATGTTTTCTGCCTTAGTTTTAAAGGGGACGGAAGGAGGAGCGGGATTGGAGCAGGTTCAGCCTTTTTATCAGCTGCTAAATGGCCTTCTTTTAAATGAAAGTGTTTACCTTCCGCTTATGCATCTGATATTTCCTTTCCAGTATCAGGAAAAAGAGGTTATGTCGGAGCTGTGGGTGGATCCAGACGCCCAAAAGGATGAGGACGAGGAGGGAGGAGGGCGTAAAATTTCTTTTCTTGTCCGCTTCCAGATCTGTGGGGTAGGGGATTTTGAGCTGGCCGCTTCCCTTCAGGAGCGTCGGGCAAAGCTCCAGCTGGCCGTACCGCCCTCTCTCATGGAAAAAAGGCAGGAGATACAAAAAAGAGTAAATGGTATTTTTCGGGAAAACGGAATGGAGGTCAGCCGTCTTTTAGTGCAGGAAAGGCAGAGGGAGATACCTTTGGAGGAGGTATTTCCCAGTATTCTGAGAAAGGAGAGAGCCATTAATGTCAGAATTTGATCGTCTTCTGGAAAAGCGGGCTATTGCTTTAAAATATTCTCCTGATCGGGATCAGGCTCCTGTGGTAGTAGCCGCCGGCATGGGATATATGGCAGAGCGGATCACAGAAGCAGCAGTCAAAGCGGGAGTGCCTGTGTATGAGGACAATTCCCTGGCCGCTCTGTTGGGACAGCTAAAGCTGGGAGCTCAGATCCCTGAGGAGCTGTATCAGGTTATTGTAGATATTTACATTTATTTTTTGGGCTTTGTACCCGAGAAAGAAGAGAAAAAGGAGGATACCGATGAAGAAGAAAAATAAGAACGGCTGGAAGATCGTTCTTAGCCGGGGGATGGCGTTGTTTTTTCTGACGGTATCAGCGGATGCTGCTGCTAAGATCGCGGCTCCGTCAATTGTGTTGGCGGCAACAAACCCCATCAACACAGTAAATATTAAGGTTAATTCTAAGCTGGAGCCTGGCGGCAAACTGTCAAAGATCCAGATTGGGGGGAGTCCTGAGTCAGGGGCGGTCAGTGTAAGCACCAGCGGAAATAAGTATCATGTGTCCGAAGCGGAATGGGTAGACAAAAGCGGGGAGGAGCTGACAGCAGCAGAGGAACCCAAAATGCGGGTAACTCTCGCCCCAGAGGATGTGAGTGAGGATTATTTCCCGGCTTCCTATAAGAGTTCCAGCGTGAAAATAAGCGGAGGATCTTTTGTATCAGCTAGGCGAGATGGGGATGATCTTGTGGTGACACTTCGGGTAAAGGGAATCAAAGGAGACTTTGATCAGCCAAAGGATGCATTCTGGAATGAGAAAAATCTGGGTGAGGCACGATGGGAGGAGCCGGAAAATAATTCCGGATATTATGAGCTGCAGCTGTACCGGGATAAAAAGCAGGTGCATCGGGTAGAACAGATTAGTTCCCTGCAATATAATTTCTATCCCTATATGACAAAGGAGGGGGAATATACCTTTAAGGTGCGCTCTATTCCTGTTACAGAGGAGCAGAGAAAATATGGCGGGAAAAGCGAGTGGACAGAGTCAGGGGAGCTGTCCATTACGGATCGCTATGTGTCGGACGGGAAAGGGGCACAGAGCCGGGATCCTTCCGTCAAGGCCGGAACAAAGGAACAGACAGGCTGGGTGAAGGATAAGAACTCCTGGATCTACCGCCTGCCTGATGGAAGGCTCTGCCGGGAAGAATGGTACGAGGTCAGCGGACAATGGTACTATTTCGATCCATCTGCCCACATGCAGACCGGGTGGAAGCAGGACAATGGGAGCTGGTATTTCCTTCTTGACAGCGGGGCTATGGCTGTGGGCTGGAATAAGATTGGCGACAGCTGGTATTATTTTTATGCTGCAGCAGAAAACGGGCATGAGAAGGGAGCCATGGCAGGCCCAGGCTGGATCGTGGTGGGAGCTTATTACTACTATCTGAATGACAATGGTTCTATGTATACGGGATGGCTCAACCAGAATGGTAAATGGTATTATTTGAATACAGTGGAAAATAGCCTGGAGGGAGCTATGTTTACTGGATGGATCAACCGGGATGGAAACACATATTTTGCGGATTCCAATGGCGTCATGGCAGAGGGCTGGATGGAAATTGACGGAAGCTGGTATTACTTTATACCTGGTTCTGGCGTGATGGCCAGGGACATGTGGATTAATACGTTTTATGTGGACCATGACGGAATATGGAGATAGCTGCAGTTAGACATAGGATCAGGTATATGAGCTTAAGGGCATGAAAGAAAGGAAAGGAATGGCCATGATACATAGGAAAACAAGGATAAAAATACCAGGGATCAGGGGGAAGGCTGCATGGGGGATGGCCATAGCCCTGGCTGTTTTGCCGGGGCTATCCCCTATCAGGGCGTTTGCCGCGGACAGCAGCGTTGTGGAACGTGTCAGTGTTACTTTTTCCACCACCTATGGCGATGCTGAAGAAATACCGGAACCAGCTATCTCTGTGAGCGGTTCCGGCATCGAGACATGGGAGGTGCAGTACCGTACCGATTACGAGGATTGGAAGCCGGGCCGTAAGGTGCGGGTGGAGATCAACGTAACGGCTGAGGACGGAAAATATTTTCCCTCCACCCTGGGAAGTTCCAAATGCAGGGTAAGCGGGGCGGATTATGTGTCCGCCAAGGCTCTGGACGACAATACGCTCCAGATCAAGGCAGACTACATACCCGTGACGGTGCTGGGAGACACCGCGGAAGCGGGCTGGAGCAGTTCTGCCTCCAAGAAAGCACTGTGGAAGGAGGTGGAGTATGCTCCAGGCTATACGCTGACCCTCTACGGCGATGATAAGGTGGTAAAGCGAATGACTGTCACGGATAACAGCGCCAGCCTGGCCTCCTATATGACAGATCCGGATAAGATCTATTACTACGAGGTCAAAGCGGTTCCTGTCACCTCGGCTCAGAAGAAGTATCTGAGGGAGGGGGAGTATGTTACTTCCACAGAACAGGAGCTGGAGGAGGAGGAAATAAAACATGCTGCTGATCTTGAGGGCAATTCCGGGACAAACAATGGCGGAGGCCCCGCAGGAGGGCCTGGGGACGGCGGTTCTTTCAAAGGCGACAGCTATGTGTCCCCGGATGGATCTCTGGCTGTAAATGTGTGGAAAAAATCATATGGAAAATGGTATTACTTCGGCCCGGACGGCAGGAGGAGCAGAGGGTGGCTCAACTACGGAGGCCGCTGGTACTATATGGACGGCGAGGGCGTGATGCAGACAGGATGGGTCAATATCAATAACGGTTCCTGGTTTTACCTGGGGCCGGAGGGTGATATGCAGACGGGCTGGATTCAGCCAACCCTTGGAAACTGGTACTATTTGAACCCTTACGGATATATGGAGCGGAGCTGGATCCTGGTGAATGGCCGCTGGTATTATATGGACGACAACGGGCGGATGCAGACAGGCTGGCTGATGTATAACGGAAACTGGTATTTTCTCCACAGCGATGGAGCCATGGCAGTGGGAACGGTTATTGACGGATGGGCTATCGGGGCGGACGGAATTGCCAGAAAGGAAGGTGCAGTATGAGCGTCTTAGCACAGGCGGGGGATCTGACTGGAGCGGCTGTTGGGCTGCATAGGAAGAATGAAACAGCAGACGTTTTCCGGCAGGCTGGTCTGGGAACAGCAAAGCCCCAATATGCAGGAGGTTTTCAGGACGCCCTGAACCGGGGTATCAGGGGGACGGCCGTCAGCATGGATGCTATCTTTGAGGAAGCAGGCGCTTATTATGACATCTCCCCCCGCCTTCTTCGGGCAGTGGCAAAGGCGGAGTCCAATTTTAATCCAAAGGTGGTGTCAAGGGCAGGGGCTGTGGGCGTGATGCAGCTTATGCCGGGCACAGCCCGCTCTCTGGGGGTGACTGATCCCTATGATCCCCGCCAGAACATTATGGGCGGAGCAAAATACCTGAAACAGAATCTGGACCGTTTTGGCGGAAACGTTCCCCTTGCCCTGGCCGCTTATAACGCAGGGCCGGGAAGCGTGCAGAAGTACGGCGGGATCCCGCCCTACAAGGAAACCCAGAACTATGTGAGAAAAATCATGGCTGACCTCGCAGGAACAGACGGCTTATCCTCCGGGAACATGGTGGTCTGTTCCTCGGAGGAAAGCGGATCCCTGAGTGTGAACCGGGAGTATGACGGCATGTCCTGGCTTGCAGCGGCCCGGCTGACAGGGGAT
>CABQJX010000037.1 GCA_902464595.1 uncultured Lachnoclostridium sp. | reverse complement strand
ATAATATCGCCAGAGGCGTATATGATACCGCGCCCATTTGATCCGAGCGGCAGCGAGGAAATCTCCATACTCCGCGCAGCAGCGAGAACCTCTCTTTTGCAAACAGAGGGCATCCCAATTTCAGATTACAGGAGAATTTTCATGAGCAGATTTGATTATAGACGCAGACAGATGCGAAGACGCAGACAGGCATTGTCCCGCCATCTTCCTACTCTTTGTGTGTTATTAGCAGTTACGGTGCTGGCGGGAGGCGGCATTTTTGCCCTATCCCGTTTTGTATTAAACAAAAAACCTGGCGCAAAGCCATGGATCGAGGCAGGCGGAAAGCCTGTTTCCTCTGATGAAAATGTCTTGCCGCCTTCCGAAGAAGCAGAACAGGAAACCATAGCCCAGGACGATATTTCCCGTCTCCTCGCCCAGGCCGATTACCTGGCCAAGGGATACGATTATGACAGAGCGGCAGAGCTGATCCATAACAGCGGCCTTGACCTGGCTGACAGCCGGATCACAGAAACACTGGAACGCTATGAAAATGAGAAGGCGGCCCTGGTCCCTGCGGATATTGACTCTGTGACCCATATTTTTTTCCATTCTCTTATCATGGACACCGCCAAAGCCTTTGACGGAGACAGCGACAGCCAGAACTATAACTCCGTCATGACCACGAAGGATGAATTTCTGGCCATACTGGAGCAGATGTACCAGAAGGGATATGTGCTGGTGCGTATCCGGGACGTGGCTTATGAGGAGACAGATGAAAACGGAAATCCACGGTTTGTGAAGGGGAATATCCTGCTCCCGGAAGGAAAAAAGCCCTTTGTCATGTCTCAGGACGATGTCTGCTATTATCCCTATATGGATGGAGACGGTTTTGCTAGCCGCATCATCATCGGTGAAGATGGAAAGCCAACCTGTGAGATGGTTATGGAGGACGGAACGGTATCCACCGGCTCCTACGATCTGGTTCCCCTCTTAAATGATTTCATTGAGGAGCATCCTGACTTCTCCTACCGCGGAGCCAGAGCTATCTTAGCCTTTACCGGCTATGAAGGGATCCTGGGTTACCGCACCGCTTCCTCCTATGCAGAGAACCCTGACTATGAGGCTGAGCGGGAGAAGGCGGCCGCGGTTGCCCAGGCTCTCCGGGAACAGGGATGGGAAATGGCCTCCCATAGCTGGGGACATCTCCACCTTGGGCTGGGAGATACCCCAGAAGGAGGATTTGCCATCTCCGATGAACGCTTCATCACAGATACGGACAAATGGGAGGCAGAAGTGGAATCCCTCATCGGACCTACGGATATTATCCTCTATCCTTACGGAAATGATATAGGGGGATGGCGGCCTTACAGCGGGGATAATCCACGGTTTACCTACCTAAAGTCCAAAGGCTTCCGGTACTTCTGCAATGTAGATGCCAGCAAACCAAGCTGGATCCAGATGGGAACGGATCACCTGCGCATGGCCAGAAGGAACCTGGACGGCTACCGCCTGTACCAGGATGTGATACAGACAGATCCAGCCCAAAAGAGGCTGACCGATCTGTTCGACGCCTCTGAAATTTTTGACAAAGCCCGTCCTACCCCTGTAGGATGGAGCTATTAGCAGCAATCCAGAACTTTCCCTCTCCTTTCTGCATATGATAGAGCAAGAAATCTGTTTCTATTGAGAAAGGAGCTTCTCCATGATCCCTAAACTGGAAGCACGAAGGGTCAGCTATTCTTACCATTCCTTCGATGGTGAGACGCTGGCCCTTTCTCATATATCCTTTTTCGTGCTGCCCGGAGAATTTCTGGCCATTGTAGGCCCCTCCGGATGCGGAAAATCCACTTTACTGTCTCTCCTCTGCGGCCTGGCTGAACCTGAGGAAGGAGAGATCCTTTTGGACGGCATGCCCTTAAATACCTCCAAAGACGCAGTAGGGTATATGCTGCAAAAAGACTGTCTCTTTCCCTGGAGGGACATTTTTTCCAATATTTCTCTGGGACTTGAGATCCAAAACAATCTGACCCCGGAGTCTAAGCTCCAATTAAAAGAAATGATGAAATCCTATGGACTGGAGGGCTTTGAACACGCCAAGCCCTGGGAGCTGTCCGGCGGAATGCGCCAGAGAGCCGCCCTGATCCGTACCCTGGCCTTACAGCCTGATCTTCTTTTGTTGGACGAACCATTTTCCGCCCTGGATTACCAGACCCGTCTGGCTGTCTGCGACGATATTAGCTCCATCCTGCGAAAGACAGGAAAAACAGCGGTTTTAGTGACCCACGATCTTTCCGAAGCAATCAGCGTGGCGGATCGGATCCTGGTATTGTCTTCCCGCCCCGGCACAGTCAAGGCCATCATTCCCATTGAATTTGAGGAAGAGGGCTCCTGCCCCCTCAAACGGCGCAACAGCCCTCTGTTTTCCCACTATTTCAATCTGGTATGGAAGGAGCTGAAGATGGATGAAACCCCTTAAACCTCTTTTTGCCTGCTCCCCTTCTCCTGCCCAGGCCTCCTATCTGTCAAAAGAGCGGCAGCGCCGCCGTCAGGTAGCTGTCTGCCGCATCATGATCGCTGTTTTATTTCTGGCCATCTGGGAGCTGTCTGCCCAGATGGGCTATATTGATTCCTTCCTGTTCAGCTCTCCCTCCATGGTATTTGCCTGCCTGAGAGAAATGACTGCTGACAAAAGTATCTTTCTCCACACGGGGGTCACTCTCTGGGAAACCCTTGTAAGCTTCGGGGTCTGTACGCTTCTGAGCCTGGCCTTTGCCTTGCTTTTGTGGTCCCTTCCCAGCCTTGCCCAGATATGCGAACCATTTTTGGTCCTTCTAAACAGCCTGCCAAAATCCGCTCTGGCTCCCCTGCTCATTGTGTGGCTGGGAAACCATATGGGAACCGTCGTCACGGCTGCTGTGTCCGTGGCTGTTTTCGGATCGATCCTTACACTGTACACAGGATTTTCCCAGATGGATGCAGAACAGGCCCTTTTGATCCGTTCTCTGGGAGGAAATGGAAAAGATATTCTTCTCAAAGTCCTTCTCCCCGGCTCCCTCCCACTCCTTATAAACAGCATGAAGGTAAATATCGGCCTGTGCCTGGTGGGGGTCATCATCGGAGAATTTCTCAGCGCAAAAGCCGGCCTGGGCTACCTCATCACCTATGGCTCCCAGACCTTTGCCATGACCATGGTTATTGCATCCATCACGATCCTTTGTGTACTATCCACAGCTTTGTACCAGCTAATCTCCCTGGCCGAACGCCTCCTTGGGAAGCCAGTCCGCTTTTAGATAATAAAGGAACATTCCAATAGCGCAGATTACCCAGGTAATGGGCCAGCCGGCCATGACCAGCCACAGGCTGTGGGTCAGAGGCACAGTGACCATCAAATAGATCTGGCGAAGGACAACAAAACTTCCCAGCATAAAAAACATGGGAATCTTTGACAATCCGGCTCCCCTGAGGGCTCCATTTAAAATCTGTATTACCGGCATCGATATGTAACCAAGGGCAAAAATACGCAGCATCCGGCTTCCTGTCTCAATGACCTGGGTATCCGATGTAAAAAGAGCGACCATAAAACCGGAACCCGCATAGAGGCCTGCAGAGCCAGCTATGATAATAAGGGAACTCATCATCCAGGCTGCCAGGATCCCGCGTTTCACCCTCATCCCCTTCCTCGCCCCGATATTCTGACCTACAAATGTAGTGATCGCCATATTGAAGCTTTGCAGGGGAAGCTGGAGAAAGCTGTCGATCCGAATAGTCGCTGAGTAGCCTGCCATTGCCACAGCGCCAAAATGATTGATATAGGACTGAACGATCACATTAGAAAAAGATGTGATGCTCTGCTGGCAGGCTGCCGGAAGGCCCAGGGCAATGATCCGGCGAAGCATTTTTTTGTGGAACCGGACTTTCTTAATCTCCACCCGGTAATCCTCCCGGCTCCGGATCAGCTTGCACATGACCATAAAGGAACTGACTGCCTGGGCAATGACAGTGGCAATGGCAACGCCGGCGATGCCCATGTTAAACCCGCATACAAACAGAAAATCCAGAACAATGTTAATGATGCTGGCCACAGCGAGATAAATCAGTGGATTTCTTGAATCTCCCACAGCTCTCAGGATTCCGGAACCGATATTGTAAAACAGGGAAAAGGTAATTCCTCCAAAATAAATGAGAAGATAGAGAGCGGCATGGGGAAGAACCTCCCCCGGCACTCCTACCGCCTGAAGCAGAGGCCTTGTAAAAGCTAAGCCGAGAGCGGTAAAGAGCAGGCTTAAAACACCGGTCAGGGCAATGGCGCAGTGAACCGCCTGGCTCATCTGCTCCCTTTCCCTGGCCCCAAAATACTGTGAGATCACTACCCCCGCGCCAATAGACATTCCCATAAAAAATCCTACCAGCATGTTGATGATAGAGGAGGAAGCCCCAACCGCCGCCAGGGCATTGGTATCCACATAATTTCCCACCACATAGGAATCCACTGTGTTATACAGTTGCTGGAAGAAATTTCCGGCAAGTAAAGGAACGGCAAACCAAAAAATAGAGCTGGCAACGCCTCCCTCGATCATATCCGTATTCGCCTTCTTCAATATGACCAACCCCCTTATGGCCGAATGGCATATTTTATCACATGATCCTTTTTATTTTCAAATACATCATATGCTTCCATGATCCCATCAAAATTGGTCCGATGGGTGATCAGGCAGGAGGCGGAAAGCTTCCCCGCCTGGATCAGCTTCATAATCTCACCGCAGTTGGAAGCATCCACTCCCCCTGTCTTAAAAATCAGATTTTTTCCATACATATCCGGAAGGGGAAGGATCTGAGGCTCCTCATACATGGCCTCCACACATACTATCCCATTGGGACGGGCAAGCTTCCATGCCATCTGAAAGGTGTCCTTTCCTCCTGCCGCCTCGATCACAGCATCTGCTCCCCTCCCCTCTGTAAATCCTTTCACCACTTCCTCCGGATCCTCTTTCCCAGGGTTGACCGTGCAGCTTGCTAATCCCTGTTTCTTCGCTAAGAGAAGCCGGTCCTCGCAAGTGTCAATGGCGATCACCTGGCTTGGGCCGTAAAGGGCAGCACACATCATGGTGCACAGCCCAGCGGGACCGGCCCCGATCACTGCCACCGTATCTGCTGGGCGGATCTGAGCCAATGAAGCGCCCCAATATCCCGTCGACAGCAGATCACCTGTAAAAAGGGCTTCCTCATCTGTCACACCATCTGGTATCTTCGTAAGCCCATTATCCCCAAATGGGATTCTCACATATTCTGCCTGCCCCCCGTCAATGCGGCAGCCCAAAGCCCAGCCCCCGTCCTTGTGGGTACAGTTGTTCACATAACCCCTCCGGCAAAAATAACAGTCTCCGCAGAAGGTCTCCACGTTCACCGCCACCCGGTCTCCCTTTTTGAATTTTTTTACTTCCGGCCCGATTTCCTCCACTACCCCCACAAATTCATGGCCTAAAATCGTGTCCTCCACAGCTCTCGGCACTGCCCCGTGTTTAATGTGGATATCGCTGGAACATATGGTCGTCAGAGTCACTTTCAGGATCACATCCCCCGGCTCCTGTATCACAGGCACAGGCCTTTCCTCTAAAACTACCATTCCTTTTCTCTTGTACACCACTGCCTTCATTTTTTCACCCCTTCATCAGCCAATCAGTCAATTCCCGGTGTGGCCGCTCTGGCCTTGCCTCAAATAGATTGAACACATCCCAGTCTGTACTGCGGTCCCTGAATGCCGGATACAAAAATCCAAATTCCGGCGGGCCAGGTTCATATTCCCCTGCAAGAGGGCTGACTCCGCAGATCAGATATTCATATACCTCCTCCGATCCCTCCAGCCATTCCCGGTCTGTTCCCTTAACAGGAACATCATAACGCCCATGAAACAGAAAACAGGCATATGGGTAGCCGGGATGAAAGGTTTCTCCCAAAACCTCATAAAACAGATCCAAATACCCATCGTCCTTCATCTCTGATTCCTTGATGGCATTTAACAGCTGCCAGATCCCTCCCGGCCTTCTGGCTTGGGCTGGAATCTTCTGGTCTTTTAACTGCTCATTTGTCTTTGAAAAAATAATGCTTTTAGCCATAGCCAGATTTTTGGTCCGTTCTGACTGGGACAGCTTTAAAAAATTCGTGTTAAAGCTCCCCTCCACATAGCCGTCACCATCAAAATAGGCTCCTGCGATCCTTCCTACAGACGATCTGGCAGGCGTCATCCTCCTGGTCAGCTCCAGCATATCTTCCCGCTTGATCATTCCTTTTCCTCCTGAATCTTTTCCCATTTTCTGCCACTTATCATAAGTATAGAAAACATATGCTCCAGGGTCAAGGATTTTTGGCAAGGTTTGCCCCGGCGATCCCTCCATGCTTACAGATAAAAAGAGAGTACATGGCCGGATTGCTGCGGTTTTTATCCTAACTCTGCTGGAAAAGGGTTACAAAAAATCCTCTGTGGGGGTAGTTTTTTCCCGATTTTCTGATATGATAGGGTTGACATTATAATTATCATCTAAGGAGGACAACCGGTTTACCATGGCAAAATTAAAAAAAGGAGAACGAAACGTTTCCTATTTTTTTGCTTTTTCAGCCATTCTGGCATCCTTTATCATCATGATCCGCGGTTTTATCTGGTATCAGGATAATCTTTACAATAAAATACTTGAAAAAGATCTCAAGCAGATCAATGAAGTCTCCAACTATGTGACCAATTCCATCCATGGAGAACTCTATCACTGTATCAGCCAGCTGCAGATGATTGAGGAGGTTTTCCATTCTTCCGAAATCACAGATGCCAAGGATACAATGGAGATCCTGCAGTCTATGGAGGCCGAAACTGCCTTTACCACCTTGGGCCTCATTGACCTGTCGGGAAATATTACCCTCACCAGCGGAACCTTCAAAAATGAAACCGGGTGGGACTCCTTCCGTAAAATTGAAACCCAGGATTATTATATATCCAATGTTCTTATTGACGGAACAAAGACCTCCAATGAGATCCTCATCGCTGTCCCCTTCCGCAGTGCCGGAAGGGTGGCAGGCGCTTTATGCGGACAGTATCCTGTTTCCCTTTTTTCCGAAGCAGTAGAACTCAATGACGAATCCCTGCGCTATTTTCAGATCATTGACGATCAGGGACAGTATATCAGCCGTTCCAACAATAAGCACGCATTTTCTAACAACCTTAATCTGTGGGACGAGCTCCATCGTTATAACTTTCCCAATGGGACTTCGATACAGTCCATACGGGAAAATGTCAAAAACCACCAATCTGGAAGCTTTTGGTTTTCCTATATGGATATGGGACGTTATGTCACTTATGAGCCCTTAGGGATCAACAATTGGTACGTCTTTTCTGTGCTGGCCCAGGAGGAGATCAGCAGCTATACCTCAGAGATCCGTACCATTACTATGACCATGCTCCTATGCTTTACCCTCTGCGTTTTCTTTATTTTTGCCATGATCTTTTTTATGGCTCATAAGCTTCTGCTGATCATACGCAAAAAAACCAAGAGCTGGAAGTCAAAAACATGCTGTTTCAGATGGTTCTTGGACAGACCAAGGATCTCCCCTTTGAAATCGATCTGAAAGCCAGACGTTTTATCATCTATAAAAGTGCAGAGGGAAATGACCAGTATCAATCCCTTGATTTTCTCACTCCCCAGCATATGAGGCAGGAAAATCTGGTCAGGGAAGATGATTTTGACGCTTATAAAACCCTTTTTGAAAATATGATGGAAGGGAAATCCAGTGAGCCGGTCGTACTCCAGCTAAATTTTAACGGCCAATGGGGATGGTATCGGATCCATTATCAGAAAGTCAATGGGGACAACCTGATCGGATTTTTGGAAAATTATAATGAGCTGAACCAAAAGGAGGAAGATCTGGAGGAGATCAGCTTAAAATCCAAACTAGATTTTCTCACAGGACTGTGCAATCG
Source organism: uncultured Lachnoclostridium sp. (assembly GCA_902464595.1). Classification (GTDB taxonomy): domain Bacteria; phylum Bacillota; class Clostridia; order Lachnospirales; family Lachnospiraceae; genus Enterocloster. The sequence continues at coordinate 13,089 of CABQJX010000037.1, read as the reverse complement.
GGAAGCCTTCAAAAAAGCAGTGGATTCGATTCTCAAAGCCCCTGCCCCTAAGGATCGTGTAAATGCCCTATTCCTGATGGATTTGGACTATTTTAAGCTGGTAAACGATACCCTCGGCCATATCACAGGTGATCAGGTCCTTCACGATACAGCCCTCCTGCTGCGCTCCCTGATCCGTAAAAATGACCTGGCTGGCAGGCTTGGTGGGGATGAATTTGTCCTGTTCATCCAGAATGCCCCGGATATTCGGATGATCCATCAGATTGCCAAGCGCCTCAACCAGGCCCTTGAAAGAACTTACGAGAAAAATGGAAAACTCGTCTGCGTCAGTTCTTCCATCGGCATCGCTTTAGTCCAGCAAGACAGTACCTTTGAGAAGCTTTATGAACAGGCAGATCAGATGCTTTATCAGGTTAAGTACAATGGACGGGGCAATTATGCGATCTATGATCCCCAGCAAAGCACCCCAGCACCCACCAGCAAACATCTCATCCACGAAACCATAAAAGCAGATCCTAAAAACAAATAAACCGCAAAAACAAGTACAAAAAATCTGCCCCTATCGATTTATGATCCAAGGGACAGATTTTTTATTTCTTTTCTTACTTGTTCCTGCTGAAGATTTTATTTATTTCCCTGAAGGTACTCATGGATACCTCTTGCTCCTGCACGGCCAGCCTCCATTGCAAGGATAACGGTTGCAGCGCCTGTTACGGCATCTCCGCCTGCGTACACGCCTTCCTTTGTAGTCTTTCCGTTGTTCTCGTCAGCAACGATACATTTCCACTTGTTGGTCTCAAGGCCCTCTGTGGTAGAGGAGATCAATGGGTTTGGAGAGGTTCCCAGAGACATGATCACTGCATCCACGTCGATGGTGTAATCAGATCCCTCAACCTCAACGGGTCTGCGGCGTCCGGAAGCATCCGGCTCTCCTAATTCCATCTTGCGCACAACCATACCCTTTACCCAGCCGTTCTCGTCGGACAGGATCTCTACCGGATTGGTCAGAAGATCAAAGATCACGCCTTCTTCCTTTGCGTGATGTACTTCCTCCACACGGGCAGGAAGCTCAGACTCGCTTCTTCTGTATACGATGTGAACCTCAGCGCCCAGACGCAGAGCGGTTCTTGCAGCATCCATTGCCACGTTTCCGCCGCCTACAACGGCAACCTTCTTGCCTAAGTAGATCGGTGTATCGTAATCATCCCGGAATGCCTTCATCAGGTTGCTTCTGGTCAGATACTCGTTTGCAGAGAATACGCCGTTTGCACTCTCTCCAGGGATTCCCATAAACTTAGGAAGTCCTGCTCCGGAACCGATAAATACAGCCTTGAAGCCTTCCTCGTCCATCAGCTCGTCGATGGTTACAGACTTGCCAATGATTACGTTTGTCTCGATCTTTACGCCCAGCTTTCTCACATTGTCGATCTCAGGCTGAACCACTGCCTGCTTAGGAAGACGGAACTCAGGGATTCCGTATGTAAGCACGCCGCCTGGCTCATGAAGGGCCTCGAAAATAGTAACCTCGTATCCCAGCTTTGCAAGGTCTCCGGCACAGGTCAGTCCTGCAGGGCCAGATCCGATAACAGCAACCTTCATGCCGTTGGTCTTCTCAGGCTTTTCTGGAACAATGCCGTGTTCTCTGGACCAGTCTGCCACAAAGCGCTCCAGCTTACCAATGGAGATTGCCTCTCCCTTGATGCCGCGGATACATTTTCCCTCACACTGGCTCTCCTGTGGGCAGACACGTCCGCACACAGCTGGAAGGGCGCTGGACTCAGCGATGGTCTTAGCTGCCTCCTCAAACTTGCCGTCCTTTACCTCAGAAATAAACTTTGGAATATTAATGGATACAGGACATCCCTGGATACATTTTGCATTCTTACAGTTGATGCAGCGGGAAGCTTCTGCCTGGGCTTCTTCCTGATTATATCCCATACAAACTTCTTCAAAATTGGTTGCTCTGACCTTTGGCTCCTGCTCTCTTACTGGTACTTTCTTTAATACGTCCATTATTTGTCACCTCCGCAGTGTCCGCATCCGCCGTGATGGGTCGCACCCTCACGCAGTCTTAAAATGGCTCTGCCTTCCTCTGTCTTATACATCTGCTGACGCTTCATAGCCTGGTCAAAATCTACCAGATGGCCGTCAAACTCAGGTCCGTCTACACATGCAAACTTCACTTCGTCGCCTACAGTCACACGGCAGGCGCCGCACATTCCGGTTCCGTCTACCATGATAGGGTTCAGGCTGACAATGGTCGGGATCCCCAATTCCTTTGTCAGCTTGCAGACAAATTTCATCATAATCATAGGTCCGATAGCAACGCAGACATCGTATTTTTTGCCTTCCTTCTCTACCAGATCCTTGATCACATCTGTTACCAGGCCTTTGCGGACATAGGAACCGTCATCAGTAGTAACATACAGGTTGCCTGCCACTGCGCGCATCTCATCCTCCAGGATCAGAAGATCTTTTGTCTTTGCACCCTCGATTACATCTACGTCAATGCCATGCTCTTTCATCCATTTTACCTGAGGATAAACGGGTGCGGATCCTACACCGCCGGCTACAAAGAGATAACGTCTCTTCTTTACTTCCTCTAAATCTTCCTTTACAAACTCAGAAGACTGTCCCAGAGGCCCTACAACATCCTCAAAGAAATCTCCTGCCTTTAACTCAGCCATACGCTGGGTAGAAGCACCTACGATCTGGAATACGATCGTTACCAGCCCCTTCTCCCTGTCGTAGTCACAGATGGTTAATGGGATCCTCTCTCCTACCTCATCCATCTTGACAATTACAAATTCGCCTGGCTGACAGGCCCTGGCTACACGTGGCGCTTCCACGTCCATCAGATAGATCTGATCTGCCAGACATTCTGATTTTACAATCTTGTACATGGTTTTCCTCCTATTTTATATACTCGCGTCTCTTGTTGCTGTAACTGCACAGACGTGACCATCATTTTACTCCACCCGGATCCTATAACTCTTTTGCCAGGTTTCCCCTTCAGGCAGGGTTACGATCCCCGGCCTGTCCTTTAGCTCCCCTCCATAGCCTTCCGAGGCACAGATCCCATACCATGGCTCCAGGCATACAAAGGGATGGGTAGACTCAACGGTCCATACCCCAAAATAAGGAAATTCTTCACATTCTACGGTAACATAAGGCTTCCCGCCTGCGAAAAGACGAGCCTGAGCCACCTGTGCACCGTCAAACATATAAGTAAGGGCTGTGTCAAAGAATCCCTTTGTGAGGGATGTTCTGCCATTTGCCAGTTCTAAATATCCCTGAAGACATTCCTTCTCATAACCATTTTCATCCGGGGCCAGATAATGAAGGGTTTCTAAGGCCTCACCCTTCTTTCCCCTGAACTCAAAGGAAAAATCATAGATGCTTTTTCCCGGAGGCGTACGAAAGGCTGGATGACCGCCCATCATAAACAGCAAATCGTCCTGACCCTTATTTTTTACACGCCACATCACTTCAATGGTTCTTCCCGATAATCTGTGTCCGATCTCTGCCTGAAAATGGAATGGATATACCTGATAGGTAGCCGTGCTGTCTTCCAGACGGAACCAACATTCATCCATATCACAGAGAAGGGGATCAAACTCCATATCCCTTGCAAAGCCATGGGAAGTCATGGGGTACGTCTTTCCACAATGAATATAGGAACCCTCATAGCATTTTCCAACAAACGGGAACAATACAGGGGCATGGCGGCCCCATACGGCCGGGTCAGCTTCCCAGAGCACATCCCGTCCTGTCCTTTTGTCGAAGATCCTGGTAAGCTCCGCTCCATGGTGGGCTACTTCGATCCGAAGCTCTTCATTTTCCAAGGTAAATAAGGATCCGTCCTGCTTCATATTGTGCCTCCCATTCTCCAGACCTTCAAAGGCATATCCCAAATACAATAAATGACAAATCTTTCACACACCTTTTATCTTATCATTTTATCCAGCAGGTTACAACCACTTTTCAAAGATTTTCACACTTTTCGCCGAAATTCCCGAAAGGTATAGCAGAGATCAAAATAAGTCTGCTCCTCCCCTTCTTTTGCCAGATACCAATCCTCTGCCTGATCCAGGTCTGGAAAATGAGTGTCAGCGTCATAAACATAGTCGATGCTGGTAACATGAGCCGCATCACAGTAGGGAAGAAACTGGTCGTAAATGCTCTTTCCTCCAATGACAAAAATATCCTCCTCATCATAGTCCTTCAGGATCTCCAGGGCAGCTTCCAGGGAGCTGCAGACTATCGCTCCCTTTTTCCTATAATTGGGGTCATGGGTCAGGACTACATTGACCCGCCCTCCAAAGGGCTGCCCTCCCGGAAGCCCTTCCAAGGTCCTGCGCCCCATGACCACTACCTTTCTTTCTGTCTCCTTCAAAAAGAGCTGGCGGTCTGCCGGGATGGATACAAGAGGCTTTCCATCTTTTCCGATGGCCCAGCGGCTGTCAGCTGTCACATATAGCTTCATCTCATCACCCTACCCTTCTGTAGATCCGAAATTCATAAGCCAGGCCATCCGGCTGTTCCATCCTGGGAGTCACGCTCTCCAATTCCCACTCCCTCATTCTGTCCAGATCCGGAAAGTCCGTGTCCGCTTCAAACGTGTGGTAAATATGGGTTACGTAGGCTCTGGTACAGTAAGGAAGAAATTCCCGGTAAACAGCCCCGCCGCCGATAATAAATACATCCTCCTCCTTTTCCCCTTTCAGGGCTTCCAGGGTTTCCTCCACACTGTGAAAGACGGTTACCCCCTCCGGGCTGTAATCCATGTCTTTTGACAGGACAATATTGACCCGGTTCTTTAAGGGCCGTCCTCCCGGAAAGCTTTCCAGCGTTTTTCTCCCCATGACCACCGTCTTCCCCATGGTTGTCTCCCTGAAATACTTCATATCGCCCGGAAGATGGGCCAGAAGTCCCCCTTCTTTTCCAATCCCCCATGTTTCATCTGCAGCTACGATCAGATTCATTGTTTCCGCCTGCCTTTCACCTTTTCTGTCCTGCTGATTATAGCACGGCTGACAGAAAAATGGTACCGAAAAAAATAACCGGCTTCCTTATCTCCCCTTCCTCTGTTATAATGGATAACAGCATGGCCTGAAACCTCATGGGAAACAGGCTGGCCAGAATGGATCATAGGAAAACGGAGGATCAGAATATGAGCTATGCAGATCAGATTTTTATACAGAATTGCAGGGATATACTGGAACATGGCGTGTGGGATACCGACCATGAGGTACGCCCCGTATGGGAAGATGGAACTCCCGCCCATACCATCAAACGCTTTGGCATTGTCAACCGCTACGATCTGACAAAAGAATTTCCCGTTATCACCCTGCGCCGGACTGCCTTCAAATCCGCAGTAGATGAACTTCTATGGATCTGGCAGAAAAAGTCCAACAATATCCACGACTTAAACAGCCATATCTGGGATTCCTGGGCAGATGAAAAAGGAAGCATTGGCAAAGCCTACGGCTACCAGTTAGGGGTAAAGCACCACTACAAAGAGGGGGAATTTGACCAGGTTGACCGGATCCTGTACGACTTAAAGCATAACCCGTTGAGCCGGAGGATCATGTCCAACATCTACAACCACCACGACCTCCATGAGATGAACCTGTACCCATGCGCCTACAGCATGACCTTTAATGTGTCCGGCGACACCTTAAACGGCATTTTAAACCAGCGTTCCCAGGATATGCTCACGGCCAACAGCTGGAATGTATGCCAGTATGCTGTCCTTCTTCATATGTTCGCCCAGGTAAGCGGCCTAAAGGCAGGGGAGCTGGTACATGTGATCGCCGACGCCCACATTTATGACCGCCATATCCCCATGGTAGAAGAATTGTTAAAGCGTGAGCCATATGACGGCCCCACCTTAGTCATGGATCCTGCTGTCACGGACTTCTACCAGTTCACTACCTCAAGCTTCCGCCTGGAAAATTATCAGTACCATGAATTTAAGGAGAAGATACCGGTAGCGATCTAACTGCAGACGAAACTGTCTTTTGCAAGAAAACGTTTCTTCACAAAAGGGAGGCCGATGCTCCATAGACGATAACTCATCTATGGAACAGCGGCCTCCCTTTTCTCTACAGCAAAATTGCCTTTTGAAGTCCCAGGGAATAAATGATCCGCTCCTTAACCGGTCTTCCGGTAAGCTGGGACAATGCCTTTTCATAGTAATCCATCTGGATCTTATACCGCTTTGCCAGCTTTTCCCCACTTTCTTTTGGCCTTTCCCGATCCACCCGGTCCGTCTTATAATCCAAAAGCACCAGGCCGTCCCCATCCTCAAAATAAACGTCAATGACTCCCTGAACCAGAACCAGCTCATCAGAATCCCCCAAATCCATATCTCTGGCAGGGACGCCGATGATAAACTGCTGCTCGCGATGAAGGACTCCCCGCTTCTGGGCATCGGCCAGCCTCTTTCCCATAGGGCTGGATAAAAATTTCCAGATCACACCGCTGTTCACCACCCGACGGCTTTCTTCATCCAAAAATCCCTCTTTCCAGATCCTGTCAACGGCCTCTTTCGTCTCCTCCAAATTATGGATCTGATGAAAAGGAAGGTGTTCCAAAACCGTATGGTATGCATTTCCGCGAAAAGCCCCCCTTTGCTCCTTCCCCTGCATCCTTTTTCTTTCATCTGTCAAACCGGAATCGATGTGTGCTTCTGGCTCTGCTTCGGCTCCCGGAAGGACGATACCGGAAAATGAAATATATCCGGAAGAAGCAAGCTCCTCCTCTTTCTCTGCCTGGCTTCTTTTTTTCAGCTCTGACACAGACAGCATAGTGTAGAGATCAGTGTCCGCCTGGTAAGGATAAGAATATCCCAGGGCCTTCTCCAATGCCTCCTTAAAGAATGGATCGTATACCTTAGGCTCTAATCCCAAAAGATCCTCCCGCTTCATTTTACGGTTGATCTGACGGGTGACCTCCTCTCCTACCAACTCCCGCACCGGCACTTCCTGCAAACAAAAATAATTTGGCGAGATACCGGGAGCTGCCATGAGAACCCAATCCAAATAGGAATTGGCTGAGGATAAAACAGTATAAGGAAGCTGTCTCCCCACCCGCGGGAGATCTCTCCACTTTTCTATTTTCTGAGCCAGCGACCGATCAGTTCCTGTCATGATCAGCTTTTCTTTTGCTCTGGTCATTGCTACATACAGGATCCTTAGCTCCTCCCCCATGGTCTCCAATTCTGATTTCCGTTTCAGCGCCTGCTTCTTTAAGGTAGGGGATTTGACCCGAAGATCCAGATCCACGAAGTCGGTTGCTGCTCCCAGATCTGCATCCAGCAGAATGGAACTGTAAGCATCCTGTTTGTTGAACCGTTTTCCCATACCTGCCAGGAATACAACCGGAAATTCCAGTCCCTTGCTTTTATGGATACTCATGATCCGCACAGCAGCATCCTGTTCCCCTGACACAGATGCCTCACCGAAATCCGTATCAAATTTTCTTAACTTTTCAATATAACGCACAAAATGGAACAAGCCTTTGTAGCTGGTAGACTCATAAGCCGCTGCTTTCTCTGCCAGCATATCCAGGTTCGCCCGCCGTGTCTCCCCGGCAGGCATGGCGGACACATAGTCGTAATATCCGCTCACCCGATAAACTTCGTACAAAAGCTGATGGATGGGAAGATAGCGGGCCTGAAGCCGCAGCTCCCCAATCAGCTGATCCAGTGCCTGCACCTTAGAAAAAATAGACCTTGCCGCCTCCACTGGAACCTCTGCCCGTCTTAACGCTTCTTCCCCTTCCTCCAGCCACAGCCTCCATGCTCCGTAAACGCCCCGGTCCTGGCCTTTTTTCCCATTTTTCTTATAAGCGGCCATAAGCCATGCCATTTCCTCGTCGTCCATACCTCCGATCGGCGAACGCATAACAGCGGCCAATGGAATATCCTGGATCGGATTGTCGATCACAGACAGAAGGCTTAGAATGGTTTCCACCTCCACGGTATTAAAGTATCCGGTGGAAGTCTGGGCAAAAGCCGGGATCCCTTCATTCATCAGCTCATTTACAAAAATCTCCGACCAGCCGGTCATACTCCGAAGAAGGATAACTACATCTGCATACCGTGCCCTCCTGCAGCTTTCCTTTTCCTTATCCCAGATCATCAGCCCCTGCTTCTCATCTGTCAGCTGACGGATCCTTCTGGCAATAAGCCTGGCTTCCAACTCCTTTGCCGTATAATCCATAGAATCCTCGTCCAGCTGCTTAAAGGATTGGGAGCCGGTATCTGCCAAAAGAAGCTCGGATACCCCCGGAAGGCAGGCTTTCGGCTGTTCCTCTGCTTCCGGCTGTTCCCCTGCTTCCGGCTGTTCCCCTGCTTCCGGCTGTAACGTATCCTCCCCCTTTGGGAACACCGCCCCCGGATACAGGGCTGTTTCTGAGGTATAATCAATCCCGCCCAGATTTTTTGTCATGATCTGGTAAAACACATCATTGATCCCCTCAAGCACGGTATCCCTGCTCCGGAAATTTTGCCTGAGCTCGATCATCTGATAGTCAGACGGTTCCCTGGAATATGTCCCATATTTTTCCATAAACAGCTCCGGCCTGGCAAGGCGGAACCGGTAGATGCTCTGCTTCACATCTCCCACCATAAACACATTGGGGGTTCCAAGACGTTCTCTGGAAATACTGGTTATGAGGGCTTCCTGTACATAGTTGCTGTCCTGATACTCATCTACCAGGATCTCCTCAAACTGACAGCTCAGTTCCTTCGCCACCTCCGACGGCCGGCGAATGGGCCCACGAGAGACCGTACCGGTTTCCTGCTGCGTTCCCTGCTGCTTTCCTTGTTCCTCCCCCTCTTCTTTCTCGTACAGAACCTCCAGGGCCAGATGCTCCAGATCGTTAAAGTCCAGCACATTCCGCTCCCGCTTTGCCCTGCGGTACACCTCATCAAAAAGTCCTGTGAGATGAAGGAGTTCCCGGATCACCGGGGCAGCTCCCGTCATGGCATTCTCTGCCTCCTTCGGGCTCTGCTGGCCGTAAAGCTCCCGGCACTTTGCCACTGCCTTTTTCACCCGGTCTCTGACAGCGCTCACAAACGCCTTCTTCTCCCCATCGATCTCCTTGCTCCGTATGGAGGCCAGGCGATCGAATGTCATGGATATAAGCTGCTCATACAGCTGTTCAAAACTTCCCGATCCAGCAGCCGCTCCAATGGCCCTCACTCCGGACAGATCCCGCTCCAGCATAGGCTCATAAGCCGACGGGCCGTTTTCCTCCCGGCAGACCTCAAGAGCTGTCTCCAGCTGTCCGGCTAACTCCCTCATCTGACATGATATATCCTCTGTAAGGAACTGAAACCAGGCGCTTTTTTCCATTTGCCCCAGATTTTCCTCATCCAGCTCCCGTATACAGGAATCCAGCCACTCCCCAGGCCAGGGATGGCTCTGAGAAAACTGCCACGCCTGGAGGATCACATCTTCGATTCCCTTATCCGACCGTCCCCTTCCAAAATGCTCCACAAAGCGGGCGAACTCCGGACGATCCTCCTCATAACAGGCCTCCAGCATCTCCCCCATGCAATCTCCCCGCAGAAGGGATAACTCCCCCTCATCTCCCATGCGGAAGGCCGGGTCAATATCCAAACGGTTATAATGGTTTCGTATCACGGAAAGACAGAAGCTGTCAATGGTAGTGATCTGGGCCTGGGGGATCAGGGCAGCCTGGAGCCAGAGATGCTCATCCTGCGGCCGCTCCTTTAGTTTTTTTTCTACTGCAGCCCCGATGCGCTCCCGCATCTCCGCCGCCGCCGCATTGGTAAATGTCATGACTAACAGCTGGTCAATATCCAGGGGGGCATCCCCCTCGCTGATCATCTGGATAATCCGTTCCACCAGGACCGCTGTCTTTCCGCTTCCGGCAGCCGCAGATACCAGAAGATTCCGGTTCCGGCTGTCAATGACTTCTCTCTGCTTTTCCGTCCATTTCACTGCCATGCTCCTCCCTCTCTCCTTCCATTTCCATTTTCTCCCATATCTCTTCCGTGGAAAGGCTCTTTAACCTGCGGTAGCCAAATCCGGCTGTCTTCGTATCAAACCCACAGACCGCATGATAGGGGCAGTAGTCGCAGGCAGACCGGTTTCCCTCCTTATAGGGCTTTAAATCTATCTTTCCTCCCAGGATCTGCTGTCCTGACTCCCTCAGCTTTCTCCCCACAAACCTTCTCATAGCGCTGAAACGTACTGTATCTGCCACGGAGGAACGGCTCTCCTGGACATATCCGTCTTTCATGGCAACGGGGATCACGTCGGATTCCTTTTCAATCTCCCGATCCAAACGCCGGATCACCTCCAGATCGCTGTTTACCAGCCCATTCATGCGCAGCTGCCTTAAAATCTGTCTCTCAATCTCCTCCGGATCTGTTCCTTTCTGCCCGTCTGCCAGCGGGTCAGCGATATGGTAATAAAAAATACCTGCCGGAACCGCCTGACATCCAGGATTTTTCCGCTCCTCCATCTCCAGGGCCGCATCCATATAGACCACCAGCTGAAGCTGCAGCCCATAATAGAGGGCCGCCAGGTCGAAGGAGGTACTTCCCGATTTATAATCAATGATCTTCACATACACATAGTCCTCATCCCGGCACAGATCCAGCCGGTCGATCCGGCCTTTCAGCTGTAATTCCTCGTCCTCAGACAGGCGGATCCTCATAGCTTTCAGATTGTCAATGGCGGAAAAAGAGACTTCAAAGCCAGCTGGCTCAAAATCCCCTTTCTTCACCTGTTCTGCCAGGGCCCAGATCGTGCGGTCTGTCATGCGTTCTACCCTCCCTGCCAAATAAGCGTTGCGGGCAGAGCTGGCCATAATGGTGTTGCCGTATTCGGCTGTCACCTGGGCTACAGACTCCTTTACCAGCTTTTTCCGCTCCTCGTCGGTCAGCTGCCGCCAATCCCTTCCCTCCTCTTTCATGGAAGCAAAGCAGCGGTCAATGGACTGGTGGAACAGATTTCCCATATCCACTGCCTCCAGCTCATACTCCTGCCGCTGCATAAGCTCCAATCCATATTTGAGGAAATGGGCGTAAGCGCAGGAGGCGAACTGCTCTAACCGAGTCACACTTCCCTGAAGCCTGGGGCCATAGAGGGCTCTGGCTGCCGCCCGTCCGATTCCCCGCTCCTGATAACAGTAAAAAGCAGCTTCCACCAGCGCTTCCGCCTGGGAACGGTATCGGCTGTCTGAGAGAAAATAGGACAAAAGCTCCAGCATCCCTGCCTCTCCCTGGTCATCCTTCCCCTGGATCTTCTTCAGCTCACGGATCAGACACTCCTTTGCATCAGCAATGGTCTGGATAGGCCATTCCACTGCCTCCTCGTCCAGGGTTTCGATCCCCGGAAACAGCTTTTCTATCTCTCCCAAAAGGCTGGAAGGACGCTGGCTCTTTCCGTCCGGGTTTAACGCCGCGTAGGTCAGCACAAGGCAGTCCGATGGCTTTGCCATCATCATGTAGAGATAAAATTTCTGGATGCAGCCATCCTCCCTGGAGGTGGGGGCCAGTTCAATATCCATCGTGCGCAGAGCCGCCCGGTCACGATCCGTCAGAAGGCTTCCTCCATTTTTTCTCTGCGGAACTCTGCCCTCATTGACTCCTACAAAAAACAGCACCTTCACGGATTCTAAACGGCTTCTCGTAATATCCCCCACCATTACCTGATCGGCCGTAGCCGGGATCACCCCTACCCGGATTTCCTCAAATCCAGCGTCTAAGATCTGGATATAATTTTTCCGATCTGCCTTCTCCTCTCCCAAAAGTCCCTCAAGGCGGGTCAAAAGCTCCAGCACCCGGTCATAGACCTGCCCATATTCTCTGGCCAGATTCTCATCCCCCGGCTGTCCCCGGTTCAGGAAAAATTCCTCATAATCCTCCAGCTTTTCCTTTAACTCCATCCGCTCCAAAAACTGTCTCAATGCAGCTGTAACGGAGGAGATGGTGGCATCCTCCTGCCCAAATGCCTCCCGCAAAGGCCGAAGGGGTTCCAAAATCCATTGCCTATATTCGTTTAACTCCTCCAAATTCAATCGTTCACTGCCCCGATACTGCCTTTCCCATTGACACTCCCAGCGCTTCCATCCCCGTATGCCCAGAGCTCTTACATAATTTTCCAGTCTATCTGTCTTCTGTTCCATCTCCTTCCGGGAGGAAGTCCGTTCATACACCATTCCTGTTTTCAGATAGCGGAACACACTCTCATAAGAAAAATCTTTTACGATCTCAAGGGCGGATCTTAAGAGCTCCACCATGGGATTCTCCAGGATGCTTTTCTTGTCGTCCAGGAAATAGGGAATCCCTGCCTTATCAAACTGGCGGCACAGAACCCCGCTGTATACAGGCAGATCTCCCGTGATCACCGCCATATCCCTGTATCGCATTCCCTTCTGGCGGACAAGCTGCTCCATCTGGCTGCACACATAGGCAGCTTCCCCCGCCGGATTGCGCCCCCGGTAAACCCGGATATGCTCCGGCGCAGATTCCCAGGATTTCCCATAATACCGATACAAGTTCTGCTCCATGAAATCCAGATCCGGACTGCTCTGAAAACGCCAGGCCGGACGGCCGCTGCACACCATATCCTCCCTCTGGAAAACGCCATGCTCCTTTGCCATAGAAACAAGGCGGCACACCGTATGGCGGCTCAGATAAAACAGATGCTGGATACTGCTCTCCTTTCTGGCCGGTTCCCTGGGATCCAGAGTGACTGTAAACAAGACCTCCCTTGCATGGATCAAAAACAGCTCCGCCAAACGGTACTGAACCGGCGTCAGTCCTGTAAATCCATCCATAAAGATCACACTGTTTTTAAGAGGCTCCCATTTTGGAAGCTCCCGGCACAAAATGTCCAGAATCTCCTCAGCCGTAATATAATGATCCTCAATGTAATCCCTGAATCCCTGGTAGATTACCTGAAGATCTTCCAGCTTTTGAGAAAGCAGAGGCGTATCCGTCTGACCCACTGCCTGCCCCAAGGTCTCTGGTGTGACGCCGTACTGATACAGCTCAGAAATCTGAGACTTCAGCTGGTTAATGAAACCGGACTGTTCCAAATG
>CABQJX010000036.1 GCA_902464595.1 uncultured Lachnoclostridium sp. | reverse complement strand
ATACAGATAAATCCACGTTTCTACAAATCGGAGGTCATTACATATTGTCTGTTACGAATAATTACCTTAATAATTATAGTAATTGCCCTTTGGTTTGTCAAATGAAATAGCCTTCCATTTTAAATCCTGCACAAATTTCGCAAATTCTTTACGTTTTTTTAACGGGGCTTTCCAATTGTATTTATATATTTTTTATGTTAAACTTGGTGATGAATGTACAGGCAGGACAGACAACTTCAAAATAGGTCTTACATTTTCGGCAGGCGACTGCCATTTTTTGTTGCATAAGTCATAGTATTTCCCCCAAAAAACAGTATGATGACAGATAAATGAATGCACAAAGGAGGTCAGGGCAATTTCCCGCATGTTATGAGTTTACAAAACGACACACTGAGACTTGGGATCGACATCGGCTCCACCACAGTAAAAGCCGCGCTGTTAGATCAAAATTCCCATATTATATTTTCCGATTATGAACGGCATTATGCCAATATCCAGGAGACCCTGGCAGGACTTTTAAAGAAGGCCCGTCAGGTCACAGGGCCTGTTGCGGTCACTCCCGTTATAACCGGCTCCGGAGGGCTCACCCTCTCCTCTCATCTGGACGCGCCTTTTGTCCAGGAGGTAGTGGCGGTAGCCTCCGCCCTCCAGGCGGAAGCACCCCAGACAGATGTTGCCATTGAGCTGGGAGGAGAGGATGCAAAGATCATCTATTTTACCGGCGGCATCGACCAGAGAATGAACGGCATCTGCGCCGGAGGAACCGGTTCCTTTATTGACCAGATGGCAGCTCTTTTGCAGACCGATGCAGCAGGGCTCAATACATATGCAAAAGATTACAAGGCAATTTACCCAATCGCTGCCCGCTGCGGTGTTTTTGCCAAATCCGATATACAGCCATTGATCAATGAGGGCGCTACCAGAGAGGATCTTGCAGCCTCTATTTTCCAGGCTGTGGTCAACCAGACCATCAGCGGCCTGGCCTGCGGCAAGCCCATCCGGGGAAACGTGGCATTCTTAGGAGGCCCCCTGCACTTCCTTCCCCAGCTTCGGGAGCGTTTTATCCGCACCCTTCACCTGTCCCCGGAGCAAATTATCGCGCCAGAACACTCCCACCTGTTCGCAGCCGTGGGAGCGGCCATGAATCCCCGGGAAAATCAGCCCTCTGCAGCCCTTAATGATCTCATTGCCAAGCTGGAGGGCGGTATCTCCATGGACGTTGAGGTCAAACGAATGGATCCGCTGTTCAAAGATCAGGCGGACTATGACGCCTTCTGCGCCCGCCATCATGGGCACTGCGTAAAAAGCGCTTCTCTTTCCTCCTATGAGGGAAACTGTTACCTGGGCATCGACGCTGGATCCACTACTACGAAAGTAGCCCTGGTCGGGGAGGATGGCTCTCTTTTATACCGTTTCTATGCCAACAACAACGGAAGCCCTCTGGCAACCGCCATCCGTGCCGTGAAGGAGATCAAGAGCCAGCTCCCGGCAAACGCCCATATTGCCTACTCCTGCTCCACCGGCTACGGCGAGGCCCTGTTAAAGGCTGCTTTCCTGTTAGATGAGGGAGAGGTGGAGACCATCTCCCACTACTACGCTGCTGCTTCCTTTGACCCGGAAGTAGACTGTATCCTGGATATTGGCGGGCAGGATATGAAATGCATTCGCATCAAGGACGGAACAGTGGACAGCGTACAGCTCAATGAGGCCTGCTCCTCCGGCTGCGGCTCCTTTATTGAGACCTTTGCCAAAAGCTTAAATTACTCGGTAGAGGATTTCGCCAGAGAGGCGCTCTTTGCCCCCAATCCAACGGATCTTGGAACCCGCTGTACTGTTTTCATGAACTCCAACGTAAAGCAGGCCCAGAAAGAAGGAGCCTCCGTTGCGGACATCTCTGCCGGCCTCGCCTATTCCGTGATCAAAAACGCATTATATAAGGTAATTAAGATCACAAACGCCGCTGACCTTGGCCGACACGTAGTGGTTCAGGGCGGTACATTTTATAATGATGCAGTCCTGAGAAGCTTTGAGACCATCTCCGGCTGCCAGGCTATCCGGCCTGACATTGCCGGGATCATGGGCGCGTTTGGCGCTGCCCTCATTGCCAAGGAGCGTTTCCACATGGCAGGAGAGCCGGAAACCTCCATGCTTTCTCTGGAAAAGATCGTAAACTTGAAATACACCACCTCCATGACGCGGTGCAAGGGATGCAACAATCACTGCGTCCTGACCATCAACCAGTTCGGAAGCGGACGCAGATTCATCTCCGGCAACCGCTGTGAGCGGGGGCTTGGTCTTGAGAAAGCCAGGAAAGAGATCCCCAATCTCTTTGATTACAAATATCACCGCATGTTCGATTATGAACCCCTTCCCCTGGATCAGGCGGACCGGGGTGTTGTGGGGATCCCCAGAGTGCTGAATATGTACGAAAATTTCCCATTCTGGGCCACGTTTTTCAAAAAGCTCCGCTACCATGTGGTTCTGTCCCCCCAGTCCACCAGACAAATTTATGAGCTGGGCATTGAGTCCATCCCCAGCGAGTCCGAGTGCTATCCGGCGAAGCTGGTTCACGGCCACGTGTCATGGCTCATCAAGCAGGGAGTAAAATTTATTTTTTATCCCTGCATCCCCTATGAGCGCAATGAGACTCCTGAGGCGGGCAATCATTACAACTGCCCTATGGTTACTTCCTACGCGGAAAACATCAAAAATAACGTGGAGGCGCTCCGGGAAGAACAGGTTCATTTTATGAACCCCTTCCTTGCATTTACGAACGAGGAGATCATGACCCGCGCTCTGACCAAAGAATTTTCCAAAACTTTCCAGATTCCAGAAGCGGAGATCCGTATGGCAGCTCATGCCGCATGGGAGGAGCTGATCGCCTCAAGAAATGATATGATGAAAAAAGGGGAGGAGACCCTGAAATGGATGAAAGACCAGGGAAAACGGGGAATCGTATTAGCCGGAAGGCCCTACCATGTGGATCCTGAGATTCATCACGGGATCCCGGAGCTGATCACCTCCTATGGATTTGCCGTCCTGACCGAGGATTCTATCTCCCATTTGGGCAAGGTAGAGCGGCCTTTGGTGGTCACAGACCAGTGGATGTATCATTCCCGGCTCTATGGAGCTGCCAGCTTTGTAAAAACCCAGGATAACCTGGATCTGATCCAGCTCAATTCCTTCGGATGCGGCCTGGATGCCGTGACTACCGATCAGGTATCTGACATACTGACCCGCTCCGGCAAGATCTATACCGTGTTAAAGATCGACGAGGTCAATAACCTGGGAGCAGCCAGGATCCGCATACGTTCCCTGATCGCCGCCCTGCGGGTACGGGATCAGAAACATTATCAGCGCAGGGTGGTGTCCAGCGCTTATCACCGGGCTGTCTTTACAAAAGACATGAAGAAAGACTACACCCTTCTCTGCCCCCAGATGTCCCCCATCCACTTCGATCTGCTGGAACCAGCTATCCGTTCCTTTGGATACAAGATCCAGGTTTTGAAAAACCATAACAAAAACGCAGTAGATGTGGGCCTGCAGTATGTAAACAACGATGCCTGCTACCCCTCCCTCATCGTCATTGGACAGATCATGGACGCCCTGTTATCCGGGGAATATGACTTGAACCGCACCGCTGTCCTTATGAGCCAGACCGGAGGAGGCTGCCGTGCCTCCAATTACATCGGCTTCATCCGCCGCGCCCTGGAAAAGGCAGGAATGTCCCAGATCCCCGTGATCTCGGTCAACGCTAACAAAATGGAGACCAACCCTGGTTTCTCCATCACCCTGCCCATGCTTACCAAAGCCATGCAGGCCATTGTGTACGGAGACGTTTTTATGCGGATCCTCTATGCTACACGCCCCTATGAAGCAGAAAAAGGAAGCGCCAACGCCCTTCACGAAAAATGGAAGGCCCGCTGTATCGCTTCCCTGTCCAAGAAAAATCCAGCTATGATGGAATTTGGACGCAACTTACGGGGCATGATCCGCGACTTTGATGAACTGCCAAGAATAAACGCCATAAAACCAAAGGTGGGAATCGTGGGGGAAATTCTTGTGAAATTCTCCCCTCTGGCGAATAATCACGTGGTGGAGCTTCTGGAATCAGAAGGCGCCGAGGCGGTGATGCCGGATCTCATGGACTTTTTGCTGTATTCCTTCTATAACAGCAACTTTAAGGCAGAGCATTTGGGAACCAAGCGCTCTACCGCCCGCCTGTGCAACGCAGGCATTGCCTTATTGGAGTACTTCCGCAAAGCGGCAAAAAAAGAGCTGGCCGCCAGCTGCCATTTCGCTCCTCCCTCAGCCATCAATGAGCTGGCCCAGATGGCAAAGGGCTTCGTTTCCCTGGGCAATCAGACAGGGGAAGGCTGGTTCCTCACCGGAGAGATGCTGGAGCTTCTCCACAGCGGCGTCAACAACATTATCTGCACCCAGCCCTTTGGCTGTCTCCCCAACCACATTGTGGGAAAGGGTGTCATCAAGGAGCTGAGGCGCAATTATCCTCAGTCCAATATCATTGCTGTGGACTACGATCCTGGCGCCAGCGAAGTCAACCAGCTAAACAGGATCAAACTTATGCTGGCCACCGCGCAGAAGAATCTGTCCTTATAATACCCAAGCTTTTTCATGCTGCATCCTCCCCCTCCAATCAGGGTATGGGACTTCGTTTTCCGGCTGACAAAGCTTGTCAGGGGGCAATATCAAACACTTGTTTTTCTCAACCAAGTTTGATATTGCCCCCTGTTTTCTATCTGGATCAAGAAGATTTTCTGCTATGCGGTCTCTCCCTGCTATGCAGCTGCTCCCTGCTACGCTTTCTTACCAACATTTCCCATCCGTTCTACACTCTTTACTACAGCGTCCATAACCGTTCCCCGGAAGTTTCCTTTTTCCAGGGAGTGGACGCCGGCAATCGTTCCTCCGCCAGGGGAACATACCCGATCCTTTAATATTCCGGGATGGGTTCCTGTCTCCAGAACCATTTTCCCTGCGCCGATCAGGCACTGGGCCGCCAGCCCTAAGGCTTCCTCCCGGCCAAGTCCCAGCTCCACCCCGCCGTCTGCCATAGCTTCAATGAATAAATATGCAAATGCCGGGCCGCATCCGCTGATCCCGGTAAGAGGATCGATCAATTGTTCAGGCAGCACATAGCTGATCCCCACCGCATCAAAAAGTTCCTTTGCAATTTTCTCCGTTTGGGACGTGCAGCGCGCTCCCAGAGCAATTCCTGCTGCCCCCTCCCTCACGAGCATGGGCGTATTGGGCATCACCCGTACCACAGCCGCATTTTGGATAAATCCTTCCAGAAAAGACAGGGACACCCCTCCCATAATAGAAATGACGGCCTGATCTTCCCGTAACAGAGGGCCTACACAGGAAAGAACCTCCCTCGCATCCTGAGGGCGTACAGACAAAAACAAAACGTCAGCCCATTTCACCACATCATCATAAGCATGTTCAGAGGGCTCCGCAATCATTACATGATACCGGCTTTTCAGATCCTCCAACCGCTTTTTATTGACATCATACAATAAAATCCGTTCCGGAGATATCGTTCCTGACTGGATCAAACCGCTGAAAATTGCCTCGCACATCTGACCTGCCCCAATATACGCAATTTTCTTTTCTGCTATTTCCTTCATGCCCCTTCCTCCTTTTTAGTAATACTATAATTATTTTCATTTTATATACATTTATTTTCAAAGTCAATAGTACCTGCAAAAAAAGAACGAAATTATAAATATTGTACAAAATAGATAATATGTTTTTAAATATTATCACGTTTTTCAGCTTTATATCTTATTTTTCTTGTAAGTCTCCTGATAATATGATACTCTAAAGACATACCAGAAAATATCCCAACTTTTTCTTTATTGGAATATTTTTATACTATTACTAAAATTTTAGTGGAGGTAAAATATATGGAGACAAATCTTATTATTGACGGATGTTCATTCACAGAAACCGAATTTACCGGCGTAACCCAGGATGTCCTAAACTCCAAAATGGATGCGTTCTTTTTAACCATCCCGGATGAAGGAAAAGGATATGTTGCCAGTACCCGAAGCATCGGTAAAATCTATAACATGCTGGACAACCCCAAATATGGCCTGATGATCGCAAAATCTGTATCCGATCTTTATAAGGCCAAGGAAAACGGGAAAAAAGCCCTTATATTAGCCTTCCAAAATCCTAATTCCATTGAAAATTCATTGGATCAGCTGAGAGTTTTTTACGAACTGGGAGTTCGTGTGGTACAGATGACTTACAATGATTCCAACTTTATCGGAACCGGATGCTGCGAATCCCAGGACGGAGGCCTGACCGACTTTGGAAAGAAGGCCCTCAAAATGATGAACCGGCTGGGAATGCTCCCTGATCTGTCCCATGTAGGCAGAAAAACCTCTATGGACATCTTACATATGAGCGAAAAGCCTGTGGCCATCACTCACGCCGGCGTTTACAATATCACGCCCAGTGTCCGCACAAAAACAGACGAAGAGCTGCTGGCCCTCAAAGCAAACGGCGGTGTTATGGGAATTTCCCCCTGGGCTCCCCTGATCTGGAAAAAGGAAAAAGGATGCCGTCCTGATGTAAAAGACTATGTAGATCATGTAGATTATGTAGTCAATCTGATCGGTATTGACCATGTATCCTTCGGAGCTGACAATACCCTTGACGGAAATAAGGACGACAAGGGAACTGCGGAACAGGCTGTGCTCTACCCTGCTGTCGTTGGAGCCTACAACAGCTGTGTTGGAACACGTTCCGACGAGCGTCACGCCAAAGGGTTTGAGGGCTGCTGGCAGCTAGACAATGTGATCGCAGAAATGAAGATGCGCGGTTACTCCGACGGGGACATTGCCAAACTGACCGGAGGCAATCTCCTGCGCATCCTCAAGGCAAATTGGAGTTAACACGCCTTCTAAACAAACACGCCGCTAACGTTCGTTTCAACAAGGAGCAGTGCCATGAAAAATAAATCTTTTAAAATACCTCATGTTTATGTTATCATTTGTTCCATTATCCTGTTTGTCGCAGTCTGCACCTGGTTTGTCCCTCCAGGACAATTTGACACCCAGACAGTAGATGTGGACGGCGTCAGCCGTACCCTGGTAATCCCCGGCACTTTCCATACCCTGGAAGAAAAAAAGCCGGCTGGCCTAGTCACAGTGCTCAGTTCCCTTCACCGCGGACTTGTAAGCGGAGCTGAAGTAACTATGCTTATTTTCCTTGTAAACGGCGCCTTCGGAATGGTTCTCAAGACCGGAGCCTTCAATGCGTTTCTTGGCTCCCTCCTGAGAAAATTTTCCGATCGTGCAAAGCTGGTCATTCCCATCTTTTTCCTTACCTTTGCTGTCCTTTCCTCTACCTTTGGTATGTGGAACGAATACAACGGGCTGATCCCTGTGTTTATGGGATTAGGAGTCGCTCTGGGCTATGACGCCCTGGCTGGATTTGCCATATTGGAATTGGGAAAAGGGATCGGTTGGTCCGCAGCTACCCTCAACCCGTTCTCCGTCCCGGTATCCCAGGGAATTGCCGGAGTCCCTATCTTCTCAGGTATGGGAATCCGCGTAGTCTCTTTTGTGGTCTTTTCCACTCTGGGAATTTTATACATCTTCTGGTACGGCCAAAGGGTAAGCAAGGATCCCTCCAAAAGCCTGATCTTGGGAGATAAGCTGGAGATCAATTTTGACCGGGATGAGATCGTCCGGACAAAAGCCACCAAAAAGCAGATATGGATCCTGATTGAAATCCTCATTTCCCTCATCGCTATTTTTTATGGCTCCTTAAAACTGGGATGGGGAAATGCAGAATTGGCCGGAATCTTTGTCCTAATGGGCATATTTGCAGGAGCGGTCAGCGGATGGGGCCCCAGCAAAATGGCTGACGAGTTTCTTGACGGCGCTTCCAAGGTAGTTATGGGCGCTCTTGTTGTGGGTTTTGCAAAAGCTATTTTAGTGATCCTCCAGGGAGCTATGATCATTGATACCATCGTATTTTACGCCTCCCAGATCCTGGAAGGGCTTCCTCCCATTATCGCCGCCCAGGGCATGCTGCTTTTGCAGACTCTGATCAACTTCTTTATCCCTTCCTCCACAGGACAGGCCGCAACGGTAATCCCCATCTTGGCGCCTCTGGGAGATCTGTTAGGGGTAAGCAGGCAGGTAACTTGTCTGGCATTCCAGTTCGGCGACGGCTTTTCCAATATCCTGTGGCCCACCTGTTCCCTGGCTATTTCTATCGGAATCAGCGGAATCCCCATGCATAAATGGTGGAAATTCTTTCTTCCGCTCTTCGGTATCCTGTATATCGCACAAATGCTGATCCTTTCTGCGGCTGTTTTAATGGGGATCTAACGTATTCTTTCTGTTGAATTTATACTAATGATGCTATCACAGTATGCAAAAGTATGGTAAAATATATTTATATGATTTATTTTCAGCAGAGGTTCCATTATGGTCGGAGAAAAAATAAGGAAATTAAGAAAAGACAAAAAATTGACATTAAAAGATATTGCTGAGGGAACAGGCCTTTCCATCGGCTATATTTCCCAGTTAGAGAGAGGGACCGTAGATCCCTCTCTCGCTTCCCTTCGTAAAATCAGCTCCTTTTTGGGAGTTTCGCCTTACCTTCTTATGGATCAGTCCGAGCATCACCCGGCTATGGTAAAAAGCGATCAGAGACCCATTATTAAATTTCCAAAAAGTGAAATTTTTTATGAAATCGTCTCCCCTATGTCCACGCCGGAATATACCCCTTCTTCTATGGTGGTCCAATTTGAGATCGAACCCGGAGGGCATGATTCGGAAGATTTTTTATTCCATACGGGAGAGGAGATCGTTATCCTCCTTCAGGGAGAGATCAATATTTTTCTGGGTGAAACCTGTTATCATCTAACCCCAGGCGACTCTGTGGTCATCCGGCCCAATATGCCTCACCGCACCATAAATACCGGTGAAACGCCTGCCATAGGCTTCTGCGTTATGTCTCCCATGGGATGGAACGCATAATTTTTTATTTTGAGGGGAAACAAACATGAAAAACGATTCTTTTTTACAGCGGTGTCTTCCATTTATCGCCTATTTTAATATTTGTTTTTTCTGGGGCACAGCCAATATTGCCAACAAATTATCCTCCAGCGTACTCCATCCCTTTCTGGCTGGCAGTGTACGCTTTTCCATTGCCTCAGGACTGATGGCCCTCTGGATCATAGGCAGGCGCATATCCTTTAAGATCACCCGGCACGAAGCCAAAATATTGATCACCAGCGGCTGCATCATGTATTTCATCCATACGCTTCTCCTCCTCTTTTCCTCCCGCAGGGTGGAGGCCGGGATCAGCACCGCTATGGTCTGCCTGATTCCCATATCAATCCTTTTGGTGGATTCCCTGGTCTCCCGCCGATTGAATATCGGTTGGATTGGAATGACGGGGATCGTAGGGGGCCTTTCCGGAACCCTGATCATCGTTTCCCACAGCCTGGCTCAGGGAGGCTCGGATCCCCTGGGGCTGCTGCTTCTTTTGGCGTCTGACTTTATATGGGCAGCCGGGACGATCTACCTGAAATATAACGTGATCCATCCTCCCCTGCAGGTACAGATTTTTTATCAGGCCGCCGTACCGGCAGTTCTGTATCTTCTCACCACTGCCTTCACAGGCAATTTGGGCGCATTTAAGAAACTCACCCTTCCCAGCATCCTGCCCATGACCTATATGGCAGTAGCTGATTCTATTATCGGCTTTACTTCCTATGTATATTTGATACGGAAGTGGAAAACTTCTGTGGTCTCTACCTATGCCTATATTAACCCGGTGGTAGGCCTCCTGATGAGCACCCTCATTCTGTCCGAAAAGCTCACTGCTTTCAAAGTGTGCGGAATGTTGATCATCCTGGCCTCTGTGTTCATTATTCAAAACGAAGACTCCCTTCATCGCCTTCTGGCCAAAAGCAAATAGTACGCCAACATAAGGGAGCAGAAGAGCAAGGAGCCGGTATATGGGAAACGGGGACTTCCGCTTCCCACGATACCGCCAAAGAGGGACAGAATGACCGGAGAAGAAAACTGTCCCATGCTCCGCATAAACATAATCATTGTTCCTGCCGACAAAGCTTCCTCCCTCTCGCAAACCATGCAAGCCTCTGCATTCAGTGTACCCACTGCGATGGCAAGAGCTACGCCAAACAGAAGAAGCCCCAGACACAAGAACAAAAAGCTCCCCTTAACCTCCAGGCATAGAAAGCCGGCGATAGCGAAAACCCATATGAGATATTTCAAATTCTCCCCAAATCTATGCTCCAAACGCCCTATGGCTTTTCCTGTAAATAAAGATGAAAAGGTCTGAACCGTCATTACCGTACCGATATGGGCAGCACTAACCGTCCCCTCCGCTACACTTATACTGGAGCAGTTGTTGAGAATCGAATAATATCCCACAAAGATAATGAAGATCCCCAGCGTGTAAGGAAACGTCTTTTTAATCACACTTATGCTGATCTGATTTTTAGGGCTGTTGAGCGTCTCGTCCGGAATATACCTCAGGCACAGCCACAGACAGGGGAGCCCAAACAAATAAACAAGAAATACAAAACGCCAGGACAGCACTGCCAGATACCCTGCCAACATCATGCAGACAATGGAAGAAACACTGGACCAGATTACAATTTCACCATTGAGGCGATGCTGCTCCTTGCTGTCATAAAAATAAGCCAATAGCCCTACAGAAAGAGGCATCATGATTCCATACCCCAGTCCAATTAAAACCCTAGTCAATATCATTGCATAAATATGATCGGTCACGCCCCCACACAGACCTCCCACCGTAAAAAGCAGTAATCCTAAACCACAAAGCCGCCGCATGGAAATATGCTTCGACATAGCCGGAAACACAAAAGCCACGGTGATCACCAGAAGGGAGGGCAGAGACACGATCATCTGGATCAGTATGGGAGAGGCATCCGAAAAATATTCTTTCATAACTGCCAATGCCGGAGAAATCCCAGTCCCCACCAGTGCATTGGCCATGGAAAGGCTTAAAATAGCCCACAAACGGCCCGAATCCCTATTCTCCTTCATATCCACGCTCAGCCTCCATCAAATGACAGATCGTATTTACATAAACTGCCAGGGTTGGTACAAACGCATCCTCATCAATCTTAAATTTAGGATTATGCAGACTATAGGTACATCCCTTTTCCTCATTGCGTATTCCAAAGAAGAAAAATGCCCCTTTATATTTCTTTGTATACCATGCAAAATCTTCTGATCCCATCTCAGGATCCTCTTTTTTAATCACATGATCCTCCCCCAAAATCTCCCTGGCAGACCGATAGATCGTGTGGATCACATCTTCATCATTCTGGAAGGAAGGATAATTAAAGCTATCTTTCACCTCTGCCTTGCAGCCATTCAGTAATGCAATACCCGTTACCACCTCCTCTAGACGCTTTGCAATATATGCCCGCACATGGTCATCATAAGCCCTAAAAGTCCCTCCAAAGGTCAGCTCCTGAGGAAGAACGTTCTTTGTTCCAAGTGTTCCTGCATGGATTGAGCACACAGAGATTACAGCCGTTTTTAATGGAGGCAGTTCCCTGCTCCGGATATTTTGAATCGCCTCAATGATCTGGGCCGCTGTTGTAATCACATCTTTTCCTTTATGAGGAGAGGCAGCATGGCTTCCCACACCCGTCAGCTTCACCTCAAAAAAATCGCCGCTGGCAAATGCATCTCCATATTTACATCCAATGGTTCCCGCCGGATATAGCGGCTGGGCATGAGCTCCGAATATAACATCCACATCATCCAGCACTCCCGAATCCACTATAAGCTTCGCACCTCCCGGAGCAGGCCCTTCCTCAGCAGGCTGAAAAATGAGCTTTACCTTTCCACTTTTCAATATCTCTCTGTGCTCTGAAAGATATTTTGCCAGCCCCAAAAGAAGAGCCGTATGAGCATCATGGCCGCAGGCATGGCATTTTCCAGGAATCTCCGATGAAAAAGGAACTCCGCTCTCCTCCATCATAGATAAAGCATCCATATCTGCCCTCACTGCGATTGTTTTACCCGGAATCCCCGTATCCAGAATCCCCAACACAGCGGATTTGGCAAAACCCATTTTTACTTCATAGCCAAATTCCTTCAAATGTTCTGCTACTAAAGCAGAGGTACGGGGAAGGTCAAATCCCACTTCCGGGTGAGAATGAATATCCCTTCTCCATTTAATCATATCCTTCTCATATTTCTTTGCCTCCTGCAAAATAGGCGAAATGCGGTTCATCGAATCTCCTCCTTGCTTTTTTGTACATTTTGCTTTGATACTTTTTATATTAAATAGTTTGTGTATTTAACTATTTAATAATATTATATATTTATTGTAAATTTTTTCAATATTTTTATTTGATTTTGTATATTTTTATATAATATGCATAATTTTCTCTATCGTTTTTTTCTAATTCCTCCCCCGGTCAACATATAGCATTTTTTTCTAAAATGCTATATAATAGAAGGAATGTGATATCACTTATTTTGGAGGAAGTAATGCAGAACCATCAGACTACAAACCACAAATCTGACACATATGCCAAGCAGATTATCTGTCAGATTTCTGAGTATAATCAAAAAATGTACGAATACGGAAAAAATGTGCGCACTTACGGCACACAGCAGGAGCTTCGCATTGATCAGACCCATCTGATCGACTTTGTTGGGGATAATCCTAACTGCCGCCTGTGCGACATTGCTGCCGCTATGGATATGAATGTATCCACCATATCCCTTCAGGTAAAGCGCATGATCAAATTGGGGCTTTTGACAAAAAAGCGCTCAGAACAAAATCAACGCGAAATCGTTCTCAGCCTCACACAGGACGGGCAGTCTGTTTTTGAATACCACAAAACGCTGGATGAGCGGTGGGCCTCCGCTTTTACAAACCGCCTGTCCTCCTTTACACTGACAGAATTGGATACCATTCAGCGTTTTATGTCTATCCTGTTAGATGACCACAGCATGAATATTTAAGGGACATCAAATTATGTAAGAGGCTGTTAAAAAGCTCTCCTAATAGAAAAATCGCTCAGACCGTACGGTCCGAGCGATTTTTCAGTATAATACCGTGAAAATCCATATCCTACTGTCAATTTTGCAAAGGATGCAGATATGAGGCTTTTTACAGCCTCTTCTATTATCTCAAGCTCATTCCAGCCTTCAGCATGCGCATCGCGCGCAGCGCAGCACTGATATAAAGCTCCTCCGCCCGTTCCAATGCCTCATTAATATCCATAGCTCCGTTGATCGTGGTAATAATGCTGTCCACTCCATAGTCAAAAATCGTCTCAGCCCGTTCTCCCATACCGCCTACGATGGCTACCACCGGAATATTTCTGGCCTTGCAGCGCTTTCCTACGCCGCTTGGAACTTTTCCGAAAGCAGACTGCCAATCCATTCTCCCCTCTCCGGTGATCACAAGATCCACTCCCTCTAAGAGGCTGTCAAAATGGATCAGATCCAGCACGGCATCGATCCCCGACTTTAAAGCAGCATTTAAAAACACGCAGAATGCAGCTCCCAATCCACCGGCTGCTCCGGATCCCGCAATCTTATCCACATCAATTCCCAGCTTTTCCCGGATCAGGGAAGCGTAATGAACCATTCCTTTTTCCAATTGGTCAAGAATCTCCGGCGTACCGCCCTTCTGTTTTCCAAAGGTGTAGGTTGCACCGTCCGGTCCGGTCAAGGGATTAGTGACATCGCACATCACCGTAAAATGAGCCTGGGACACTGCCGGATGAAGGCCGCTCATATCAATCTCTGAAACCCGGATCAGATCCCGGCCCCGTCCCTCTAACTCCTGTCCCTCACTGTCCAGGAACCGGATCCCCAGAGCCCTCATAGCTCCCATCCCTCCATCATTAGTAGCGCTTCCTCCGATGGCAATGGTAATATTACGGTAGCCCCGGTCCAGGGCATCCCGTATCAATTCCCCGGTTCCAAAGGTCGTAGTATTAAGGGGATTTCTTTTTTCCTCGGGAACCATAGGAAGCCCGGAAGCAGCCGCCATTTCAATGATAGCAGAATCTCCCTCAAATTCCCCGTAGAAAGACTCTCTCTCCTCCATTAGCGGGCCATGGACTGAAATCCTGCGGTATGTACCCTTGAGGGCGGCAATCACCGCATCAATGGTTCCCTCTCCTCCATCGGCCACAGGAACCTTTGCCGTCTCGCAGCCCGGAAACACCTGCTCTGCTGCCTGTTCCAATAAAGCGGAAATCTGTTCTGATGACAAAGTTCCCTTAAAAGAATCGGATGCAAACAAAAATTTCATCTCTCTACCTCCCAAATACAAGAATCTGCTTTTATTGTACCTTTTTGCATTTTCAAGGTCAATGTTCCACACACCTGCTATCAGGGATTTTTATTGTTCTGCAGCACAATCAATGGTATTTTTCTCCATATCTCCTTTTACTTCCCTGAAAAATAAAAGCGCCATATAAAAAACAGATGACTGACTAGGCTTTCGGACATCATACCCAGTCAGGGATTCCAGCTTTTTCAGCTGATAGGTCAGCGTATTTTTGTGGACATGAAGGGATTTTGCGGCTTCTCCCAAGGCTCCCTCCTCCTCAAAGTAAATTTGAAGGATCTCCATCCACCAGCAGATTTCCAGACAGTCACAGCTCCTGAAAATTTTTCTGATATAATCCATTTTTGCCTGCCTTGGCATCTGGGCAGCAATCAGCTCCAATGTAACTCCCTCATAGAGCATAACTGCCCGCTTTTCCCGCCTGGCAGAACGCCAGGATTGGACGGCCTGCCTATAAGCCAGGCGGACATCTGCCCCTCTTCCGTCAATCCCCACAGTCAGCCGGACTCCAAATGTTTCTTCTATCTCCTGAACCATATGATCTGCCAGCTGTTTCATTCGGCTGTCAGAAGCAGCCGGAACCAAATAGATCTGACATCCCCCGTTCATGAAGGCGAGTGCGCTGGGGCCAGCCAGACAAGCCGCCCGTTCTTCTGCCTGCTGGAGCAGCTCCTGATTCCTGTCCAGACTTCCCTGCCCGCCATTGGGGATCTCTGGCGATGGATCCACGGAAGCGACCATAACACGCCTGGGAAGGGACAGATCCATTCCCAAGGCAAACCCCCGCTCCCTCAGTGTTTTTTCAGAACCTTCCCCATTTCCCAAGACCCAATCTTCCAGCAGACGGATACGGAGCCGACGGAGCTTACGCTCCTTTTCCTGCTCCGTGTATTCCTTGATCAGGATTTCCACCATTTTCTTTACAATCCGGCCATATCCCGCCACTTCTTCATAAGATCCCGTGAGGCCTATAACCCCAACCGGATTTCCCTCCCGGCATACAGGAAGATTGAGCCCCTGACGGCATGTATCCGTTTCTTCTTCTTTTCCAATATAAAGCTCTTTTAACCCTTCCCTCAAAAGACGCCTGGCCCCCTGATGAAGCGTCCCTAAACGGGAAGAGTCTGTACTTGCAATGATAGTCCCGTCCAGATCCATCATGTTAATGTGCTGACCCACAATCGCCCCCACTTCTTCCACGATGGACTGGGCTCCCCTTGGGGAAAGAGGGATTTCTATTTTTCTCTCCATAACCACAGATAAGCCGTTACTGGTAGATCGGATACCGCTCACATATCTTCGTCACTTCTTCCCGGATATGATCTGCCTGGGCCTCGAAATCTGTGGCAGCCAGCCAGATGCACTCTGCAATCTTGGCCATATCCTGCTCCTTCAGCCCTCTGGAGGTGATAGCAGGCGTTCCAACCCGAACACCAGAGGTGACAAACGGGCTTCTCGGATCATCGGGAACCGTATTTTTATTTAAAGTGATATACACCTGATCGCAGCGGTTCTGAAGTTCTTTTCCTGAGACCTCCATCCCACGCAGATCCACCAGCATCAAATGATTATCTGTTCCGTCCGTAAGGAGCTTAAAGCCCTGCTTCTTCAATTCCTCTGCCAATGCTTTTGCATTCAGAACCACCTGGTGCTGATACTGCTTAAATTCTGGTTTTAAGGCCTCTCCAAAGCACACTGCTTTTCCGGCGATCACATGCTCCAATGGCCCTCCCTGGGTTCCGGGGAAAATTGCCTTATTAAAATTAAACTTGTCCGCAGCCGCCTGATTTGCTAAGATCATTCCTCCCCGGGGGCCTCTTAAAGTCTTATGGGTGGTGGTCGTCACTACGTCTGCGTACGGAATGGGACTTGGATGCTCGCCTGCAGCCACCAGGCCCGCGATATGGGCCATATCCACCATGAGATAGGCTCCCACCCCATCTGCGATCTCCCGGAACCGCTTAAAATCAATCACTCTTGCATAGGCGCTGGCCCCGGCAACAATGAGCTTTGGCTTCGATTCCTTAGCCAGACGCTCCACTTCGTCATAATCAATATATCCCTCAGAATTAACTCCGTAGGGAACAATATTAAAATACAGTCCGGAAAAATTCACAGGACTTCCATGTGTCAAATGGCCGCCGTGCTCCAGGTTCATTCCCATAACAGTATCCCCCGGTTTCAGCATGGCCACAAATACAGCCATATTGGCCTGTGCACCTGAATGAGGCTGTACGTTGGCATAATCACATCCAAATAGCTTCTTCGCCCGTTCAATGGCCAGGGTTTCCACCACATCTACCCACTCGCAGCCTCCATAATAGCGCTTTCCGGAATAACCCTCCGCATACTTGTTCGTAAGGACGGTTCCCATGGCCATCATCACCGGCTCTGACACAATATTTTCAGAAGCGATCAGCTCCAGATTTCTTCTCTGCCGTGCACATTCTGACTGGATCGCCTCTCCCACTTCCCTGTCATAACCAGTGATAAAATCCATTACTTCATTTACCATTATCTTACCCCTTTCCTTTTTTTATCATAATAACTCTTGAGTTTCCGCATTTTTCAGTCGAAACTTCCGATCCAGGCAGACAGGTGACTTGGGAGGCTGTTTAGAGGCCCTTAGTGCGCTCTTATAGCCGGAAACCGGAGCCTGGATACCTGAATCGGAAGGAGAACTGCAAAAGACGGAAACTCAAGTAATAACTGCCTTTTGTGCTGATTATAACCTATATACAGATAAACATCAAGAAAGATTCCCTCCCTGAGTTTCCCTCCCTAAATTTCCACAAAACTTCTTAGACAAGTATTTCTTACGCAGCTGCCGTCAAGCACACATTTCGCCCCTTGAGATTAATTGATTTTTTCTATATCTTTTCACCTCTTATCTTAAGATTTTCTTAATAAATATACTGTTTTCTTTATTAATTGTACACATTTTAGACACATTTGTAGTCTATTATCATCTTCGATACAAAAAATGTTAATGGAATATCTCACCAGGAGGTATTCAGAGGAGGAAACTATTATGAAGAAGACATTTGCAAAATCTATGACCGCTGTTATGGCTGCTGCTATGATCGCAGGTTCTTTAACCGCTTGCGGCGGCGGTAAGACAGAGGAGACTACCGTTGCTGAGACTACTGTAGCTGAGACAAGCGCAGAGGCTTCTGAGGAGGAGACTACCGAGGCTGCTGAGGAATCCAGCGAGGAGGCTTCCGAGGAGGAGTCTACCGAGGCTGCTGAGGAATCCAGCGAGGAGGCTTCCGAGGAGGAGTCTACTGAGGCTGCTGAGGAGTCCAGCGAGGAGGCTTCCGAGGAGGAGTCTACTGAGGCTGCTAACTAATCAGACAAAATAAGCAAAACCATTTTTTATAAAAAAAGGGTACTGCAGACATGGCTTTTCCATTTTGCAGTACCCTTTTTGTTTTCCTATTTCAGATCCTATATCCAAATCCCAGCCTTAATCCTTTCTCTTATGGCCGGAACTTCCACGCTTTCACTACAATCTGCAGATTTCGGTTCCCATTATACTCATTGATCCCCGGATAATAGATAATGTCCATATGCCCCCGGCCTGCCCGTTCTTCCATGAAAGCATCTCCTTCTGTAAATACCACTGCTTCCATGACAGATCCCCGTTCATTCGCCAGGCTCAAACGCACCACATTCCTGTTTCTTCCGATCACTCTGGCGCTTCGTATGGCCATCCCCTTTTGCGCAAACTGCGGTTTTTCATTTCCCTGTCCATATGGCTCTAAAAGCTCCAATTCCCCGATAAAATCCTCGTTTATATATTCAAAAGGCATAGCGGCATCGATCCAGAGCTTAGGGATAAAATCCTCCTCTGTCAGCCGGTCTCTGGCGTTTTCATTCAAACGCCGCCTGAACTCCTCCACATTCTTTTCCTCCAAAGAAAATCCGGCTGCCATAGGATGTCCTCCAAATTTCAGCAGAAGATCCTTTACCTCCACCAGAGACTGGAACATATGATATGCCTCAATAGAGCGCCCGGAACCTTTCACACACCCTTCAGCCCGAGTAAGCACATAGGAGGGCTTATGATACCGCTCTCTCAGTCTTCCGGCCACGATCCCTGCAAGAGATTCATGACAGTCAGGCAGAAACACCACCAGCACTTTATGATCCTGGTACAGGCTGTCCACCTGCTCTGCTGCCTCCTCAATCCCCTTCTGGGTCATATCCTTTCTCTGATCATTCAGGAGCTTCAGCTGGTTTGCCAGCTCATCCGCCTCTCTCTCATTCTGGCTGAGCAAAAGCTGCAGGGCAAGCTTTGCTGTCTGGAGCCGTCCGCTGGCATTCAGACAAGGTCCGATGACAAATCCAATATGATACGCCGTGATGGCATCTGGTTTCAAATCATTTTTCTCGATCAGCTTTCTAAGCCCCATATTGGAGGTGCATCCCAGCCTTGAAAGCCCCTCTTTCACAACAATCCGATTTTCTCCCTGGAGCTTCATCACATCTCCCACGGTAGCGATCGCTGCGATCTCCAAAAGCTCCAGCCACTCTTCCTGAGGTATCCCCCATACCTCATAAAGAACCTGCACCAGCCTGTATGCCACCATACCGCCGCAGATTTCAGGGAAAGGATACCGGCTGTCCCTGCGTTTTGGATTCACCACCGCATCAGCGGGAGGGAGGATCTCAGCGTCCCCCTCAGCCTCTGTCAGTATATCGTGATGATCTGTGACCACCACCGTCATCCCAAGCTCCTTTGCTCTGGCAATCTGCCCGATCGCGGCAATCCCATTATCACAGGTCAAAATTGTATCGATCCCATCTTCGGCCGCCGCCTCAATGATCAGTTCATTGATCCCATATCCGTCCTTAATTCGGTCTGGTATTTCATAATCTACCAGAGCCCCGATCCGTTTCAGTCCCTGATACAAAAGGCAGGTAGAGCATACGCCGTCAATATCGTAATCTCCCACAATACGGATAGGCTTCCCATTTTTTACCTTTTCTCCCAGAATCGATACAGCCGTCTCCATATCAGGAAGAAGTCTTGGATCTGCAAGATCCCCGATGGATCCATTCAGATAACGCCCAATGTCCTCGATGTCCTCCAGCCCCCGGTTTCGTATGATGCGGGCTGTCACCGGGCTGATGTGATACCGCTCTGCGATTCCATCGAAATCTGCTTTCTTCGCATAAAGCATCCATCTGGCCTCGGTCATGACAGTTTTTCCTCCCCGCGCACCATAGAATAGCCGATGCCGATCACCATTCCCACCAGAGCCGGAAGGATCCAGCCCAGCCCCATTCCATAGCCGGGAAGATAGGATACCATGGGGCTCACCACCGGAAGCAGGATCCCGCTCTTTTCCAGGGCATAGATCACACTGACCACAGCCGTAAACAGAATACTCACACTATACATGGAGGACCATTTTTCTGTAAAAGGTTCAAGAAAGGCCAGGGCGATCAGTACGATCGCCACAGGATAAATAGCGTTGAGCACAGGCCCGGATACAGCTAAGATTGCATTCAGCCCTGCACTTGAGATCAACAGGCTGATAAAAGCGAACAAAAACACCCACTTCCGGTAGCTTACAGCTGGAACAATGGAGATAAAATACTCGCTGCAGCAGCTCAAAAGCCCCACGCAGGTATTAAAACAAGCGATCAAAAAGATCAGGCCTAAAATGATCATTCCCATCCTGCCAAAAAGATTTCCTGCTACAAACGTAAGGATCCTTGCTCCATTTTCCATATCCTGCTCCACAGCCCCCACAGGACCGCCGATATGGGCAAGGGCCGCATACACTACCGCTAACAGGATCCCGGCTATGATTCCCGCTTTGATGGTCTCTCTTATAATGGAATCCTCCTGATCCACCCCTTTTGCCTGAATGTTAATGGCAATGATGATCCCAAAATTTAAGGCAGCGATGGTATCCATTGTGTCATATCCCTTTAAAAACCCAGTTACCACAGGGCCAGACTGATACAAGGGCAGAGGGCTTCCATAAGCACCCATGGGCCAGATCAGGCAGCCGCAGAAAATAACGGCAATCAGTATCAAAAGGGAAGGACAAAGGATCTTTCCCAATCGGTCTGTCAGCTTTTCCGGACGAAACGCTACCGCCATAGCTGCGGCAAAAAATGCCACAGAATAGCAAAATTGAGCTGCCGTCTGCACAGTAATCCCTGTCCCGGCTATGGTATCCTCCAAAACAATCCCCATCTGCTGCAAAACAGGAAATACCGTCATCTCAAATGAGGTGCTGGCAGTTCTGGGGATAGCCAGGCAGGGGCCAATGGACAGGTAAATGAGAAGGGTAAAGAAAAAAGAAAAATGGGATCCTACCCGCCCTGCCAGCTTAGAAAGGCCTCCCGCCCTGGCTGCAGCAGCTACGCCCAAAACCGGAAGTCCTACTGCGCTGAGCAGAAAGCCTCCCATTGCCTGCCAAGTCATATTTCCTGCCTGAGCCGCCAAAAATGGCGGAAAGATCAGATTTCCCGCACCAAAAAACATAGAAAACAGTGTGAATCCCACTAAAAGAAGATTCCGATTGGATAATTTTTGTTTCATCATTTCTTATCTCCTGGTAAATTTTCTAATCTATCATACCATAAAAGGAAGGTTCTGTGAACTATGGTTCTCCCCCACGACAAACGCATGAATGTGTTCCTCAACCACACCCATCTAAGTTCAAAAATTA
>CABQJX010000035.1 GCA_902464595.1 uncultured Lachnoclostridium sp. | reverse complement strand
GTATAGAGCGAGGGCATCGCTCAATCATCTAATTTGATGATTTTGCGACACCCCCGCTTTTTCACTCTCATTCACCTTTATGTAACAGCTATATTCTTTCCCTATCTTCTCTCAGCGCCGGAAACCAGGAGAAAGCGCCTCCAATGGGAAACGAAGTAAACTCCATCTCCTTTCCGGTCACAGGGTGGGGGAAAGCCAGGCGGTAGGCGCACAAAGCCAGCGCCTGGCGGCCAGGACCTTTCTCCGGCCTTTTCCCCCAATCCCCCCTCTCTGACCTGACATTCGTCCCTTTCATTTCTTTTATTTCTCCCCTTTTTCTATCCACAGCATTGCCTGTGGATAATGTGGATAAGTCACCTCCATATCGGCTATCACCATAGAGTGGAGTCCCATGTCCGGCAAACTGTACCCTTATCTGGTGGTGACGCCCTGTAAGCAGCTCTATATCTATTAAGGATAACATTTCACCCTCCTTTTGTGGATTGTTGATAACCTCTCTCACGCGGTAATTTAATACCCCTCTTTTTGCCTCCTTACAGGACTTATCCACAATTTCAGATGTGTTGTTTTCCTTGCAGTGACGCAGATAATCCACATATGATCCACAATTATCCACAGGTTTTCCACATACCACAGCCAAATAGGATTTTTTCATTTTTCCAGCCTGGAGAGCGGCGCTTAAAGCACCTGCGGACTTCTGGTTCAAAGCGTAAACCATAACACCCTCCACTGGCTTATCCAGCCTGTGGATAACACCTACATAGGGTGGATCAACAGAAACCGGCTTGTGTGGATAATTGTGGATAACCTGTGGATTATGTAGATAACGGCGGATCTCACTGACCATATCCGGGGCAAATCCCCGGGACTGCTGTGACTCTAATCCAGCTGGCTTTCTTACTATAATTATATCCTCATCTTTATATAATATTGGTATCATACAAAACCCCTTTTCTTATACATACATATTAAGCAGCTTGAGTTTCCGCATTTTCCGGTCAAAACTCAAGATTCAGTAACCGTTCCGCCATATATCTTCTTGCATATTTGGCCTCTTTGTTGTATAGTATTAAATACAAATATATATAGTATTAAAAACTATATAATATCGTTACTGTTTTCCACTAGTATTTTTTGGCAATTCATTTTTTATCAGTTAAGGAGGCCGATTCCCATGACAGCATACATGAAACAGGAATTTAAAAAAGTAAAGGATCCCGGAAGCGCCCTTACCCACTTTATCGCCATGCTTCTGGCTATAGCCGCCGCAGTCCCCCTTCTCCTGAAAGCGAAGGAAAGCCCGGCACAGACTCATATATACTCTTTAGCCATCTTTATCCTGAGCATGATCGGTCTTTATGCAGCCAGCACCATTTACCACACATTGAACATCTCCCCCAAGGTCAACCAGCTCCTGAGAAAGATTGACCATATGATGATCTTTGTTCTGATCGCCGGAACCTACACCCCTGTCTGCATGATCGTCCTGGGGGACCGCACCGGCTGGCTCTTACTGTGCCTGGTTTGGTCTATCGCCGCTGTCGGCATCCTGATCAATGCATTATGGATCACCTGCCCCAAATGGTTTTCTTCTCTGATCTATATTTCCATGGGATGGGTATGCATACTGGCCTTCACAAAAATCATAAAATCCCTCCCAAGGGCCGGTTTCCTCTGGCTCCTGGCGGGAGGGATCATTTACACAGCCGGAGGGATCATCTACGCCTTAAAACTTCCGGTCTTTAATTCCCGCCACCGCTATTTTGGTTCTCATGAAGTTTTCCATCTTTTTGTTATGGGAGGCAGCCTATGCCACTATGTAATGATGTATCAGTTCGTGGCTTAGAGCCTGCCCGGATCAACTGTTCCTTCTCATGGCGGCTCAGCTGCTTAATGGCATATTCGCGCCGCATTGCCTCCTTTTGGGTGTCAAATGCCTCATAATAGGCCAACACCACCGGAAGACGGGCACGTGTGTATTTCGCTCCTTTTCCCTGATTATGGGCCTTGAGACGCTTGTCCAAATCATTGGTCCAGCCGCAGTAATAGGTTCCGTCTGCACAACGGAGAATATAGGTGTAATTCATGCTGCTCCCTTTTCTATGTAAACGGCAATAACGCCTGCATTGCGCTATCGCCGCCCAGGTTTCCCTGATCTATGATGAAAGCACCAGCTGGATGCGCGGTATCATCTACTGCTTTCCTCTCTGCTATAGTATATCGCGCATATCCTTAAAGTGTGCATCCCACAGCCAATTCATTCATTTTTTTACCATTTGTTTTTTCATTTTCCTTTTTACAGGCTCTACCGCATAGACAGCCAGAGCTGCCAATACAATACCGAGAGCGATCTGAACAAAGAGGCTGAGAGGAACCCAGTATTCCATAATAAATCCAGAAGGCTCCATACCAAATTGGGAGGCCAGCTTGGCAACAGGAGCGTTTCCCTGAAGCTGCCCGTTGAGAATGGTATAGAAGGTGGCCGCCGGATTTAACAGAAGCAGATAAATAGCGTTCCCGGAGCTGATCTTCGCCGCCTGTTCCCCAAAGCCATAGGCCGCCATAGAATGGTTGATATGCATGGAGGACAAGCTGTAGGAAAAACGGTTGATAAAATAAGTTCCTGCCACTGCAGCAATGAGCACACCATATGTAGTGACTGTAGAGACGGTAGAACGCTTAAACAGAGCGGAAAAACAGATTCCCAGGCTTCCTGTAAAAAAGGCGGTTGCAATGTAACATAAGATCATGGAGACCATATCCCAAAAAGTAACGCCTCCATAAACAAAAACCATGGTGATTGCCGGAAAGCTGGATACAATGAGAAGCAGCAGGGTGCTGAGGGCGCTCATCAGCTTCCCCATCACCACCTGGGCAGCTGTCATCTTCGTTGTAAGCATCATTTCCAATGTCTGGCGTTCCCTCTCTCCGCTTATGCTGGCCGCCGTCATTGCAGGCATAATGAACATAAGAAGGATAAATTCCATGGTGGTCACAAACTCATACATATCCATAAAGCTGGTATACTGGATCGCTGCCGTGGATTCCACCTGGGCTACAGCAGAGTACATATTGACCAATGTGACCAGACATAGGATACCGTTAAAAAGGGTAATGATCAACGGGATCCTGACGCTCCTGGAGCTGATCTTGATCTCTCTGTTAAATATCGGATTTTGCATCATAGGACAACACCACCCTTTCTTCCACCCGCTCTGTCAGCTGCATAAATACAGATTCCAAGCTTCCCTTTTCCCTGGTAAAACTATTTACCATCACCTCCCGGTCGATCAGCTGCTGAAGAAGCATAGCCTCGTCCTGGGCGTCTCCGCAAAAACGGACGCAGATTTCCTGATCCCTCATGGAAATGGTTTGAACGCAGGGATGGCTCTTTAAAATGGCCAGTGCCCCTTCCGCATTGTTCACAACAGAGATCACCAGAGGATTGGAGGTATTGACCCGGGACAGAATATCCCCTATATTTCCCTCCAGCACCATTTTCCCCTGATCCACAATCCCAATATCCGTACATATCTCTGACAGCTCTGACAGGACATGGGAGCTGATGAGGATTGTTTTACCGGAAGAATGGAGTTCCTTTAATATCTCCTTAAATTCAAAACGTGTTCTGGGATCCAGGCCTGAGGTAGGTTCGTCCAACACCAGCATCTGTGGATCGTGGATCAGGGCACGTGCCAGACACAGCCTCTGCTTCATGCCCCGTGACAAGCCGTCCACAAAAAAATCCAGCTTATCCTCCAGTCCCACCTGCTCCAATAAGGCAGTATACCGCTTTCTGGCCACCAGCCCGTTTATATGGTAGCAGGCAGCAAAAAATTCCATATATTCTGACACAGTAAGATTGTCATATACCCCAAAGAAATCCGGCACATAACCGATCATGCTTTTTAGGCTTCCCGGATCTCCCAATGCATCCGTCCCGTTTATGGCGATTTTTCCGTCTTCTGCTCCCAAAAGGCCTGTGATGATCTTAATGGTGGTTGTCTTTCCTGCGCCATTTGGCCCCACAAAGCCGTAAAGAGCCCCATCCTCCACTGTCATATCAAGGCCGCTTAATGCATGATACTTTCCATATATTTTATGTAATCCTCTTATCTCTAACATTATTTCCCCCTCCCCGTCACGGTGAGAATCGGAAGCATAATATTCCATGTATACTCGCCAGTTCCGCTGTACATGTATTTTACGGTCAGTGTATTGCCCGGAGACAGATAATCCTCCAGCTCTTCTCGGCTGTAAGTGGTAACAGAGGGATCCATCGAATCATAGGAACTGGTATTATAATTATAAAAATATATGCTTCCGCTGAATGGAACCGTATAATAGTAACGCATGCTCTCTGCCACCACATCGCTCATCTGATGGAAAGACAGCGTTTCTACCTGCAGATCACTTCCCAGATAGTATTCCAGCATAACCGGGGTCATGCCGTAAATACTGTTATTGGATGCGTAATAATCTCCAGACAGTACATTAGGCTGTTTCTGCAGGGCGGAACGGTATACCATGCCGTCTTTTTCTGTATCCACCTCTATGGATGAGGTGAGAAGGGCAGAACCATACGTCTCACTGTCTCCTGTTCCCAAAAATCCTTTCTCTTCCTTTTCATTGCTGAATGCTACCACCCGCGCCTCGGAATGATAACCGGACAGATAATTTTCCATGTAGAAGGATAAAAGATTGGTCCGCTCCAAAGCCTGGACATAGGACGAATCTCTTACATCCTTCTTCTCCTTGTAGCGCATGCCTCCCGTGATCTGCTCTGCCATAGCATAACCGAAACCGGTTATCCCATATGTGACCGGAAGATCATCCAGAACAACGGTCTCCCCGGCCTCCATATGGCCTACGGGAACAATCTGATTGTATAGGATAATAGCCGCATTATCCACAGCCTGGCTGTAATTATTGGTAAGGGTTCCCGTAACCTTCCCATCAAAGGAATGAATATCCCCGGTAAAGCCTTCCTCTCCTTCTTTCTCTGTCCGCCGCTCCAGCATAAAAAATTTTGAATTAAAAGCCCCGACGCTTCCCATTTTCACCCTGGTTCCATCCTCATCATACCGTATGGTCACATCAGGCTCTTCCCTGCCCGTAAAGTCAGGAGCTGGGTCTGAATTGTAATAGGAGCCTCCTGTAACAGGACTTAAACTGTATTCCGGAGCTAAGGTAACGGAGTAAGGCTTATTGTAAGGGGAGCGCATATTGATAAAGATTGTCTCCTCCACTTCCCCTCCATCTATATCCTTGATGGCAGCATAATTGAAAAACGGGCCTGTAAAACGGGTTCCTGTCCCCATAAAATATACCATTCCCGTACAGATCAGGGATAAAACCGCCACAGAGGGCTGATAATACTGCCCCATCCCCCGTTGTTTCCAAAAAAAGTAAAGTCCCGGACCAGCCAAAGCCACATAAGCAATAGCCAGCACCACATATAAGCTCACTTTGGGAAGCTTATTGATATTTCCTGTATTGATCAGATTCTGAACCGCCCAGTACTGCCTGGAGGTGCTTCCCTCCGAAAAGCTGGCCAGAGCATTGATCCGTTCCTCTCCCAAAAGGGAGGCAAACAGGTTATCCACATAGGAGGGATTGATCTGGCAAAATTCCTCAATATCCCTGAAATCATAGACAGATACAGCTACCAATCCCTGTCCCGCCCTTATGGATGACAGTACAGAGAGTTCATCGCTTCCAAGTATCTCCGTAGCCCCTTTCAGCAATACTTCGGTACACATAAGGGGAATGGATGCCTCCTCTGGCCGGTTTTTCGCATACTCTACCCCCATATTGATAACCCGCTCCTCAGGCGCTGGCAGAATGACCTCAAGGAGCTCGTCGCCAAACCCGCTCATCGTATCCGCCCCGCGGCCTCCCGTTCCGACGAGAAGGACGCCTCCTCCCTGAACCCACTCCCACACAGCTTCCATCTGCTCCTCAGAGAGCGTGCTGGTATCAAAATCAGTAATGAGAAGAACATCCAGCTGATCCAGTCCCAATCCAGAGGAGGGAAGGGTATCCGCCGACATCTCGATCACCCGGGTACGCAGAGTGCTGTAATTGATCCCCACACCGTTGAGGTATAAGAGATCTCCGGGGTTATCGCTGAGAAGGCCGATGAACAGCTCCGCTGTATCCAGGTTCAGATTCAATTTTAACCGCTTGCTCCCAATCTCATTTCCTTCATGATCCAAAAGCCGGATATACATTTGATCCACCCTTGCCCCCAGAGAAACGCTCTCATGTTTGACCAGATTCTCCCCTTTCTTCAGGGTCACAGGATATTCATAACGGTATACCTCATATTCCTGATTCATGTTATAGCCCTGATAGTCCGATTCCATAGCAAGAATACAGAGTGTGCCTGTAAAATCTTCTTCGGACTGATTATTCAGACTGATCTCTAACGGCAGGAAACGACCGCCTTTGGCTATAGTCTGGTAGCCATAAACGGCATCCAGGGCAATCGGGACGTTTTGAAACTCACCTTCCCCGGCGGATACCTGTCCTGAATCCGCCTGGGACACTATCCCTCCGATGCCACACCACATACAGATGGCTGCCATGACTGCAAAAAGGGAGCTTTTCAGCGCCCTTTTCCTTCTTTTTAAAAGCTTGTTCCCAATGGTCTCTCTTTTGCTCATATCCATTCCATTCTCCGCCTAAGCTGTCTGCGGCATGACAAAAGAACCGCTTTAGCTTATGGTTCCAAAATTTTCTTTATTAATGTCAAAATTCACCTGCAGCTTTACCGTGAATACCGTCCCGTCCAGACCGCTGGACACATCAATGGTTCCACCGTGCATGTCTACGATCTCCTTCACGATCGCCAGTCCCAGGCCCGTGCCGCCTGTACTGCTGGAACGTGACTGCTCCACCCGGTAAAATTTGTTAAAAAGCAGAGGAAGCTCCTCTGAGGGGATCACATAGCCGTAATTTGTCACCGACACCGTGACGATCTCATCCTGGGCAAGAATGCGCACCAGGACCCTCTTTCCATCCGCTCCATATTTGATCGCATTCCCAATGAGGTTATCGAACAGCCTGGCTAAGAGATTTCCGTCTGCTGTAATGACCTTGGCAGGCACATTGCTTTGAAGATCATAGGATAACCCTTTTTCTACAAAGTTCGGATAAGCCTCCTCCAACAGCTGTCCTAAAAGCTTTACAATGTCCAACTGGGAGACATGCATGGCAATCTTTCCGTAATTAAGCTTTGTGAAACCAAAAAGATCCTCAATAAGCTTTTCCAGCCTTCGGGCCTTTCCGTAGGCGATCTCTATGTACTTCCAGCGCAGTTCTTCCTCCAGGGAACGGTTGGTGTTTAAAAGCTCCAAATACCCGATAATAGAGGTGAGAGGCGTCCTCAGATCGTGGGCCACATTGGTAATCAGCTCATTTTTCGTGCGCTCTGCCTCCCGCTCCTTATCCATAAGCTGCCGTATATCTTCCGCCATCTTATTGAGATTGGAAGCCATGCTGGAAAATTCATCGTCTCCGATCACATCAATGGAGGTATTCAGATTTCCCTCTGAAATACTCTGCACTGCATCCGCAATATGGCTGATATAGCGGATATAGGGCATCTGAAGGATCATAAAGGTTACAGCAAAAATAGCAAGCCCCAAAAGGACGTAGACCAGCACCACTCCTGTACTGCACTCCAATACAGCCTGGAACAGCCGGTTCAGCCGTCCGGACTGCTCCATATATCTGGCGATCATGGACACATTGGTCACCAGAAAGATCTCCACCAAGGAGGAGATCAGGGCGCTGTACACAATATTGGTGAGTACCCGGCTGCGATACCTGCGGTGCATATCACTTTTCAATTTTATAGCCTACTCCCCATACTGTGGTGATGATCTTATTTTGTCTGGTGTCCTCTTTCATTTTTCCTCTCAGACGTCTGATATGTACCATAACGGTATTGTTGGCCTCGTATACCTTCTCGTTCCACACCCGTTCAAAAATCTCATCGGTACTGAACACCTTTCCCGGATTAGAGGCCAGCAGATAAAGAATGTCAAATTCAATCGGAGTAAGCTTGATCTCCTCCCCGTCTACGATCACTTTGTGGTTATCTTTATTGATCGTCAGGCTCTTGATCGTTATCTCGTTGTTAGCCCGCTCCCTGGCTGCGCTGTTTGGGTTCAGCTGCGTATATCGGCGCAGCTGGGACTTTACCCTAGCTGTGAGTTCAAGAGGGTTAAAGGGTTTTACCACATAATCATCTGCCCCTGTGCCCAGGCCCAATATCTTATCCAGATCCGTAGACTTAGCACTGAGCATAATGATAGGGATATTATTCGTCTCACGTATTTTCTTGCACATCTCAAGTCCGTTCATTCCAGGCATCATAATATCCAAAAGAACCAGGTGTACTTCCTCTCTGGCGAGGATCTCCAGGCCCTTTGCCGCATTTTCTGCCTTAAACACTTTATAACCATCGCTCACCAGATAAATCTCGATCAGATCAGCGATTTCTTTTTCGTCATCCACTACAAGAATATTAATATCGGACATTCTGTCCCCTCCTCCTACGTTATACTTCCTTGAGCTGCCGTATTTTCCGGTCAAAACTTTCGATCCAGTCCGACAGGGGACTTTGGAGGCGGTTTAGAAGCTGTTTAAAGGCTATTCGCAC
The DNA here is from genome assembly GCA_902464595.1 of uncultured Lachnoclostridium sp. Taxonomy (GTDB): domain Bacteria; phylum Bacillota; class Clostridia; order Lachnospirales; family Lachnospiraceae; genus Enterocloster. Next base: position 13,508 of record CABQJX010000035.1, on the reverse strand, counting down.
CCTCTTACAGCTGGAAACCGAAGCCTGGAAACCGGAATCGGAAGGAAAACTGCAAAATACGGGAACACAAGTATACTTCTTACATTCTAACATAATATATCACCCTTTTCCTTACTTTTTCCTGAAAAATACTGGAATATTTAAAATTAAGGGAGCCATGCACCCAATAGCCCATAGACAGCCGACGCAAGCTTGCTTGCAGAAGGATGGATTTGGGCTGTTGGGTATAGGGCTCGTAAGCCCGCTTCTTGTTTTCACGCCCTTTGAAAACAAGAAGATTGCATGGCTCCCTTTTGCACCCAATAACTCGCAGACAGCCGACGCAAGCTTGCTTGCAGAAGGATGGATTTGGGCTGTTGGGTATAGGGCTCGTAAGCCCGCTTCTTGTTTTTTATGCACTTCAACTATAAAAGTGCTGTTCTATAGATTATTTTGCAAATATTTGTGTTCTGTCACAATTCCAATTGGAAATTTTTATGGTATAATCATTTTATTAAGTTTATTAAAATTATATAAACTCATAAGTCCACTAGGAGGTGAGTATCATCAAACTTGTAACTGTTATGGACAATGTGGCTGGCGAACAAAAAGCCATGAAAGCAGAGCATGGATTATCCTTTTATATTGAGACAGAGGATACACGCATTCTCTTCGATTTTGGCTCCGGCATCCATGCCCTGGACAATGCAAAGCGCCTTGGCATCCGGCTGGAGAAGGTGGATTTTGCAGTGGGCAGCCACGGCCATTACGACCATGCTGCCGGCTATCCTCACTTTGTAAGAGAGGGGCTCTGCTGTCCGCTCATAACCGGCAAAGGCTTTTTCCATGAAAAGTACGCCAAAAATGGTCCAAAGGCCACCTACCTTGGAAATGGTTTTGACCCTGCTTTTCTGAGGGAAAATGGGATCACCCATTCTGTCTGCAAGGATATCCTTCCTCTGTCTGACCACTGCTGGGCTGTGGGAGGCTTCCCAAGAACCCACCCATTTGAAACCATACCGGAGCGCTTTGTCCTCAGGGAAGGGGAGGATTGGATCCCGGATCATTTTGAAGACGAGATCTGCCTGGTAGTAGAGGAAAAAGGGGAATTGGTTGTCATCGTTGGATGCAGCCACCCAGGAATCCTGAACATCTTAAACCGGGTAAAGCAGCATTTTTCCCAGCCCATACGGGCAGTAGCCGGAGGAACCCACTTGGTAGAGGCAGATCGGGACCGGATCCACATGACACTGCATGCCATGAAGGAAATGGGAATCGGACTTTTGGCCTTCAATCACTGCTCCGGAAATCTTCTCCGGGAAATGATGGCAGAAAACTCAGAGCTCAACACCGTATATCTGGGCGCAGGAGATTGCCTGTTCCTGTAAAAACATAAGCAGGAGGAGACTTTTATGCTGGAATTTGCCGCTATGGCCCAGGCCTTTGTGGAAGCCACTTCTCCCCTGGTGGGAGGGCGTATCCTAAATATCATGAACCGCCAGGGGATCATTATCGCTTCTACTGAGAAGGATCGTATCGGTTCCTTTCACCAGGGAGCCGCGGAGGTGATCGCCACCGGAAAGCCAGTTCTCATCGAAAAGAAAGACATCGACCGGTATCCGGGAGCCAAAGAAGGGTATAACATGCCTATTTTTCTGGATGATGAGATCATTGGTGTGGTAGGAATCTTTGGATGTGAGGAGCAGATGCTCAATGTTGCCAATCTGTTAAGCGTGTATGTAGCACAGCATTTTGCCCAGCAGGCCATGGCCCGGAAACAGACTGTGGAATCGGAACTGAGAAATCGGCTGCTCCATCTTCTCCTTTCAGGCGACAGAAGCCAGATCGAAACCATTTCCCAGCTGTCCGCTGTGCTGCCGGTAACCCTCACCTTCCCGGTAAAAGTGATCCGCATTGAACACCGGCCTGACGCAGAAAATACGGCCCACATTAACCGCTATTCCCAGCTGATCCACCGTCTGGTACTGGAGCGAAGCCTTCGTCCCTTAAAAGATGTATTTGGTATCTGGAACAACAGCTGCGTCATCCTGCACAGTCTGCCTGAAAAGGGTCGGACAGACAATTCCCTCTCCCGCCTTTTAAAGGCTTTAAAGGAGGACAAAGCCCTGCAGGCGGCAATCAGCGACCCCTGTGAAAAGCTGGAGGATCTTCCCTCTGCCATGGGAGAAGTAAACGCTTTAAATTCCATGGAGGGAGAACGTATTTCCGACTTATCCGACCAATCCACACGGATCCGTTTTCTCGTCTACAAATCATTTCTTCACGGCGGGGAGCGGTATGCCAGGATTCTGTATCAAAAGCTGCTTCAGGATCAGGAACCCCAGCAGGCTGAGATCCTGCTTGTAACTGCCCAAACCTATTATGAGGAGAAAGGAAGCGTACACCGGGCGGCAGAACGGCTTCATCTCCACAAAAATACACTTCTCTATCGGATGAAACGTCTCTTTTCCCTTCTGGATCTGGAGGAGGAGGATCCGTTCACCCGTGAATATCTGATTCGGATGATCCTGATCTTTCATCCGGTTAAACATATCCTATAAGGAGGATTATTATGTCAGGACTATTTATATTTGCAGTAATCTTTGCAGCTGTGATCTGTATGGTCATCGCTATTTCTAAGTTCCATCAGCATCCCTTTATCGTCATGACCGTTGTGGCCATTGCCGTAGGTCTGGTATGCGGCATCCCCACCGAGGAAGTGATCACCACTGTAAAAAACGGATTCGGAAACATTTTGGCCAGCATCGGTATTGTAATCCTGGCCGGAACCATCATCGGCACGATCCTGGAAAAAACAGGAGCTGCCCTGACGATGGCCAACACAATTTTAAAGATCGTGGGCAAGAAAAACAGCGTGCTCACCATGACTATCACTGGCTACGTTACGGGTATCCCTGTATTCTGTGATTCCGGCTTCGTTATTTTAAGCCCTATTTCCAGAGCATTGGCAAGCCAGAGCAATATTTCCCTGGCAGTCATGGCTACCGCTCTGTCCGGCGGCCTTTACGCTACCCACTGTCTGGTTCCTCCTACTCCCGGCCCCATCGCCATGGCTGGAACATTGGAGGCTGATCTGGGACTGACTATCTTAGTTGGACTTTTAATCTCTATTCCTGCAACACTGTCTGCACTGCTCTATGCAAAGAAGGTTTCCAGCAAGATCGATATTCCTGCCAATCCTGAGTACACGGTAGATGAGCTTCTGCAGAAATACGGAAAGCTTCCGGGAGCACTTCACAGCTTCTCTCCGATCCTGCTTCCTATTATCCTCATTGCACTGAAATCCGTTGGTGATTTCCCGAGCGCACCATTTGGAGACGGCGCTGTAAAAATGTTCTTCTCCTTTATCGGAAACCCAGTGATCGCCCTTATTTTAGGCGTATTCTTAGCCATGACCCTGGTTCCTGCTTCTGAGAAAAAGAACACGTTATCCTGGATCACAGAAGGAGTTACCAACTCCGCTGGTATTTTAGCTATTACCGGTGCAGGCGGTTCCTTTGGTGCGATCCTTCAGAAGCTTCCGATTGCAGACGCATTGAGCGCCTCCCTGTTAGGCCTTGGCGTAGGTGTATTCCTTCCATTTATCATCGCTGCCCTGTTAAAGACAGCCATGGGTGCTTCCACCGTAGCTATGATCACCACATCTGCTATGATCGCTCCCATGATGCCAGCTCTGGGATTTACCTCTCCTCTGGCAAAGGTTCTTGTGATCATGGCCATCGGAGCAGGCTCCATGACAGTATCCCATGCCAATGACTCCTACTTCTGGGTAGTTTCCCAGTTCTCTGACATGGATACAAAGGATGCATACAAATGCCAGACTGGTATGACTGGTGTAATGGGTCTTGTAACAATTATCGTAGTGTTTATCTTATCTATGATTTTTGTTCATTAAAAGGCAGCCGACAGAATCACTGCGTGACAGTGCATTCAGGCGGTCCATCTTTTATATTTCAAAAATCTGAAAATCATGAAACATATGAAAAAGAGGATTCCCCTTCAGCCGTCCTATATCTAACTGCAGGGGATCCTCTTTTTTCATCCTTTTTCATGTATCAATTCAGATAACCATTATTCGCTGCTGCTCATTATCGGCTTAAACACCCGGGAGCGCACCGGGTCTTCCTCACCTGCTGCCTCTTTTGCCATAGCGATGGCTTCCCGGCAGAACTGCTCCTGGGAGTTGACCAGCACCTTTCCGCGCTTGTCTTCCTTCTCATAGGTTCCATCCGGCTGTAAGATATGGGCCTTTACGTTGTCTTCCAGCTCCACCTCCAGGATATGGATGACCTGGGCCTTCAGATTTTCGTCTTCCACAGGGAACAGGATCTCCACACGCCGGTCCAGATTTCTTGGCATCCAGTCCGCACTTCCCATGTATACTTCCGGGCTCCCATCATTAAAGAAATAAAAAATGCGGCTGTGCTCCAGAAAATTTCCCACAATGGAGCGAACGGATATATGTTCACTAAGCCCTTTTACCCCGGCTTTTAAACAGCAGATACCCCGGATTACCAGTTCTGTCTTTACTCCGGCGGCGGAGGCCTCATAGAGGGCTGTGATGATCTCCTTGTCACAAAGGGAATTCATCTTTGCCATAATATGGCCGGGACGTCCCGCTCTGGCATGCTCTGTCTCCCTGCGGATCATGCGCAGGAACCGGGAACGGAGCCACAAAGGAGCTGCGGACAGCTTATTCCATGCAAGAGGCTCCGAATAGCCGGACAGCATGTTAAAGACAGCGGTTGCATCCTCTCCGATCTGAGGATCACAAGTCAGGATACCGCAGTCCGTATAAAGCTTCGCTGTGGAATCGTTATAATTTCCTGTTCCCAGATGGACATAACGGCGGATGCCGTCCTCCTCCATACGGACGACCAGAGTGATCTTACTGTGGGTCTTGAGGCCCACCAGACCATAAATCACATGGCAGCCCGACTTTTCCAGCTTCTTAGCCCAGTTGATATTATTCTCCTCATCAAACCGCGCTTTCAGCTCCACCAAAACAGAAACCTGCTTGCCATTGTCCGCCGCCTCTGCCAGAGCTGCAATGATGGGGGAATTGCCGCTGACGCGGTACAAGGTCTGTTTGATAGCCAAAACCTCTGGATCCCTGGCGGCGCGGCGTACAAAATCCACTACAGGATCAAAACTTTGATATGGATGGTGAAGGAGAATATCCCCCTTCCTGATATTCGTAAAAATATCATCCTCATTCATCAGTGCCGGAACCGGCTGCGGGGTATACCGTGGCGTCTTTAAAAGGTCAAATCCCTCTAAGCCATACATTTTCATTAAAAAGGTCAGATCCAGGGGGCCGTTGATCTCAAAAATATCCTGGCTGCTGATCTCCAGCTCCCGGCGCAGAAGCTTTAACAAGCGTTTATCCACCTTATCCTCGATCTCCAGGCGGATCGCCTCCCCCCACTGGCGTTTTTTCAGCTGCTTTTGGATCTCCTCCAGAAGATCCACCGCCTCCTCCTCATCAATGGTCAGATCTGCATTTCTCATAATACGGAAGGGATGGGAGGCAACAATATCGTAATTGAGGAACAGGGAGGGCATGTTCCGCTCGATCATCTCCTCCAAAAGGATTACGGAACGCTGCTCCCGCCCGTCCTCATCTGTTTTCCTGGGAAGCTCCACAATCCTTGGCAGAACGGAAGGAACCTGAACCATAGCAAATTCCAGTTCTTCCCCGTCTCCGTTTTTCTTGCGCAGAAGGGCTGCAATGTTCAAGGTCTTGTTGCGCACCAATGGAAAAGGACGGGAGGAATCCACAGCCATGGGAGTAAGGACGGGATACACTTTTTCCTTAAAATATTGATCGGTGTAGTCTGCCTCCTCCTTTGTCATATCCTCATGGGCGGTAATGATCCGCAGCCCATTCTGCTTTAGGGCAGGAACCAGGGAACGGTTATAGGTAGAATACTGCATATCCACTAATTCGTGAGTTTTAACACTGATCCGGTCCAGCTGCTCCTGAGGCGTCAGCCCTGCAATATCTTTTTTGGTGTATTTGGCATGGACCATATCCTTCAGGGAAGCCACGCGGACCATGTAAAATTCATCCAGATTGGAGGCCGTGATGCTGAGGAATTTTAATCGGTCAAAGAGGGGAATGGTCTTATCCCTGGCCTCACTGAGCACCCGATAGTTAAACTCCAGCCAGCTAAGCTCCCGATTGACATAATTATTGGGATCTGCGCCAAAATCTATCTTTTCTGCCGCTTGTTCTGTTGTCTTATCTGACATCTTTCCCCCAATTTTTCCCGTTGCCTTTTCTGACAGCTTCACTGCTGTTTTCCCCGATGTCTTTTCTGATGTCTTTGCTGCTGTTTTTCCCGTTGCCTTATCTGCCTCCTTCACAGCGGTTTTTCCTGTGGCTTTATCTTCCGTCCTTTTCATCTTCTTCTCTGTACCAGCCATGATCACACCCTCCTTTTTTGTCTCAGAACCGGTCTTATTCCAAAAATTTCCTCAAAGAAATCTGCTTTCTGTTCAAAGGATGCCGCCTCCAAAGCCATATTTCCCTGGTATCCGGTGGTGATGACCAGCTCTCCCTCGCGAACAGACATGCGGCAGTCTGCCAGCTTTTCCCTATGGCTCCGATCCATGGAATTAGCCAGCCGGAGGATGGCGGTCAGCTTCGCAATAAGAATGGTAATGGAATTGCGGCTGAATCCTGAATGATCTTCCAAATGGGCGGTTGTCTCCAGATGCACCTTGTCGTAATCAAAATCCCTGATATTATATCGCACCACATTGGCAATGATCTCCCGCTCCAGATGACTGAGTCCAATGATCTCTGTTGACATGATAATGTTATAGGAGCACTCATTGGAATTGCGTATACTGATGAATTTCCCGCAGGCATGAAGCTGCACTGCGATCCGCAGCAGAAGGCGCTCCCGCTGCCCCAGTCCGTGATACTTTCTGGTGCTGTCAAAAATATCCATGGCATACTGTTCCAATACCTGGTTATGGCTGATGTGGCATTTATACCGTTTCGCCATATTACGGGAAGCAGCCAAAATATCTTCCTCAAAATCATGGCTGAATCGGATCAGCTTATTGTCGCTGGCATACTCAGCCGCGATCCCATCACAGAGCCGGATTCCCGGAACCCAGAACATATCCGCTCCCGTAATCTCCAGGATCCTCTTATAAACCACTACGCTTGGCAGGAGAAGGGCGGCATAGTCGCCGTTTATCCCAAACTGTTCCTCGATCTGATCTGTGCTCAGGTGGCACATGTGGTCATAAAACTCTTTCATGGCAGAGGCGTCGATATGATCTTCCTGTCCCTTTAGCCCCAGACGATCCATGATATAAAAAATATTTTCTCCTATACCGATCAGGTTCGCGATCTCCCGTTCCTTCAGATACATCTTCCGGAAGGTGAATAACTCGTTGTCCACGATCTCCTCGATATGCTGCAGATGCTCCTCCACAGTAGCCGGAATCCTCTCAAGAAGCCCTCTCACCCGAAGGGTTCCCAGAGGCAGGTTCTGGGTAGTGACCAGCGATTCCTTGTCAAACAGGGACAGCTGGGTACTTCCAAAGCCCACGTCCACGATCGCTGTTCCCTTCTGGATAATGCGGTTAAATTCCCCGGCCTGAACCGCAATGGCCTTATAGCTGATAAAACGCTGCTCGGAATTGCTGATGACCCGCACGGTAAGTCCTGTGCGCACACGGATCTGCTCCAAGATCATCTGACGGTTCCGCGCCTCCCTCATAGCGCTGGTAGCATAGGCCCTGTAATCTTTTACCCGGTAGGACTTCATGATCTCCACAAATCCCTCCAGAACCCGGCACATTTCCTCCGCCAGCTCATAGCTGATCTTTCCAGCGCTGTAGGTATCCTTCCCCAATGGGATCACATGGCGGACATGGTCGATCCGGCGGATCCCTGTCTTATAGGATATCTCATAAATACCTAATTCCAGCTCAAATGAACCTACGTCAATGGCTGCGAATATACGAACTGCCATTTTATCAACTCCTTTTTAATCCAGATCAATTTTGACCATTTTTATCCATGATAGCAATTATAAACGACCCTTCTGGCTATTACAGCACAGAAGGGTAATATTTCTGTAAAATTTATGTAAATTTGTAACCAATGAGCTATACTGCTTCCCTATTCAGAAGGAGCATATCTGGGAAGATTTTCTATGACATGGGAGATCAAAGATCCTCCACAGGACGCTTCCCCCGCAGATGGGTGATAAACTGGGCAGCGGTGCGGCCGGATAACCCTCCATGGCTCAGCTCCCACTTATTTGCCTGGGCAAAGAGCTCCTCCTCCGGCATGGAAAGGCCGTAGCGCGCAGCCAGCTCCCGCACGATGGTCTCAAACTGTCTCTTATCCGGGGATCCATAGTAGATTGTTACTCCAAAACGGGCGGCCAGGGATAATTTTTCCTGAACGGTGTCGTTGTTGTGAAGCTCATCGTCCAGCTCCCGCTTATCACTGAACTTCTCCCGGATCAGGTGGCGGCGGTTAGAGGTGGCATAGATCAGCACATTGTCCGGACGGCGGCCCAGCCCTCCCTCCAGGATCGCCTTGAGATACTTATATTCCAGCTCATAATCTTCAAAGGAGAGATCATCCATATAAATGATAAATTTGTAATTCCGATCCTTGATCTGCTCCAGCACCTGGGAAAGGCATTGGAACTGATGCTTGTACACTTCAATGATACGCAGCCCGCGGCTGTAATATTCATTGAGGATCGCTTTCACACTGGAGGATTTTCCCGTTCCCGCATCCCCAAAGAGCAGGACGTTATTTGCCTCCCTTCCCTCTATGAAAGCCTCTGTATTTTCCACCAGCTTCTGCTTCTGAAGCTCATATCCCACAATATCCTTGAGATAAATGTGCTCCACATTGATAATGGGATCGATCACCACGGCCTCCCCCTCCCGTTTCAGGATGCGGAACGCCTTATTAAGGCCAAACTTTCCCACTCCAAACTCATGGTAAAAATCCACCATACACTGCTGAAATGCCTCTGGGTCAGCTGCCTGGGCTAACTGGACAGCCAGGCGGACGATCCGTTCCCGGATCCGGCGGTTGAAAACCCGGCTTTCCCTGCCTGAGGGCTTATAATCAGCGATCACGGCCCACAGCCTCTCTGGCTCCAAATGGCTCACATCTGCATCAAACAGCGCCTTGAATATACGGTAATCCTCCAACGCCAAGCTGTCCAGGGATCCCCCCGCAGACCCCCGTATCTCGCAGGTGGTCGTATAGGGATTTTCATTGTTGGCCAGACAGAGGGCCAGAAAACAATGCCATAAATTTCCCTCGAAACCATAGGTTACAGCCAAGTCCACCAGCTGAGAGCAGCAGGCAGCGCCATCCTCTCCCTCTCTTTGATCCGGAGAGCTCAGACAATCTGAAAATCCCAAAAGTCCGGCCATACGCTCAAACAGCCTTTGATGTTCCATTTTCCTGTATAAAAGCGGATTTTTAATATCCATAGCTTTGAACCGCCTCCTTAATAATTTCCCAGTATCCTCAGGCTTACCGCCTCCGCTGCGATCCCCTTTAGAGCATTCTGGATAGGCCCGTCTGCCAGAGAACCCTCCACATCCACAAAGAAGCGGTATTCCCAGCTTCGTCCCTCAATGGGCCTGGATTCGATCATCAGCATATTGACGTCATTATAAATGAAATTTCCCAGCATATTGTAAAGGGATCCGCTCTTGTGGAGCCCCTCGAAACAGATACTCACCTTGGAAGCGGAGCGTGTATAAACCGGCTGTCTGGACAGGACAATAAAACGGGTGGTGTTGTGAGTATCATTGTTAATCCCCTCCGCCAGGGTCTTGAGCCCGTAGAGCTGCCCTGCAATAGGGCTTGCCACAGCTGCCTGGGATATATCCCCTTCCCGGATCACTTTTTGGGCCGCTACCGCTGTATTCTCCAAATTCATCTGCACCCATTCCCGGTGGGAATCCAGGTATCTGGAACACTGCATCAGCGCCTGGGAGTGGGAGTACACCTTTCTTATGTCGGAAAGCTCTGCGCCTGGGACGCCTAAAAGGGCATGGTTCACAGGAAGCTGGATCTCTGCCACAATATACAGGTTATGCTTTACCAGGTTGTCATAATTGTCACTGACTGCCCCTGCTGAGGAATTTTCGATGGGAAGAACACCGTAATCTGCCCGTCCCTCCTCAACCTCCACCATCACGTCCTCAAACGTCTTTACATGATACATAGGGGTTGTTTCCCCGAAAAACCGAAGGGCCGCACCGTGCTGGTAGGCTCCCTCTGTTCCCTGGTAAACCACCTGGATCCCGTCTGTGTTTAACTGTTCCACCATAGTAAAACCCATATCCCCCCGGATCCCATGTTCTGACAGGAGGCGGTACTGAAGCCGGCGGCTGATCGTCATGATCTGGGAGAACAGCTCATAAACACCTTTTTTGTTGAAATCCCCATGGGCTTTTCCTGTGACTGCTTCCAGCTTCTGCTTTTCCCGCTCTCCATCATAAACGGCTTTCCCTGTGCGGATCTTAAACTCCGCCACCTCCCCGCACAGCTTCATCCTCTCCTCAAATAACTCTACCAGCTGGCTGTCGATCTGATCCAGCTGCCCCCTGATCTGCTGTAAATCTAGCTGTTTCATACTCTGTCAATGCTCCTGTTTTCTCTGCTGCCTTCTTTTAACATATCAATGATCCGGTCTCTGGTATATGCTCCCACGAATTTTCGTTCCTCCGCTGGGAGATCTTTAATGTAAAATGGTTCTCCATACTGGATGCATACATGACCAGGCTTTATAAAAGGCAGATGGTTTTCAAATATCTCTGCCGTTCCTGTGATCGCCACCGGAACCACTGGGCATCCGCTTTTCTGTGCGATCTTCATGCTTCCCTCATGAAAGGGAAGGAGATCGGTCATGTCCTCATGCTCATTGCGGGTTCCCTCAGGAAAGATCCAGATAGAGACTCCGGATTTTACCTTTTCAATGCCTTCTAAAATTGTCTTTAATCCTTCTTTTATATTCTCACGATCCAAAAACAGACAATTGACCCGTCTCATCCAGTCCCGCAGAAGGGGAATTTTGATCATTTCCTTTTTGGCCACAAATCCTGTCAGGCCGGGAACCGTCACATAACCTACCAAAATGTCAAAATAACTTCTGTGGTTTCCCACATAAAGAACTGCCCTGTCAGCAGGGATATTCTCCAGCCCCCTGACCTCATAAGTAACTCCCGCCAGCTTTAAGACCAGGCGGAAGATCCACTGTACCCTTTTCAGGCTCTTCTCCTGTGCCTTTACGGGATCCTTTTTCTCCTCCAGATTCAAAATGAGCAGCAGCGGAATGGATAAAATAAGGTATAATATAACCGCCAGTGCTACTAAAATGATACGCATTGTCTTGTCTCCTTTAACCAGTCGTTTCTCCCATTATATCAAAAAGAGAACGGAAAATACAATAGTTTCCGCTCCCTTTGCTTCACTTCTAATAATTGTCTGAACCCTTCTTAAGTCCGCTTGTTTTATTCCGACGCCGCTATGCTCTTTTCCCTGATAGAAAAGGCGGCAAAATATTCATTTTCCTTGGGGATCCATTCATTCTTAAACCGCTCCAGCATGGCTTCCCCATTCCTGAGCCGGATCCGGGAAATCTGTTCTTCTTCACTGATCCCGCAGAAAAAGCGCAGATCCCACACCGGGCCAAAATAAGGATGCTGGCTGTAAGAGCCCTCTACGATATTCAGATCACTCCGGGGAACCCGGACCCATTGTGCCAGCTGTCTCTTGGAACAGTCATAAACCTGGTATGACAGCCCCTTTTCATCCCCTATATGATCCAAAATCTCCTTCTGGAACCGCTCATAATCCACATTTCCTCCGATCTCCTTCATGCGTTCCTCTGTCCTCTGGTGCGGCTGGAGAAAATAATCGTCCATATGAAATAGGTTACAGCTATAAATCCCCTGCAGTATGCGTCCCATGGTACTCTTTCCGCTGGCGCACATCCCATCAATGGCTGCAAGAACCTGGCAGCGTCCTCCTGACATCCTGGCTTTTTTGAGCGCCTGGTCAATCCGGCAAAAAGCCCTATAATAGCGCACATACGCCTCTGAAACAACCCGGTATGCCGGGCTGTAAGCCTCTCTGTAAACTGCGCTGTGGCTCACCATAGGATACCCCTTGGCCCGGTAATCGTCCAGATATGAAAGAACCTGCTCCTCACCAAAGGGAAGGTCTCCCTGCCTGCTGCACTGAAGCAGAAGCCTGAGCTTTTCCTCCAGCCCCTCTCTTGTCCCCAGCTTATGATCTGCGGTCTGAACAAACATTTGATTCAGGGTTTCCGGGGAAAGCCCCTCATCCAGGGCGTCCAGGGAAATCCGGTACATCCCGCCGCCAATTGGCTGGCAGACAGGAAAGTCTGTTTTTTTAAGAGAAGCCAAATGCCCCTTTCGTTCCCGCTGCTCCTGCTTTAAAAATTCCAGGCTTTTCTGAGGATTGGCGATCATATGACCCCCGCCAAACTCACTCTGATACAACAGCTTCACAGCATCCTGAACCTGCATACAGGGATACATCTTCCTGTGCTCCCGCAATAAATCTCTCATACCTTGTCCTCTATCCTCTGCGCGTTTTGCTCTGTATGTTTCAGCCAGCACTTTTGCCCCGGCGCTTCTTACCATGGCTCTTTCACCTAGCTTCTTTGGCCCGGCGCTTCATGCATTTTGCTTTTTTCTCTATTTTATAAGCCTGGCCTTCTCCAGGGAAGCCACAATCACAGGGATCAGTAACAATTGGAGCACAATTCCTGGAATAGCGGTAAACAGCGCCCCGCTTAAAAACAGAGAAACTGAAAATGCTTTTCCCATGATCCCATAGAGAAATACACTGACAACGCCCCACACGATCCGGCCCACAGCCATAGCACTCAAAAGGCTTATGTAAATCGATACCGGGCTTTTCTCCATTTTTCCATAGAGAAATCCTGTCACTGCCCCATAAGCAGCCAGCTCAAAGGCCATGGCAGCAGCCACAGGCATCATAGGCGGCATCCCCCATACAGCGCTGCGAAGCAGAGGAGCCACCAAACCCACCAGCAATCCCCACTGCCATCCGCATACATAACTGCAGAGAAGAACCGGGATGTGCATGGGAAGCAGCATACTGCCCACCGCTGGGATCTGGCCTGTAAAAAAGGGGAGGATCATTCCTAAAGCCAGGAAAAACGCCCCCAAAACCATATGTTTTACTGTTAATCGTTCTGTCATATCCGTACTCCTTTTCCATACAAGTTTTATCTCTTTCCCATTGGGATAAACAGGATTCTGACTTTCCTGACAAATTTCCAGACAAAAATGCCAGGAAAAGATGGCGGCTTCTGCCCCCATAAACCTTCCTGGCATGGATTCTGTTTCTATTCATCCTGTTTCTTATTCATATGGTAAATAGACAAGGGGATCTTTCCCCTTCCTGCGGCTTCTGCCGGATGGCTGGCTTCTGCCAGCGGATA
>CABQJX010000034.1 GCA_902464595.1 uncultured Lachnoclostridium sp. | reverse complement strand
CGGAAGAAGAACGCACCACCTTGAAAAAGCTGTTCCGCAAGTCCCCGCTTATCAAGCACTCCGGCATGAATTTCCGGCGCAGGGGGTGGAAATAAAAAAAGCAGGAAACCGAAGTTTCCTGCTTGGGTGGGTCTGTATTCTGTTGCTGCCGCCCGCTGGCTGGACAAAGTGTCCAGAGGTTGGGAGTGGGCGGTCATGCCCCCAGCTTTGGGACAAAGTGTCCCAGCAGGGGCGAGGTTATGGCTGGCCGCTTCGGGTCAGGCTGGCCCGGAGTTACCGCGCCGCCCCAGCTCCGGGGGCTTCGTCCCGCTCCAAAGCAATCACATCTGCAATATCACAGTTCAGCGTCCCGCAGATACGCAGCAGCGTTTTCATGCTGATATGCTCGCCCTTTCCCATGTTGGCAATCATATTTGTAGTCAGACCGGCGGCAAGCCGCAAGTCCTCTTTCCTCATGCCGCGCTCCTTTAGAGTGTCCCATAGCGGCTGATAACTGATGTACATAGGCTCCCGCCTCCTTCTCTATCGTCAAGTGTTCTCCACCATTATAGCAGAAACCTTGTGTTTCCACAATATTTCTTGACCGCACCGCCGGTTCCGTCTGGATTGTGCTTTTCCTTTCTGATTTTATTACATCTATTTCGCCATAAACTGTTTCATACCTTGCTTTCAGATCCAGAAGATTTTCTAACCCGATTCTTCTTTTCCCTGCTTCGATCTCCTTTACAATTTCCATCAATCTTCGATTCAATGGCAATTTGAGCCCCATTTTTTCTCCAAGCTCCACTGTAAATCCCACCGTGCCGTCAATCTCAGATTTTCTTTTTCTTACTGCCAGATCGCGGTACAGACCTGTATAATCCTTTGCCATGACCCGATAGTGATCGGCTGTCTGCTTCAGCGCTTCCCCATAACAGCCCTTTTTATAAAGGGAGGGACTGAAATCTTCAAACTCAGTCAGCTCTACTCCTATTTTTTCAGGAACAGCCATTGCCTCCAAGGCCAGACCTGCAATGGTTTCCTGAGTTTCCGGAAAATCAAATCCCTTTGATATGCCTAAATCTGTAACACCTGTGGCAAACATAGCGCTGATATTCACCTGCTTGCTCCATAAATGCCCCATAATATTCCTGGAAAGCTCTACTGCTGTAAAAGGAGCTAAAAATTCTCGCAGGCTGTATAATCTTTCCGTTATGTTCCCATTTAATTCTCCGATGGAAAAATTACTTTGTCCTCCAAATCGTATGACTCCCGGCTCTATATAATCAGCTGCCCAGTTGACAAACGCTCCTACGACCCTTTCCTCGCCGACATACTCTGCTATGACCGGTTCATTGATCCCATTTTGCAGGCTTACCACATAACCATCTGGTTTTAATAATGGGGCAATCTTCTCCATTGCATTTCTAGTATGCTGAGATTTTACTGCAAGAAATACGACTTCCAACGGTTCTTCCAGCTGATCGATCATACATGCCTTAACCGGCACACAAAAATCCTCTCCACCAGGATTCAAAATGGTTAATCCACGGCTGTTCATGGCATCTACATGCTCCTTAACAGCATCTACATATAAAATTTCTCCTCCGGCTTTTGATACCCAGGCAGCCATTGTCCCTCCAATAGCTCCTGCCCCTACCAGTGTATATTTCATCACTCCTCCTCAAGTCGCTTTATGAATGGATGCACGCCGCTCTCTTGCAAGCCTTTTTCAGGAAATGATATACCCGGTTCTTCTCTCTTAGCAATTGCCTTTCCAAAAACTTAAACTCATCAGAGCTTTGATCCATGGAGGCCAAATGCTCCAATTCATCAAACTCCGGGAAAGCCGGGATCGGAACAGCCAGGTCGACCTGGAAAAGATCTCCATTCTTACAATAGTGAACAGGAATAAGAAGCCGATTTAAGTCCATTGACAGCTGATTGATCCCTTCCATACGCTCTCTTTCCTCATCTGTTGGAGATTCCAGCTGATTCAGGGACTGGATTTCACCATCTAAAATACGGGCTTTTTCTCCCAACATTTCTGTCAGCTCAATAATATCGGATAAGTCAAAACAGCTCCCCGCTTTCGCTTGATATGCCTCCAGATCTTTCTTCATCTCATCGGTCAGATCCCTAAATGTAAATGGATACACATTGGCGCTGACAACTCTCCATATCGCCCTGGCAAATATGCCCGCATCTCTGTGAAGTTCTTCTTCCCCTAAATGCTCAAACGTATCACAAATGGTATGCCAATACCAGGGAAGTCCAGGCATGAAGGTTCCCTTTCCTGCTCCTTCTGTGGGCTGAAGAGACAAACATTCAAATAAAGTAGGAACCCCATGAGCCCAGAAAGACTGATCTCCATTTCTCTGGATACGCATGTATTCCGGTGATTGTCCGGTCACTTCCTCCACCACTTGTTTTCCCAGCTCATAGCACTGCTTGTTGCACTCAATATGATGGAAATTCACAGCTCCCTTTGCACCTACTGTATCAATATCAAAATTGGCAACTGCATTTTCATGTATATCTTCCCAATAATGATCTGCATACCAGTTGCTGCCGCTGTATCTGCCGTTGCTGTGTCCTGACCACCATACAAATCGGATATTGGTATTGATCTGATCTCTATACTTGCTGAATACACGGGCTAATTCCAATACAACCGCATTGGAACCACCATTGTCTGCCCCTCCCTTATGCCAGGAATCCACATGACCGCCAAATAAGACAAAACGATCCGTTGGAACAGAAGCCTTCAGCTCTGCAACGCAAACAGGTACTTCCCTGAATTTAGTGGAAACCTCTGCCTTTATGGTGACCTGATCTTGCCCCTGCTCTAAAGCTTCTAAAAGCCTTGTTCCATCAGGAGTATTCACTGTAACAACAGGAATTTTAGACAGGAGCCCAACCGTATCCGGAACAGGCTGCCCCCATATAGGACTGATCGACATATTGAAAGGATAATCTCCGCTGGTAATGCATATAATACCGATGGCTCCTTTATTTTCCAAGTTTTTACATGGAACAGCAGACGCCAGCCCCCGCATCACTGCAATTTTTCCTTTGACATTCTGTGATCCATCATAATATACTGCAAATCCCGTTAATCCTTCCGGAGCTGTAGAAGCGCCATAGCTGTGGGTAATACAGGAAGAAAGCATTTCTCCGTTCTGCAGCATCAAGCTTCCTGAAACTGGAAGGCTGATATAATTTTCCACGTAATGGATCTCTGTTTCCAGCCCTAATTCTGTCATAACCTTCCGGAAATATTCAGCTGCCCTTTTCTCTCCTGGGCTTCCGGATTCCCTGTCTTCACTCGTAATATACCGCGCATGCTCCATCAAACGCTGAGAATCGATTTCTTTTACCAGCTCATCTTCTAACATTCTTTTTGACATATCCCATGCCCTCCTCTACGCTTCGATCTGAACAAATGGGATCCGCCCGCAGGATTCCCCTCCATCGATGATAAAGTCGCTTCCTGTGATCCAATCGCCGCATTCGCTCACAAGGAAACATACCATTCTGGATATATCCCGAGGCGCTCCCGGCTTCCGCAGCAAAATTCTTGGGAGGATATTCGCTCTCACCGCATCCTTACCCTCATCTCCCTGCCAGCGTCCCACTTCCACATATCCCACTGAAACAGTGTTGACATTGATATGCTTCGGAGCCAGCTCCAAAGCCATTGCTCTGGTAAGACCGAGAACTCCCGATTTAGAAGCGCAGTAGCTGCTGAAATTTTCCCTGCCGGAATGGGCTGCCCCGGAAGTAATATTGACGACTCTGCCTGGAAGTCCTGCCTGCACCATATTTCTGCATACTTCCCTGGACATATACATTGTACCTTTCAGATTGATGTCAATGGTCCTGTTTACCTGCTCGTCACTCATCTCGATCAATGGAACCACATCATAAAAATATCCTGCATTGTTCACTAAGATCTGAACCGGTTTTCCGTGAAATTCCATTGCTTCTTTCACCATGCGCTCACAATCCCTGGGATCCGCAATGTTTCCCTGTACGGTACATACCTTGCGCCCCATTGCCTCAATCTCTTTTTCCAGCTTCTTACATTCCTCCAGAGAACCCCTGCATGCCAAAACCAGATCCGCTCCTAATCCTGCCAGATCCAGACTGAGAGCCTGGCCAATTCCGCCTCCTGCTCCCGTTACCATTGCAACCTTCCCGCATAAATCCATTGAAATCATAATTCCTTCTCCTTTTTCTCCATTTTCAACATTTTTCATCCCCTGCATCAGCTAAGGAAAATAGAAGTTCCAGGGCCGAGAGGAAGCTTAAAGAAATAAAATGCAAGCACTAATAAGAAAAATGAAATCAGGTAAGCTCCTGCATATGGAATTTCCATGGAAATCAAGGTTCCAATACCAACCTTATCTTCCTTGCTCACGCGATAGCTTTCTAATAATCCTAATGCAATAGGAACGTTCAATTCCACAGGAGACAGGATATTAAAACAGGAATCCCCAATTCGATACAAAATCTGGGTCATAGCCGGGCTGATATTCAGCATGGAAAGCATGGGAACCAAAAATGGAGCCAGCATAACCCATTTTCCGCTGTTGCTGGTAATAAATAAATTACAAAAACAGGACAGCAGAATGATCATAATAAACAATGCAACAGGTCCTACATTCCAGGAGGTCAAAAGAGCAGCTCCCTTTGCAGCCATAACAGTGGCAAGGCCGCTTTTTGAAAATAGATCCACAAAAATACAGGCGCTAAGGCATACGATCATGAAGGATGAGGCCAATCCCAAACAGGACTCCATGGCAACTGGTATATCCTTCCACTTTTTAATCTGACCGCTTCCAATCCCATAAGCAGTTCCGATAGCCATAAAGAAGAAAAACAGAAGCGGAATGATCATATTCAGGAAAGGTGAATTTGGTATCAAACCGCCTGCTTCGTTGCGCATAAATGAATTTTTAGGCACACAGGCTGCCACCAATAAAACAATGTAAACGATGGAGGTCCAGCCAGCCCAAACTAATCCTTTTTGTTCTGCTGCTGTAACCTGCATCTTTTTC
This sequence comes from uncultured Lachnoclostridium sp., assembly GCA_902464595.1. Classification (GTDB taxonomy): domain Bacteria; phylum Bacillota; class Clostridia; order Lachnospirales; family Lachnospiraceae; genus Enterocloster. Next base: position 17,529 of record CABQJX010000034.1, on the reverse strand, counting down.
AGCTCAGAAGAATCTTCCTTGAGCACCAGCTCCGGATGCTGCTTATTCAGGTGCGGCATAGTTACATATTTTGTCACAAGAACGCACACAGCTGTCAATACAAAGGTAGCGGCAATGATAAAATAGTAATTTACCATAGCGTGAGTAGGAGGAGCCATCCCAGCGCCGTCTACAATATGATTTGCTTCTACAATCTGTGTCGTTACGCCTGATAAGGTAGTGTCCACGGAACTGATGAGCAGACATGCTGTGTAACCCCCGTTGGAAGCAGCATATCCCATAATAATTCCGATCCATGGGTGAAGCCCCAATGACTTAAATACAGCAGCTCCGATTACCATGGTGAAAACAACGCCAGCGCCGAACCCGATACTGGAATTTACACCTACGAAGGAAATAACTGTAAAAATAAGCAAAAGAGGAGCCCCGACCACTGCCTTTCGCATCAGTGCATCAAAAAGCCCCATCTTCTCTGCAAATCCCACGGCAATGGTCATAAAGATCAACATACCTAACGGATAGTAATTCATAAAAAGACTGATGAAATTTTCAAGATAATATCCCAATGTCTCAAAACTCATCAGGTTTACAACGGATACAACTGTGTTTGTCATCTCCCCGTCAACCACAGTCTCATAAGTTGCTGACCAGCCCACTTTATTCAATATGTAGGACAATACAACGGTCAAACCTGCCAGCATGGCAAACAGCCAAAATGGATGTGGAAGCTTATTTCCTACCTTTTCCACAGATGTCATGGCTCGTTCTATAAAGTTGCCTTTCGTTTTGCTTTCTTCTCCCATAATCATACCTCTCTCTTATGTTGGACAGCCTTTCCCCATCGGCTGCCCAACATTTGTCATTCAAAACATGGTCTGCTTTTCCTCAGAGCCTATGACTCTACCATGATCCGAAGGATTTCTTTATCGGTCTCCCGCATTCCGTCTTTGCCTAATCTTCCTACGCTGACAATGGTATTCTCAATCCCCTTCTTGACAATACCCTCGCCGCCCCGGAACTGCTGATCCTGCTTTGCCATTTCCAAAGCCAAAAGAGCTGCATCTACGGAGGAAGCAATCTTAGCTGCACAGGAAGGCTTTGCTCCGTCACAGATGATTCCAGAGGTAATAGCCAGGCAGTTTACGATGGCATGCTCAATGACGCGGTCGCTCTCATGCATAAGATAAGCGATTCCTGCTCCAGCTGCGCATCCAGCGCTGACAGCGCCGCAGTAAGCGGAAAGACGTCCGATGCCTGCCTTCTGATGCAGTCCCAGAAGGTTTGCCATGATCAGTGCGCGGTATAATTCTTCCTCTGTGGAGTGAAGCTCCTTTGCATATTCAATGATCGGCACAGACACGGTGATTCCCTGGTTTCCGCTTCCTGAATTGATTACAACCGGCATTTCACATCCGCTCATTCTGGCGTCAGAGCCTGCGGCTGCTCTTGCCTTTGCTCTTACTCTCACGTCGTTCTTATCATTGGAATTTAAAATGATCTTTCCAACATTAGCGCCCCAAGCATGTTCAATTCCCTCATCTGCAATGGCTGTATTATAGTCGATCTGACGCTTGATGATCTCACGCACATCATCGATCTCACATGTCTTGGCGAAATCCAGAATGCCCTCCACGCTCAGCACATTTTCCTCATCACTGTCGCTGGCTCCGCATCCTAAAGGCTTATCCACTAACTTCTCGCCGTTTTTCTCAATCGTCACGATATTGGTATGCTCGTTGACAATACGGACAGAGACACAGTCCTCTCCAGCAGTCAGCGTTACGATCAGATCGAATACAATATCAGACTGAGCGATCTGAACAGAAATAATATTTTTTTCTAAAAACTCCTTGATCTCATGCTTCTGCTCATCAGAAACCTCGCTGATTACTTCCAGCAGCTTCTCTGATTTTCCAGCCACGATACCAGCGGCTGCAGCTGCCTCAATTCCCTTTAACCCTTCTGTATTGGGAACGGTTACGCTCTTCACGTTCTTGATCAGGTTTCCGCTTGCCTCTACTACTACCTTCTCAGGCATTTTGCCCAGGACATCCCTTGCCTTTGCGGAAGCATAAGAGATAGCGATCGGCTCTGTACAGCCCATTGCAGGCATCAGCTCTTTTTTCATTATCTCGACATACTTCTTGTATAAATCACTGTTTCTTTCCATCTGTTTTTCCTCACTTTCTGCTTATTTCATTTATCTTTTTATTGTACAAAAACATAACGAGAGCGGCTGTAATAATGATGATCATTCCAAGCCAGCTCATCAGATCTAACACCTCTCCCAACACCAAATATCCCAAAATACTGGAACATATGATTCCTGAAAAATTGTAGATGCTTACTTCTCCTGCCGGTGCATTTTTATACGCAAAGGTCAGGAAAATCTGTCCCAGGGAAGCAAAGGTTCCAATGAGGAACAGCATAAACCACCCAAAGCCATCTGGCATCACAAAATCCCTTATCATAAAGGGCAGAGAAAAGATACAGGAGATCAATGAAAAATAAAAGATGATGACCCCATTATCTTCCTTTCCCTTCAAGTAACCGATAATCGTATACGCTCCTCCTGCACTGGCCGCTGACAGCGCACCGATCAGAGCCGGAGCCATATTGGAGTTAAAGCTTGGCCGGATCACACAAATCGCCCCGCACATTGCCGCGATCAAAACGCCCACATGCACTTTTGTAAGCTTTTCCTTTAAAAAGAGCCAGGAAAAAACCACAACAAAAAATGGGGAGCTTCTATGCAGCAGGGTTGCATCTGCTGCATACATATGACGGCTTGCATAAAAATACATGACTACACCCAGATAACCTAATACCCCTCTGAAAAACAAAGCTTTCTGATTTTCCTTTTTTCCAAATGGCGAACCTACATGATGGGACATTGCCATATAAAACCCAATAAACAGGGTAAAAAAGTTTCGCACAAACACCTGCTGCATCATGGGTATCCCGCCAGACAGCTTCACTGCAAGCTGCATCACACTGAAGCTGCATGCGGAAAGGATCATAAACAGAATCGCCTTTGTCTTTTTCGTCATTCCTACTCCATCTCCTCGTTACTTTGTGCGGCTAACCAGCGCATTGCGCTGTTAGCCATAACAGCGGCCCCATAAGGCATTACATCCTCGTTAAATACTACCTTTGAGTTATGCTGTCCATAGGGAAACCCCTCTTCTTCATTTGGACCTGCTCCAATAAACAGGTATCCGCAGGAATCCGGATATTTCTCCGTGATAAAGGAAAAATCTTCTGATCCCATCTTTACCTCTCCCTGAGCTGCAATACGCTCTTTCCCTACAATTTCAGAAGCGTATCCCAAAATCTCATCCGTAAATGCTTCGGCGCAGACCACAGGCGGGACACTTTCTCCAAAGGATACTTCTGCCTCCGCTCCAAATGCCCTGGCTACCGTTTCTGCCTTTTCCCGGATCTGGATCATCACATCTTCTCTCGTCTCGTTGTCGTAGGTTCTAAGCGTTCCCTTTAATTCCATCGTATCCGGAATCAAATTATAACCACTTCCGCCATTCATCGCTGTAATGGTCAGGATAACCGGTTTCAGCGGGCTTACACTGTTAGCCTTAATGCTTTGAAGGGCCATATAAACATGGCAGCCCACCTTAACTGGATCAATCGCCTCCTGAGGTCTGGCCCCATGGCCTCCTCTTCCTGTCACGCGGATCGTAAGATTATCGTTGGAACAAAATGTATATCCCTTTCCATAATTTAACTGATACAAAGGGCTTTTTGCATTGACATGCATACCTAAAACAGCATTAGGAACAGGGGAATCCAAAATCCCCTGCTCCACCATCTCCTTAGCACCTGTTCCTACTTCTTCTCCTGGCTGGAACATAAATTTTACGGTTCCTGCCAACTCGCCCTCTCTCTCTTTGAGCATCTGAGCAGCAGCTAAAAGCATGGACGTATGGAGATCATGTCCGCAGCAGTGGGCGCTGCTTGTTATGGAAGAAAATTCCAAGCCGCTTTCCTCACCCATGGGAAGGGCGTCCATATCCGCCCTGAGGAGGATCACAGGCCCCCTCTTCCCAGCCACAGCCATCAGGCCCGATCTGCCAACAGGTTCTGTTTTGTAACCCATTTCTTCCAGCCGGGCCTGAACATAGGCAGAAGTAAAAGGGAGAGTCATTCCACATTCTGCATTTCTGTGGATGTTCCGCCGATCCTGTACCATCTTCTCTTTCAGCTCAAAAGCCCGTTGTAAAAACTGGTTCATGTCTTTTCTCTCCTTTTACTTCTGTAACATACATTTTTTAGAACGGTCCTGCCTGAATAATCGCGGCAATGGCTACCAGAATCGCTGCCCATGCACTGTTCGTCAGGAAGATCCGCAGGGTAAATTTCAAATAAACTCTGTAATCAATATCTGCGATAGCAATCGCGCCAGAGGTAAGAGGAGAGGTAGGCATGATCATATTTCCCAGAGCTCCTCCTAAAATTGCTGCATGGCAGACAACCTGCTGTGTGATTCCAGCCATATCTCCGATTGGGGAAAGGATTGGAACCAAAACAGTTGCAAGACCTGCATCGGAAATGATAAAGAAGTTTCCGATATGTCCGATCAGATACATGATCTCTGCTGTCAGAACGCCGGATGCACCGTTTAACATCTGTACAGAAGCATGGACGATGGTATCAATAACACCAGAATTATCCAGTACAATTGCGATTGCCTTTGCAAAGCCTACTACCAAAACGCCGCCAACAACTCCCTGAGCGCCCTTTCCAAACTGACGGAACAGCTCGTTGAGGGAATATCTCATGATGAATCCAGTCACAAGAAGCATCATCAGGAATACAGCAGGGATCCCATTCTTAAAGTCTCCACCTGTAAGAGCGGTATAAATAATGTAAGCCATTCCAACGAAAACTGTGAGAAGGATCAGTTTGTGCTTTCCTGTAAGCTCAGGAAGCTCTACATCGGCCTCGGAAGCTCTCTGCTCTACATCGTATACCCAGCTGTTCTTTTTATCTCTCTTTACCTTTAAAGCATATTTTACAGTCCAGAAAGAAACGGAAGCGTTAAAGCCGATAAATGCTAATACACGGATCCAGATAGCGGAGAATGCCGGAAGTCCTACCAGTCCCTGGGCAACACCGTAGTTAAATGGGTTCGTGATACCGCTGGCCAGACCAGCTCCTCCGGCACACACGGTAATAGCAATACCTACCAGAGCATCCAGTCCCATAGAACGGGCCAGCATAACTCCTAAGGGCACAAAAGCCAGGTATGCTTCCAGAGTTCCCATTAAAGTAGGAACGATGGAAAACAGAAGTACGATTACCGGGATAAAATAAACATCTTTTCCCTTGCTCTTTTTAAGCAGGGCATTTAATCCAGCCTGGATCGCACCTGTGTTGCTGATAACGCTGAAAGCGCCGCCTACAATGAGGATCAAAAAGCAGATCCATGCAGTAGCCTGAAATCCTTTTGGCACAGCTGTAAACAGATCCAAAAGACTTGCTGGATGGCTTGGTACATATGTAAAGGAAGCCGGATCTACTACCATTCTCCCATTTACTTCCTGTCTTACATACTCGCCTCCAGGTATGATGTATGTAAGGATTCCTGCAAGCAGGATGATTCCGCAGATAATCACAAGACCGCTTGGAAACTCTTTCTCCTCAGCCTTTGCTTCTACTTCCTGTCCTTTTTTTAAGTTCATTTCCTAATTCCCCCGTACTTATCCTTTATAGTTCTCTACTGCTTTTCTCACAGCGTGTAAGTTCTCGTCCGTTGTCTTTGGATCGCAGACGCAGCCAGGACCAATGATCAGGGACTTACCCTGTACCATATCAATGGCCTGATGTACATGCTCGATCACCTGTTCTGGTGTGCTTCTTGCCAGAATGCTGTCATAGGAAAGAACACCGTCAATGATCGTTGGAACCTCCTGGATACCGCCCAGGAATGTCTTTCCTACATTGGCTCTTGCAGAAGACATATCCGGCTGTGTATCTCTGTCATGCCAGTTGATACAGTTGCACGGATATTTGCTTACGGTATCGTACATAATGTTGGAACCATGGATATGAACCACATTAAACCATGTTTTATCTTTGTATGCGTCAATAACAGCCATATCATAAGGCTTGCAGAACTCTGCAAAAAGCTGATCTGTAAGGAAATCATAGGTTGCGCACTGGGTAGCGAAGAAAAATCCGCTTACGCCTGCCTCAATATTGGCCTTCACAAAATTGATCGTAGTTTCTGTGATCGCTCTGAGGGCCTTATGTACTTCCTCGGGATGCTCCAGCATATCTCCGATCAGACGGTTGCTGGTAAGCTTTTTCAGTGTTGTAGCCGGGCTGAATATAGTCTGGATATAAGGTGTGTCTCCTACCACCAGCTTTGACATATGCTGGGCTACCTCAAGGGTTTTCCCCCAGGTTCCGTGAGTGGCAGCCAGAGGCTCAACCTTTGCATAATCAGCGACTTCCTGAATAGCGGGAGCTACAATAACAGGTTCTTTGTATTTGTCGCAGTAAATTTTGATCTTTGCGCCCCAGTCCTGTACTGAATAAGCTCCAAATGGCATCATTTTGATAAAATCAAAATCAAATGTTTCATTTCTGGCTACCATTTCCTCTGCCAGAGACAATGGATCCTGATCTGTCTCAGAAAGATGCATCCACACGCTGCATGGAACTCTGTCTACCTCCTTTCCCTGTAATGCTGCCTTGATCCTTTCTTCTCTTGTCATGATACCCTCCTAAATAGACATGTTGGTTCGAAGACTTTTAATGTATTTTAAATTGAAAAGAGTGCAGCAAAAAAAGACCGGTTTACAATGAAAAAACCGGCAGGTGGAAATGTATTTATAGAAATTTTCTATTGCTGTTTGTAAATAATGCACAATTAAAATATTTACAATTTACTATTGATTTATATAATAAAATATTTTATCATAATAATGTCTAGACAACTATATATTTAAAATAAATAACAAGCTCTTCTTTTTTTCCTTTTATCCTCCTTGATTTTCGGGTTTTTTTCTCTAAATTTACTACGTTTTTGCCACAATTGGCGCTAAATTCAACCAGATTTTTTCCTCTTTTTAAGCTGTTTTTTCCTTTTTATCCCGAAATATTTTCTTTTTTTTATAAATTTCCTTCTTTTTTATGGATTTTTTGCAAAAAGGATCCCAAAATCAGCTCCCACCTTTATTTTGAAGCAGAAACAGATAATTTTTCCAGTTTCTTTTCCCCTAAAACGTAGTACATTTTATAGTAAAATTCCGACTCTACGCAATCAGATCCTGAAGCTCTTTTTTTAACCGTTCAATAGAAACATGGGCATATAAATTCATGGTAATATTGATATTGGAATGTCCCATGATGTACTGAAGGCTCTTTGGATTCATATTTTGGGAAGCCAACCGGGTACAGAAAGTATGACGCAGTATATGAGGTGTGATGGAAAAAACAATTTCTTCTCCGCTCACTTTTTTATATTTTTTTGTAAGACTTAAAAATGCTGCTGTATAGGAAGCATTGGTCATGGGAAACCCCTTCCGGTTTATAAAAAGAAAATGGCTGTATCCATCAATCTCTACATTCTTTCTCCCTTCCCTTTTTGCCACCCTTTGAAAAGCCATGGCCGTTTCCTTTGTCATCGGTATATCCCGTATACCGCTTTTTGTCTTAGGCGTTTCAATATAATATCCTGTTTCTTTATTCTTTAAAAGCTGGTGATCCACATGGATCAGCCCTTCTTCAAAGTCCACATCCTGTTCTGTAAGCCCACACAGCTCGGAAATTCTCAGCCCGGTCTTTAATAAAATCACAATCTCATCTCTATATTTCCGATAAACAGGATCCCTCTCCACAAATGCCAAAAGCTGCTTTTCCTGTTCCTCTGTAAGGGCATATCTGGGTTTCCTGTCATCTTCAAGAACCGTGTTCAAATGAAAATCAAAGGGGTTCTTCCGTACATATCCGTCCTGGATCGCCACATAAAAGGAAGCCTTTAATGTCCTCTTGTGATTATTGATCGTCCCATAAGCATACCCACTTTCCTTCATTCTCACAGCCCAGCCCTTTGCATCAGAAGGTTTGATGCTGTCAATAGACTTTGCCCCCAGCTTATCACGCTTTAAAATTTCCATCAAAATTTTTCTCTGCTGCTTCGTGCTCTTTTTCACATTTGCACGGCTTTCATTCTGCCTTGCATATAGCTGGCATAATGTCATCTTCTTTCCAACAGAATCAATACCATCTTCTCTGTCCCGCCAAATTTCCTGCTCCTTTTCCCGCAAAGAACAGCATGCCCGTTTTCCCTTAGGCAACGGATCGGTGGGGACTAACCTCCAGGAATATACCCACCTTTCCTCTCCCCTTCCATCCTTATATTTATATAGATACCTTCCGTCTTTTCTCTGACTTTCCCCTGTGTGCAGGATCCGTCCTTTTTTATCTCTTCTCTTTTCTGACATTGTATTCTACTCCTTTTTTCTCATCGCTCCAGGATACACCAGCCCCAAAAGCATATTTTTATTATAAAGGCAAAAAAATTTCACTACACTTGTACAAATTTTAGAAAAATATGGTATTATTTTATTATCAGAATGATATTTCGGCGAAATGGAGAGGTGCACTTATGGAAAACAACAATGAGGACTTTGTTCCTGCATATATTCAAATCCAAAATTATATTTTAGAAAATATTCAAAACGGCACTTACGGCGTGGGAGAAAAGATCCCTTCTGAGACAGAACTGTCCCAAACGTTTTCTGTTAATAGGAATACCGCCAATAAAGCGATCAAAGAGCTGTATCTCATGGGGGTGGTGCATCGGGTCAGAGGAAAAGGAACCTTTGTCAGCAACCCTGATAATCTGCCTTCTGCTGCCAAGGTACTCTCCCCCAAGCTTCACTTAAAGCCCCAGGGAGGAAAATTCCATACCTTGGAACGCTGCGTTCGTATCACGCTCCCTGATGTTTTATGCAGAAAGTTTGGGTTAAAATCCGGTGCAGAAGGCTATGAGATCGTCCGCTCCCTGCATCACCGCGGAAAATTGGAGGCTTTTGACTTCAGTTACCTTCCTGTCAGCACCATCGGTTCGTTTTCCATCGACTCCAAACATCTGGAACAAAATTATCTTCACGATTATCTAAAACGCTGCACGAATGCCTCTCCCTCCTACGTGAAGATCTATATCAACACACCTCCCTATGAATTTCTGCACATTGAGGAATTTTTTTCAGAAACCTCCTCTCTGCTTCTGTGGAGCACCGACATCTTAGATAAAAGACAACAAGTGATCGCCTCTACCATAACCGTATCCCCGGAACATTCTGAGGATAATTGTTTTATTACTTTTTCCATTGAATAACACAAACGGGAAAGGGCTGCTCTTTCTTTTCATGAGACTCTGCCCTTTCCTTTAAAAATCCTTTGGCTTTCAGGCATTTTCCATCTGTCTTTAAGATCACTGCTCCCTGCTTTCCCGTCTCAAAAACCTGGATCTTCCGGTCTTTTAGTCTCCGGATCACCTCTGGTGACGGATGTCCGTAGGAATTATCCCGTCCATAGGAGACTAGGGCTGCTTTCAGATCCAAATACTCTAAAAATGCCTGGCTGGAAGAACTGGAAGATCCATGATGTGCCACCTTCAAAACTTGGATGTGCCTTAAATGCTCTTTTACATCTGTTCCTCCTTTTTCTGCCATCTCCAACAGCTTCTTCTCCTGCTCCTCCCCCATATCTCCGGTAAACAGCATATGAAATCCCTTGTAGTTGCCGCATAAAACCAACGAATGTCCATTCCGCTCCGTTGGATCCCTGTTTTCCTCCCCTGCATACAGGCATGTAAAGGAAAGCTTCCCTGCCTCTATGCGGTCTCCCGTCTTTAAATAGATCACCTTCGTCCCCTTTTCTGCGGCCAGATTTTCCATGTGCCGGTACACCTCCTCCCCTCTGCCCATTGCAGGAAGAATAAGGGTATCTATATCAATATCCTCAGAAGACTCAAGCAGATAGATAAGCCCATTGATATGATCGCTGTCTCCATGGCTTACGATCCCATAATCAATATGAGTGATCCCACGGCTTTTCAGATAAGGCTCAAGCACCTTCTCCCCTACTTTTTTCTGACTGCTGCTTCCTCCGTCGATCAGTACGGTATGCTTTCCCTCCATGAGAACCAGACCATCGCCCTGCCCCACATCCAGGCACACTGCCTCAAGCCCCGGCCCACGGTGCTGTATAAAGATCAAAAGGCTCAAAAAATAAAATACTATCAAAACAGAAACTGCAAGCCCTGGCTTTTCTGCGCCTTCCTTTTCCTCTCGTTTCCCTCCTTTTTCTTTGATTGCTGCCCCCTCTGCTGCCGCCCACACTACAGCTGTCATAACTCCCACATAAAGCAGAATGGAAAAAACAGAGGGGCGTCCCAAAACCAGACAGGAGCCTGGCAAATGCTCCGCCATACGGCAAAGCCATTCATAAAGCTCTAAAATATAATGCCCGGCTCCCACGGACAAGATTCCGGCGGACAGGCTGAATTTCCCAAGGCAGATTCCCAGGATACCGGAATACATCATAATAGAAACCAGAGGGCCTATGAGAAGGTTTAAAAACATGCCGTACAGCGGATACTGAAAATAGTGATACAGGATCACAGGGGTGAGCACAATCTGAACGCACAAGCTGACAAGCAGCCCGGACTGCCACCAGCTTCGGATCTTAAAGCGTCCTCTCATCCAGCCTCCCAGCCCGCTGATAGCCCACACAGCCCCAAAAGACAGCTGAAAACCGCTGTGATACAAGAGGTAAGGATTTTTTCCTAAAAGGATGAGCGCGGACAGCCCCAGCGCCGACAGACTGTCATAGCTTCTCCCCCGTTCTGCCCCAAGCCACAGACAGAGGATCATGATCACCGCCCTTTGGGCAGAGCCAGAGCTTCCTGTGAGAATCCCGTAGCTGATCACAAAGCCGGAGGCAATCAGACCAGCTCCCCTATATCCTCCTCCTTTTCGCAGGAGCATATAGAGCCCGCCGCCTATAATAGCCAAATGCTGGCCGCTGACTGCCAGTAAATGGGAAATCCCATTTCTCTGGTACATCTTACGGATCCCCGGATCCATATGGGAGGAGTCTCCCAGCAAAAGTGCCTTGAATATTTCCCTATCCTGAGGTGTGCAGATCTGATCCAGCACAAAGGCGCATCCCTGCCTGAAAGAGGCGATCCCCTGGTAATAAGGGATCCCTTCTCCCTCTACACTCAAAATTTGCTCTCCATACACGCGGCAGGATATTCCCTTTGTCCGGTAATACATGGGAAAATCAAATTCTCCGGGATTTCTTGGAGGCTCTGCTTCCAAAATCCTTCCTCTCAGAGTGACCAGACTTCCAACTTTCCATTTTATATCCTCAGCCCCAGGGAAAGAATCCTCCGCTGAACCAGATGCATTTAAAAATACTTCTATCCTGTCAAATCCAGCGCTCCTGTTTCCAGCCTGGGCGACAGCTCCGGTGAGGGTCAGAGTCACATGGCTCTCCCCATCTTTTATCCCGGAAACGGCCCCCTTTACGATCAGCCTCACATCCTGCATCAAGGCAGCCCATCGTTCTTCTTCATCAAGGCGGTTCCTCTCCCTTCCTGCCCGCCATGCCCCACAGCCTCCTGATAACAGAAGGCATGACAAAAAGAGCAGAAAGACCCGGGATCCCCGTTTCCTGCTGCTCTTTTTTCTGATCAAAAGACGGCGCAGAGCGCCTGTTTCTTCCCACCACAACAACATGGCTGCGACTGCATACACACATGCCATCCGCGCCATATCCTCCGCTCCATGCACCTGCAGGACAAGCACCTCTCCAAGCACATAACCTGCTGCCAGTACCATTAGCGGTCGTTTCATATATTCTTATTTTTTCTCTCCGTTTATATAATCCGGGTTTCTCTCAAATGCCGTGTTCAGGGATACCATGTCCCGAAACATCACATCCTTTGACCCATTGACCATGATCTGTACCTTTGTCACCGCAGTCATTTCCGACAGCGAATAGACGATGGAATAAATGGGTATATACTCATTCACGGGAAGGGTCGTGCCTGTAAAGGCGGAATCAAAATTAATATAGCACACATTGTCTGTCACCGACAGGCTCAGTATTTTACAGTCTGATGGAAGCGCTGCATTATGTCCCTCCTCAAGAGGCCCTGCGATCAGCTGTTCCACGATCAGCTGTTCCAGGGAGGTATTGATATTGTGAACCACCTGACGGCGCTCCGAAACCAGATGGGTTCCTGTACTGTCTGCAAAATATAGGGTCAGCTCTGTCTTTTCATAGGCATTCACATTACTGGTGTTCAAAATAAAATCCCCTGCTGCCAGCATCCCCACCGGAGTCCCCTGTTTATCCATAAGAGGCTGATCCCCACAATAAATATTGATATAATCTACGCCTGGGATCTGAGTAAGCGTACGGGCCAGGGCTGCCCGGCACAGGATTTCCCGATCCTGTTTCATAGATGTGTAGTTTACATCAAAATACAGATAGAGCACCTGATCCTCCAGGCGGCTTTTCTGATACATGACCCGGTCTGTGAGTACAGACTGACAATCCAAGTCTTTTGGGACATTTAAAAGCTGTTCCATTAACTCCTCAGATAATGTTTCATTTTCCTTTGTCTTCGTCTCATACATCTGAGGGATCAGCTTTGTAGCTGTGGAATCCAGATAATAGACAAGATAGTTCCCTTTCTCCGGATCCGCTGTCATATTGGTCTGTCTTTCACATCCTGTGAGCACCAGCATTCCCAACGCGGTCAGGATAAAAAGGAGGAATTTTAAAACTCCCTGTCCTGAAAATAGGCGGATGAAGCTTCTCATGACTTCACCTCCTGTCTTGGCACATAATTGAGGGGGATCCGCACGCTGAATGTGGTTCCTTCTCCCATTACACTCTCCACTTCAATGATTCCATGATGCATCTGGATCACATTGTTGGTAATGGCCAATCCCAGTCCCGTTCCTCCCACCTCCCTGGAACGCGCCTTATCTACCCGGAAGAAACGCTCAAAAATATGCTCTAGTGCATCCTCCGGTATTCCGATTCCTGTATCTGCCACCTTGACATAAAAATATTTATGATCTGCATCAAGCGTCACCCGGACCATGCCGGAATCCCGATTATATTTGATCGCATTTTCCACCAGATTGGTGATGGCCAGGGACATTTTCACCTTATCCACATCCGTAGTTACTTCCCTTATACTCTCCAGAACAATCTCCACATTTCCGCGCTTGGCAATGGGTCTTAACCGCTTTAACACCAGCTCCAGCTCCCCGTTCATATTGACCTGCTCAATATTCATCTTGTCTTCTGCTGTCTTATCCATTTTCACCAGCATAAGAAGATCTTCGATAATCTGATTCTCCCGGTCAATCTCATCAGAAATATCCCTCATAAACTCACGGTACAGCTCTACCGGCGCGTCTCCCATTCCCATAAGGGAATCGGCTAAGACCCGTATGGATGTAATCGGGGTCTTTAGCTCATGGGATACATTAGACACAAACTCCTGCCTGGACTGATCCACTGCCTTGAGCTTGCGCAGGGACTTTTCCACTGCCTGAGACAGCTGACGCGTTTCCTTGTAGGTATCTACTGCAATGTCCGCATCCAGATCTCCCTGGGTCACCCGGTCAAACCGGGACTGGAGATTCTTAAACGGCCGCAGAAGTATATGGGAAGCAGCTAACCCCAGGCAGATAATGATAACCACCATGCACACTAAAAACAGATCCGATTTCCCCATCACTTGATCGGTAAGAGAAAGAATATTTTCCGTAGAAGCAGTCACTACGATCACTCCGATCACATTCTTTCCCTCCAGGCTGTCATAAATAGGGATCGTTTGGGCAAAGTATTCCATCTCCCTGTTATAATTGCTGCTGTTCTCCCCCCTAAAACACTTGATCACTTCCTCTGAGAGGTAATATTTTCCCAGAGCCAGATTAAAGGTATCGGAAATAATGCGAAAATTATTTCCCACGATCACAATCCTTCCGTTATATACATCGGAAAGGGCCTGCATCTGGCTGTCCAATGCGGCATTGTACTTTTTTTCCGCTGTCATATATCCGGACCGGGTCATTTTATTGCTGAGAATCACACATTGGTTGCGTATCTCCATTGCCCTGGCGTCTAACTGTCCCTGTCGGAAGGATCCCCACATAATGGCAGACTGGAGAAACAGAGGGATGAGAGCCATGGCAAAAATAACCGCACACAGGGGGACTTTCATACTGATCCCCAGGGTCCGCAGTCTTTTTACTATCCTTTTTTCTGTCAATTACTCCAGCTCCTTTAATTTACTGGTACAGGCCACCGCCAGTGCTCCCGGCCCGATGTGACAGCTGACGCTGAGAGACAGTGGATCACTGAACACAGAGGCGCCAGGATAAAGCTCCATCAGGGTCTGTTCCATATCCCTCACCAATGGCTCATCGCAGGTATAAGCAATTTCCAGATAGGTGTGCTCTGCCTTCGGATCCTTCATCCTCTCCCTCAGATCCTTATCCAGTGCTGTAAGCATAATGGTCTTTGCCTGCTTCATGGTTCTCGCCTTTGCAAAGGCATCCAGCTTTTCTCCCTGGATCGTAAGGATCGGCTTGATCTTTAACAGAGTTCCCAACACAGCAGCGGCCGGGGTGATCCTTCCTCCCTTTTTTAGATATTTCAGCGTATCCACCGTAATATAAATTGAACTGTCAAACCGGGTTTCCTCCAGCTTTTCCTTGATCTGCTCCCCGGTCCAGCCAAGTCTGGCTAATTCCATAGCGTCCAAAGCTGACTGCCTCTGAGTCACAGAAATACGCTGATTATTCACCACCAAAACCCTTCCCTCATAATCCTCGGAAAGCATCATGGCTGTCTGGCAGGCTCCGCTCAGCCCGCTGGACATAGGAATGTGGACAATCTGGTCATACTCCTTTAAAATCTCATCCCACAGCCCGGTCACATCGACTGGTGAAGGCTGGGAGGTAGAAATATCCGCCCCCTCATTCATCTTTTCAAAAAACTGTTCGTGGTTCAGGTCGATCCCCTCATAGAGGATCTTTCCATCTATGATAAAAGGCATGGGAACCACATACATTCCCAGCTTCCTTGCTTCCTCCTGAGTTACTCCGCTGTTGCTGTCCGTCACAACTGCTATCTTCATACACATCTCCTTCTGGTTTCTTTTTCTTTTCGCTAACCGTTTTCTCTCTGCCTGATCTGGATCTCTTTTTCCTGCCTGACCTGGGCTCTTTTCAACGTCTACTCTACAGCCTGATCCAGAAATAAATTCATGGGCCCCTGCCATCTTTGCCGCCTCCATCACTTCCTCCCTGGAAGCGCCGGGACGCCCATAGCTGATATTTTCATAGACAGAACCGGAAAACAAAATGGTTCCGTTTCCATTTTCATAACTGTCTGACATCATTCCTATAGTATACTATACTTTTTCCAGAAAATCCATTGCAAGCTGAGCGAATACAGCTGCCATCTCCGGGATCACGGACTCGTCTAAATAAAAGCGGCTGCTGTGAAGCCCAAATGTTTCCCCTCCTTTTTTATTTCCGATCCCTGCATACAGATAGGCGCCGGGAACCCTGGAGGTGTATTCGCTGAAATCTTCACCTCCCAGATGAGGCAGCGTATCCAGCTTTATGTTATCCTCTCCCACGATCTTAGCCACAGAGCTTAAACAGAGTTTTACTGCCTCAGGATCATGGATCACTGCCTTTCCATGCCTTGTGGCCACCTGAACCTCTGCCCCGTTAGCTGAGGCAATTCCCTGGGAAATACGTTTTATATCCCGCTCCATCTGCTCCATCACTTCTAATTGGTCTGCCCTCAGCGTACCGGTCATAGTACAGCAGTCCGGAATGATATTTCTCTTATCCTGGGGGCCTGAGTGTATGGTGCACACAGATAATACCCTGGCTGCCGTTTCAGGAAGGCGGCGGGATACGATCTGCTGCAGACCGCTGTAGATCTGATTTGCTATGGCAATGGGATCCACACACTCATGAGGCCAGGATCCATGCCCTCCCCGTCCCTTTACTTGTATCTCAAAGCTTCCCGGATACCCAAAGGAGCATCTCTGTGCTACATGGATCTCCCCAGCCGGAATCTCCGGCCATGCATGGGCTGCAAAGACCGCATCTACATCGGGATGCTTTAATACCTGATCCTCCTCCACCATTTTCCTTCCCCCGGTTCCTGTTTCTTCTCCCGGCTGAAATACAAATTTGATCCGTCCATAAAAATGCTCCCGAAGCTGAGAAAGGATCATAGCGCTTCCCAAAAGCCATGCTGTATGACCGTCATGACCGCAGGCATGCATCACTCCTGCCTTTTCTGAAGAAAACGGAAGACCTGTTTTTTCCTCGATTGGAAGGGCGTCTATGTCAGACCGCAGAAGGATGGTTTTTCCCGGCCCCTTTTTTCCTTCCAGAATGCCGATCACGCCGGTTCCCCCGGCTGCTCCTGTGATCACCTGTATCCCCTCCAGGCGGGATAACTTTTCAGTGATCCTCCCTGCCGTCTCATATTCTTCCATGGAAAGCTCCGGGAAACGATGGAGCTCTCTGCGAAATTGGATCATTTCATCGGTATATTTTTCTGCTTGTTTCTTAATCTGTTCTGTCAGCATCTTGTTATTTCCTCCTTCTTCTTGTGCTTCTCTTTTTTACCTTATTTTCTATATGACAAAAGAGCCCCACAGATGTGGAGCTCCGGAGCCCTTTCTGGTTACTGCTCACAGCCAATGTTATTTACTTACAAAATTGAGAAACTGCCTAAGCCTTGGATCTTCCGGATGGTCGATGATCTCCTCCGGGGATCCATCTGCCGCAATCCTTCCCTGATCCATAAAAAGGATGCGGGTGGCAACATTTCTGGCAAACCGGATCTCATGAGTTACCAGGATCATCGTGGAATCCTCCTCAGCCAGCTGCCGTATGGTATTAAGGACTTCCCCAACAAGCTCTGGATCCAAAGCCGAGGTAGGCTCGTCAAACAGAAGCACATCCGGATTGACAGCCAAAGCTCTTGCTATTGCCACGCGCTGCTGCTGTCCTCCTGACATCTTAGAAGGATAAAAATCCTTCCGATCCAGCATTCCTACCTTATCCAAAAGACCGAGCGATATTTCCTCAGCCTCTTTTTTGGGCTTGTGCTGTACCGTAATCAACGCTTCCATCACATTTTCCAGGGAAGTCTTATTTTTGAACAAGTGATAGCCCTGAAATACCATGGCAGACTGACGGCGAAGATCCCTCACTTCCTTTGCGGTGTGTTTTGCTGCATCCACTCTCACATCGCCTATCTGGATGATCCCAGTGGTAGGCACGCACAAATAGTTGAGACAGCGGAGCAGGGTAGATTTTCCCGTCCCCGACGGCCCGAGGATGGCTACGATTTCATTTTTCTTAATATTCAGATTAGGTCAGTTTACAAGGAACTACACGCAGACCGTGAAACGGGCTGCTGACAACA
>CABQJX010000033.1 GCA_902464595.1 uncultured Lachnoclostridium sp. | reverse complement strand
TCATACCAGAAAAAGGGGATTTGTTCACAATTTATTTACTCATGCGTTTGTCCTGCCCTTGAGTTTTCCCCTGTTTTCTGTCTGTCCGGGTCAAAAGAAAAACTGTAGCATGAAGAAACCAGGGTGGGGGTAGCCGGAGCTGTTATGTATGCAGCTCCAGGCTCACCAGAAGGGCCTCATCTACCATTTTC
Organism: uncultured Lachnoclostridium sp.; assembly: GCA_902464595.1. Taxonomy (GTDB): domain Bacteria; phylum Bacillota; class Clostridia; order Lachnospirales; family Lachnospiraceae; genus Enterocloster. The sequence goes on along the minus strand of CABQJX010000033.1, from coordinate 22,932 downwards.
TGAACCGTTGGATCCAGATGGCAGATCTTTTCCCTTAGCCTCTGCTTGTCAATGGTACGCAGCTGTTCCAAAAGGATCACTGAATCCCTGACCATGGAGCAGCGTCTGGCGGACAGCTCTACATGGGTAGGAAGCTTTGCCTTGTTCATCCGGGAGGTAATGGCCGCGCAGATGACTGTGGGGCTGTGCCGGTTGCCCACATCGTTCTGTATAATGAGCACCGGGCGCACCCCGCCCTGCTCTGATCCTACCACAGGCCGCAGATCCGCATAAAAAATATCTCCACGTCTAATGATCACATCCCTCACACTCCGTCTGTTTGTTACACCTTAGTATTGCCGTTTTTGGCTTGTGTATACACTGACAGTATATGAGAGAGCCAAGGGATAGGAGCCTGGCTGGCCCGTTTTTCTAAAGGCTCCTTCTAAAACCCTTCATATGTATCGTTAAAATAATCCTTCTGTCCCACCGGCTCCCCATACCGGTAATAAACTCTGGGAACCCGTTTTCCAATGCCGCACAGGATCTCATAATGGAAACCGCCGCTTGCCTGGGCCAGCTCCTCCACGGTAATCTCGTCCCCACCGTCTTTCCCCACCAGGGTTACCACATCCCAAAGCTTTGCCTCTGGGATCTGCGTCACGTCCGCCATGAACTGATCCATACAGATCCTGCCGATAATAGGAGCCCTTTTTCCGCAGATCAGTACAGATCCGCAGTTGGAAAGGCTCCTCATGTATCCGTCCGCATAGCCCACAGGGATTGTAGCCACCCGCATGGGACGGTCTGCCACAAAGGTTCCCCCATAGCTCACCGCCGTCCCTGGCCCGATCATTTTCAGGCAGGTGATGGAGCTTCTCAGGCTCATGACGGGAGTCAGGGATACCTGGTTCTTCCCCACCTCATCAGACGGATACAGGCCATAAATGGCAATCCCGGCCCGTACCATGTCCATCTCATTGGAGGAAAGGCCCTCTACGATCCCGGCGCTGTTGGAACAGTGGCGCAGAGGAATAAAGATCCCTCTCTCCCTTAACAGCCCCAAAAAGCGGCGGTATGCTGCGTATTGGGCTTCATAGGAGGTTTTATCCGCTTCATCAGCCCTGGAAAAATGAGTGAAGATCCCTTCTATAAAGATCCCCGGAAGCTTTGCCATGGCAGATACCATATCCGCGGATAATGGATCCGGCGTCATTCCAATGCGGCTCATGCCCGTATCCACTGCCAAATGGAGGGCTGCCCTCTTTCCCCGCTTCACCGCGGTCTCAGACAGCTCCTTCGCGTCCTCCAGCCGGAAAATGGAGGGGCGGATGTCATAGTCGATCAGCTCCCCAAACCGGCTTTCATGGGTCACTCCCAACACCAGGATCATCTTTTTTATACCATTGCGGCGCAGGTTAATGCCCTCGTCGATGGTGGCCACCGCATATCCTTCCACATAGGGATCGATGGTTCTGGCCACAGGCACAGCGCCGTATCCGTAAGCATCGGCCTTCACCACCCCCATAATGGAGGTGGAGGAAGGGAGGAAGGCCTTCATGGCTCTCATATTCGCCTCCACCGCATCCAGATCAATGTCAGCCCATACTCTGCTGTAAATGTTCATTCTCTCTTAATTCCTCCTGCTTTCATGATCCCCTGCTCTCATATGATCCCCTGCTCTCATGGCTTCCCCCAAGGCATCCGCTAATTCTGAGGCAAGAAGACTATGGTCTCCCCTTGACTGGGCCGCCTTTTCTCCTGCACGCCCGTGGACATACACGCCCATGCAGGCTGCCTCCTCCTGATCCATCCCAATGGCCAAAAGCCCTGCAATCAGGCCGGTGAGCACATCCCCTGCCCCGCCTTTTGCCATGGCGCTGGTTCCACTGGCATTCACATAAAGGCTTCCATCCTTTCCAGCCACTACACTGGCCGCATCTTTGAGTACGCAGGTGATCCCATATGTCTGGGCATACTCCCTTGCCGTTCCTGGAAGATCCTTTTGGATCTCTTTCACCGTCTTTCCTGTGAGGCGGGCCATTTCTCCCAAATGGGGCGTCACAATGATATTTTCTGTATAATAAGAGCTAAGGCGGGGATGGGCGGCAATGGTATTCAGCCCGTCTGCATCGATCACAACCGGGACAAAGGCACTGGTGAGCACATGCTCCGTCAGCTCCTCCACATAGGGTTCCTGCCCCAATCCAGGCCCCAGGACGATCACATCTGCCCATTTGACCTGGGCTTCTATCTGTTCCCGAAATGTATCCTCCTCCCCGTAGGCTTCCTCTGTCCGGTAACAGCAGAGGATCGCCTCCGGCAAACGTTCTTTCAGAGCCTGCCTGTTTTCCTCTACTGTTAAAATCTTTACCAGCCCGGCTCCGGCCCGGTAAGCGGACAGGGCGGCAAGATAAGCGGCTCCGCACATATCGGCACAGCCAGCCACAACCAGAACTTTTCCAAAGGTTCCCTTATTGGAATAGGCAGGACGCTGGGGGATCTGTCCTAAATCCTCCTCCCCGTAGGAAAGAGCATAGGGCTCCTCACCCTCAAGGATTTCTAAGGCCTGAACCGGGAATCCGATGTCTGCCACCTGGACATCCCCGGCATACCCCTTGCCTGGATAGAGGGCGGTTCCCATCTTCTCCCAGCCAAATGTCACCGTCACATCTGCAGGAAGGGCGATCCCCATGATCTGCCCTGTATCCGCATGGACGCCGGAAGGAATGTCCAGAGCCACTCTGGCGCGTATAGCCTTAGAGGCCAGCATTTCCATGCACTGCCTGTACTCTCCCTCCACCGGACGGCCTAACCCCACTCCAAAGATCGCGTCAATGAGAAGGCCGCATTCCTCCTCCTCCCCATCCTGCCAGGAGGCGGCAGTCAATCCTGTATTTCCTGCGATGCGAAGCTGGGTTCGGAACTCCTCGGTTCCCTTTTCCGGGTTTCCCACCAGGAAAATGCGCACTGGGCAGCCCTTCAAATGGAGCATCCTGGCTGCGGCCACCCCGTCGGCCCCATTATTGCCTGTGCCGCAGACCGCCCATATGGTTTCCTTTCCATTCCACATCCTTTCGGCAGCTCTGGCTGTCTCCAGGGCTGCACGCTCCATCAAAACCAGGGAAGGGATCCCCACCTGATGGATGGTATAGCTGTCAATGGCCTTCATCTGTTTTCCCGTAACCAGAGTCCTCATATTGTTCCTCCTCTATTTTTCCAAACAACCTGGGCCAGCCGGGGAGCTTATTCCCACAGGGATCCCCTCCCCCACAGCAAATGCCATGGCATACTCCCCGGTATTGGAAATGGACACCTGGATCTGCTCCATCCCCATCTGGCAAAACCGCTCTAAAGCGCCCCCATAAAGGATCACATAGGGCTTTCCTAAGGGGTCACGCAGCACCTCCACGTCGATGGGCATAAAGGTGCGAAATCCCGTCCCCAGCGCCTTTGCCACCGCCTCCTTCACAGCAAAAGAGCCGGCCAGCTTAGAGGCTGACCCCATCGCTTGCCGGCTTTCCCTGTCTGTAAAGACGCCTTTTACAAAATGATCCTTCCTGCAGGCCCGCTCTATGCGGCTGATCTCTACCAGATCGGTTCCCACTCCCAGTATCATAGGCCTCTCCTCTACTCTCCTGCCTTCTCCTTCTCGGCGGCTTCCTCACTGTACATATTGCTCACCCGGTAAGAAAGGCGCATAAGGCTTTCTGACAGGTGGACATTTTCCACCACTACATTATCCGGCACTACCAGATCGGTGTGGGCAAAATTCCAGATAGCCCGTATGCCTGCGTTCACCAGGCGGTCGGCGATCTCCGGGGCTTTTGTCTTAGGTATGGTGAGAGCTGCGATCTGAATATCATTTTTCCTGATAAAAGGCTCCAGCTCATCCACAGAGCGGATCTCAATCCCCCGGATCACCAAACCGATCAGCTTGGGATTAATATCGAACATTCCCTTGATCACAAAGCCCCGGCGCTCAAAGTTCGTATAGTTGGCAATCGCCTGTCCCAGGTTTCCGGCTCCAATAATGATCACATTGTGCTGCCGGTCGATCCCTAATATCTTGGCGATCTCAGAGTACAGGTATTTTACATTGTAGCCGTATCCCTGCTGTCCAAAACCGCCAAAATTGTTCAGATCCTGACGGATCTGGGAAGCCGTCACCTTCATTCTTGTGCTCAGGTCATTGGAGGAAATGCGCTCCACTCCCTCCTCGATCAATTCTCCTAAATATCGGTAATAACGAGGCAGCCTGGATATGACTGCCTTCGATATCTCCTTGCGTTCCATGTCTGTTTTCCACCTTTTCCTTACTTTTCATTCTGTCAAAACTAAATCCTATTATAAACAGGCGTCAAAAAAATGTCAAACGTTTGCTGTTGTTCTTGAAAAAATCAGTACCATATATTATACTTGTGTGAGCCAAACACTATGATTTTTAAAGGAGTTTATCATGATCCTGTCATGCAGCAATATAAGCAAATCCTTTGGGGAATCCCCCATTTTAAAACATATCTCCTTCCATATTGAGGAGCACGAAAAAGCGGCCGTAGTGGGGATCAACGGCGCGGGAAAATCCACCCTCCTAAAGATCATCATCGGGGAGCTGGCCGCCGATGAAGGCTCGGTCGCCCTCAGCAAAGGGGCATCCATCGGATACCTGGCCCAGCACCAGGATCTGGACAGCAGCCACACCATCTATGAGGCAGTCCTTGAGGTAAAGCGCCCGATCCTTTTGGTGGAGGAACGTCTCAGGGAGCTGGAGGCAGATATGAAGCATGCAGAGGGCGGCCGGCTGGAAAGCCTTCTTGAGGAGTACAGCCGGTTAAACCACCAGTTTGAACTGGAAGGAGGGTACGCCTGCCGCAGTGAGATCACCGGCGTATTAAAGGGACTTGGTTTCGGGGAGGAAGAATTTTCCAAACCGGTAAATACCCTGTCCGGAGGCCAGAAGACCCGTGTATCCTTAGGCCGTCTCCTCCTGACCAAACCGGATATTCTTCTCTTGGACGAGCCTACCAACCACCTGGATATGGAATCCATCTCCTGGCTGGAAACTTATCTGAAAAACTACAGCGGCAGCGTCATCATCGTAGCCCACGACCGGTATTTCTTAGACCGGGTAGTCACAAAGATCATTGAGCTGGATAACGGGACCGGAACCGTATTTTCCGGAAATTATACGGCCTACAGCGATAAAAAGGCTATGCTGCGGGATGCCAGGATCCGGGCTTATCTGAACCAGCAGCAGGAGATCAAGCATCAGGAGGCCGTGATCGCGAAGCTTAAATCCTTTAACCGGGAAAAGTCCATCCGGCGGGCAGAAAGCCGTGAAAAGATGCTTGATAAGATTGAGCGCCTGGAAAAGCCTATGGAGGCGGACGACTCCATGGATATACGTCTGGAACCGGACGTAGAGAGCGGAAAAGATGTCCTCAGCGTAAAGGGACTCTCCAAATCCTTCGGAAACCAGACCTTGTTTACAGATGTGGATTTTGAGATCAAGCGGGGGGAACGGGTGGCCATCATCGGAAACAACGGAACAGGCAAAACCACCCTCTTAAAGATCATCAACCAGCTGCTCCCCGCAGATGACGGAGAGATCCGCCTGGGAGCCAAGGTACATATCGGCTATTATGACCAGGAGCATCAAGTCCTTCACCGGGAAAAAACTCTTTTTGACGAGCTGCAGGACACCTATCCCACGATGAACAATACCCAGATCCGCAATACCCTGGCTTCCTTCCTCTTTACAGGGGACGATGTGTTCAAGCTCATCGGGGATCTCAGCGGCGGGGAACGGGGCCGGGTTTCCCTGGCAAAGCTTATGCTGTCCGACGCTAATTTTCTCCTGTTAGACGAGCCGACCAATCATCTGGATATTACCTCCAAAGAGATCCTGGAAAGTGCCCTGTGCCGCTATACGGGAACCGTGCTCTACGTATCCCATGACCGGTATTTTATCAACCGCACGGCCACACGGATCCTGGATCTGACCGGCGGCTCCCTGATCAACTACATTGGCAATTATGACTATTATCTTGAAAAAAAGGAAACCGTAGAAAACGCATTTTTCTCTTCCAGACAGCCGGAAGCCTCCTCCGTCCCCAGCCAAAAATTCTTTTCCCAGGAAGCCCCTGCACAGGGAGACAGCAAGGCGGACTGGAAAGCTCAAAAGGAGGAACAGGCCCGGATCCGCAGGCTCCAAAACGAGTTAAAAAAGACAGAGGAATCCATCCATGCCCTTGAGATGCGGGATGGGGAGATCGACAGTCTTTTGGTGAAGGAAGAAATCTTCACCAATGTAGAAAAACTGATGGAGTTAAACCGTGAAAAAGAGGAAATCTCCTCTCAGCTGGAGGAGCTGTACGCCCGCTGGGAAGAGCTGGCAGAGGAAGGCTGTACCCAGTAATGCAAAGCCAGCACATCGAAAGGAATGGATCTATCTTGAAAATCAAACGTATCCTGGCCCTTTTTGGGGCCCTGCTCTTAGCCGGACTGACGATCTTAGCTCTGATCCTGGCACTCATGGGAGCACCGAAAAACTACCTCATGGCTGTTCTTTTTTCCATGGTATTTATCCCCGTGATCCTCTTTGCCATGATCCTCACCGTCCGCCTTCTGCGTCCCTCTGGAGAAGATCAGAGAATCCTGGAGGAAATTAAGAAGATAGAGGAAGAAAAAGCAGAAAAGGAAGAGGAAGAAAAAGAAAAGGGGCAGGCTTAAACCTGTCCTTTTCCTGTTCTCATGATAATATCATCCCTGCCCGGTCCATTGGACACCATGGAAATGGGGACTTCGATCTCCCTCTCCACAAATTCGATGTATCTGCGGCAGTTCTCTGGAAGCTCCTCATATCTGCGGATCCCCCGTATATCACACTTCCAGCCTGGAAGCGTTGTAAATACAGGCTTTGCCTGTTCCAGGCGGGCCGTGTCAGGGAAGTCCCTTGTCACTTCGCCGTCAATCTCATATCCGATGCACACCGGGATCTCATCCAGGTACCCCAACACGTCCAAAACCGTAAACGCAGCTTCCGTGGTTCCCTGGATCCGGCATCCATATCGGGTGGCCACTGCGTCAAACCAGCCCACACGCCTGGGACGTCCTGTGGTGGCGCCGTATTCGCCTCCGTCTCCGCCTCTGCGGCGCAGCTCCTCTGCCTCATCCCCAAAGATCTCACTGACAAAAGCGCCTGCTCCCACTGCGCTGGAATAGGCTTTTACCACGGTCGTGATATTTTTGATCTCGTAGGGAGGGATTCCGGCTCCGATGGCTCCATAAGCGGCCAGGGTGGAGGAGGAAGTGACCATGGGGTAAATACCGTGATCCGGATCCTTTAAAGATCCTAACTGCCCCTCTAAAAGGATGTTTTTCCCTTCCTTGAGGGCGGCCCACAGGTAAGCGGAGGTATCACACACATAGGGCCGGATCATCTCCCGGTACTCTCTCAGCTCTCTCACCAGCTCCTTTGGGTCCAGAAGGGGCTTATGGTACAGATTCTCTAACAGGACATTTTTGATCTCGCATACCCGCTCTGCCTTTTCGCAGATCAGGCGGTCGTCAAAAAGCTCGCTTACTTGGAATCCAATCTTGGCGTATTTATCTGAATAGAAGGGCGCGATGCCGGATTTGGTAGAACCGAAGGATTTTCCTGCCAGACGCGCCTCCTCATACGTATCGAAAAGCACATGGTAAGGCATCAGGATCTGAGCCCTGTTTGACACCAGCATATGGGGCTTTGGAACACCGCGCTCCTCTAAGGTTTCCAGCTCCCGGATCAGATAAGGGATATTGAGTGCCACTCCATTTCCAATGATATTTGTGGTGTGCTGGTAAAAAACACCGGAGGGCAGAAGGTGAAGCGCAAATTTCCCATAATCGTTGATGATGGTATGGCCTGCATTGCTTCCGCCCTGAAAGCGGATCACAATATCAGACTCTCTTGCAAGCATGTCCGTGATCTTTCCCTTTCCCTCGTCGCCCCAGTTCGCTCCTACGATTGCTCTGACCATATAAAATCCTCCTTTGGCATGTGCCTGTTTCTTTCACGCCTATTAATTTACTACAGGCTTTGTCATAAGTAAAGATATTATTTATTATATCTGTTATAAGTTATTATTATGTTATATGGATTCCAAGCATATCCAGCAGCCGCATCCCAGGTATGGAGATAAGGCTGTGATCCATAGTCACCACACACATATGCCGGACTGGCATCTCCTCCCTAAATTTCAGCGGGAAAATCTCTCCTTTTTCAATGGCTTCCCTGGCAAATCCCTCCATCACGCATCCCACCCCCATGTTGCGCCTGGCAAACTGGACGATCATATCGCTGATGGCCAGCTCAAACTCCGGCTTTAAAAAAACACCCCTGCTCTCCAAAAAGCTGTCCATAAAGGCCCTGGTGCTTGTATTCTTTTCCAGAAAAATACAGGGAAACTGTTCCAGCTCCCCATAATCCAGATCCCTGCCCTTCAGCGCTCCAAAGCTGTCCCCGGCAACAAACAGGGTGCGTATGGAAGACACTTCTCTTTTCCTCATCCCATTTTTTGCCTCAAAGGGGGTTGTGACAACTCCGAAATCGATGCGGCCTTCCTCCAGGCTCTCTATGGTTTCCGGTGTAGGGGCGTTGGTAACCTTCACCTTGATATGGGGATAATCCCTGTGAAAACGTTCCAAATAGGGGAGAAGGAAAAATTGGAGGGTCATATCGCTGGCTCCGATGCGCACTTCCCCCTCCTCCATGTTCAAAAGCCGTTCCAGCACCCTGCCTCCCTCCATCAGCGATTCCACCCCTGCCTTTACATGCGAAAACAGGATCTCCCCTTCCCTTGTAAGGCTTACGCCTCTGGAGGAACGGACAAAGAGCCTGGCCCCTGTCTCCCGTTCTAACTGCCTGATGGCCTGGCTGACTGCCGGCTGGGAGATGCATAACTCCCCCGCTGCCCCGGTAAGGCTTTTGTGGACGCAGACCCAGTAAAATACTTTGTAGTATTCAAAATTTATATTCATCATAACCACCTGTTTTACAAAAACAGGGTGCTGCAAAACAGGAATCCCTTCTTTTGCAGCACCCATACCTATTTCTAAAATAAAATTGCTATCGAATCTCGCGTTTCGATTTTGACAGGAGCTCCACAGGAAATTTATAAAAATTTACACATGGATCTCCGCTTTGATTCCTAAGTCTTCCTGGTTCTCTGCCAATACCGGGCGGATCACTTCCTCCAGAAATTCTTCCACCTGCTTTGGAGCCCGTCCTACATATCTGGAGGGATCCATCGCCTTTTTAAGCTCCTCTAAGGAAAGTCCAAAGGAGGGCTGTGCAGCAATCAGCTCCAGAAGGTTATTGTCCAGGCCTTTTTCCTTTACATTCCTCCCTGCCTCCATAGACAGGCGGCGGATCTGCTCGTGGAGCTCCTGGCGGTCGCCTCCCGCCTTCACTGCATCCATCATGATGTTTTCCGTCGCCATAAAGGGAAGCTCCGCCATCAGATGCTTCTCAATGACCTTAGGGTACACCACCAGGCCATCTACCACGTTAAGGTACAGATCTAAAATACCGTCCACAGCAAGGAAGCCCTCCGGTACAGACAGCCTCTTGTTGGCAGAATCATCCAGCGTGCGCTCAAACCACTGGGTGGAAGCCACTAGCATAGGGTTCATCATATCGCTCATCACGTAATCTGCCAGAGAAGCCATACGCTCGCTGCGCATAGGATTGCGCTTATAAGCCATAGCGGAAGATCCGATCTGACTCTTTTCAAAGGGCTCCTCCACCTCTTTCAAGTGCTGGAGAAGACGGATGTCATTGGAGAATTTATGAGCGCTCTGGGCAATGCCCGCCAAAACGCTGAGGACACGGCTGTCCACCTTGCGGGAATAGGTTTGGCCTGACACAGGATAACAGCCGGAAAATCCCATTTTTTCTGCGATCCTTGCATCCAAACGGCGGCACTTCTCATGATCCCCGTCAAAAAGCTCCAGGAAGCTGGCCTGAGTACCGGTGGTCCCCTTGGAACCCAAAAGGCGCATGGAGCCGATCAGGTAATCCAGATCATCCAGATCCAACTTTAACTCCATCAGCCACAGGGCTGCCCGCTTTCCTACGGTAGTAGGCTGGGCCGGTTGAAAATGAGTAAATGCCAGGGTTGGAAGATCCTTATACTTTTCTGCAAAATCTGCCAGCTCTGCTATCACGTTAAGAAGCTTTTTTCGCACCAGCTTCAATGCCTCTGTCATGATGATAATATCCGTATTGTCCCCCACATAGCAGGAGGTGGCTCCCAGGTGGATGATCCCCTTGGCCTTCGGGCACTGAACGCCATAAGCATAGACATGGCTCATAACATCATGGCGCACCTCCCGCTCCCTGGCAGACGCCACATCGTAATTGATCTCCTCTGCGTGGGCCTTTAATTCCGCGATCTGTTCATCGGTAATGGGAAGTCCCAGCTCTTTTTCCGTCTCCGCCAGGGCGATCCACAGCCGCCTCCAGGTCTTAAACTTCATATCCGGTGAAAATATATACTGCATCTGCCTGCTGGCATACCGCTCAGAGAGGGGGCTTATATATCTGTCATGGTCACTCATGTCTGATCCTCCGTTTTGTGAAATATTTTCCTTTTACTGGATCCCCAGTCTGCGGAATACCTCCTCGTAGGCATCCTCTACATTGCCCAGATCCCTTCTGAAACGATCCTTGTCCAGTTTCTCATGGGTATCCTTGTCCCAGAGGCGGCAGGTGTCAGGGGAGATCTCATCTGCCAAAATGATCTGTCCGTGATAGCGGCCAAACTCGATCTTAAAATCAATCAGGTCAATATTCAGGCCGTCAAAATACTCTTTTAATACCTCATTTACCTGGAATGCATATTTGGTAATATCCTCAATCTCCTTCTGGGTAGCTAATCCAAGAGCCAGGGCATAGTAGCTGTTGATGAACGGATCGCCTAGATCATCATTCTTATAGCTAAATTCCAGAGTGGGGCACTGGAACTTAACGCCTTCCTCCATTCCCATCTTCTTTGCAAAGCTTCCGGCAGAATAGTTGCGGATAATTACCTCCAAAGGAACAATTTCCACCTTCTTTACCGCTGTTTCCCTGTCGTTCAGTTCTTCTACCAGGTGAGTGGGGACACCCTTTTCCTCCAGCTTCTTAAAAATGAAGTTGGTCATTCGGTTGTTGATCGCTCCCTTTCCAACAATGGTTCCCTTTTTCAGGCCGTTAAATGCTGTGGCATCGTCCTTATAGGATACGATCAGCACATCCGGATCCTCTGTTGTATAAACCTTCTTTGCCTTTCCTTCATAAAGCATCTCTTTCTTTTCCATGGGTATCCACCTGTCCTTTTCTGTTGTTCGTGAGTTTTTGTATCGATTTATAAGCTGAAGCTATAAAAGAATATCTTTTCAGAAGAAATTATAATACACAATGAAAGGGAATACAAGAAGGGCAATCATTAAAATTCCTAATGAATTTCTTTTGCACCGCTAATCACTCTCCCTCTCATACTCCTCCTCAATCTGGAACAAGCTCACCTGATTCTCTTCCAAAAACAAGGTAATCCCTCTTTTTCGCAGCCTGGGGCCGGGGCTTCTCTGTCCGCTTCTCCTCTCCCGAACCGCCTTTAGGTGGGGCAGCTGCCCGGAAAGCCAAGCTCCCCTTCTTCCGGAACCCATGCCAAAAGCTGCCGCAGATACCAGAGCCAGAAAGATCCAAAAAGCCTGCCTTCGCCTTCTCCTTTGGACAGCCATGGGGGTCTTCCTCCACGCCAGGAAAACCGCCTGCCTGCGCACTGCGTTCAGCCTGCGCAGATCCCTCTTGTTAATCTTTCTTTTATTAATCTTTCTTTTATTGATCTTTCTTTTATCGCCCCTGCCTTTTATCGCCTTTCCCTTATTGATCCTGCATCTTCTTCCCCGTTCTCCCAATCAGACTTCCTTTCCCGCAGATCCCTGCTTCTGATTATACTCTATCCTAAAAGCAGGCGCAACAAAAAAAGCAGGACGGAACAGCTTCCTGCTGTCCCGTCCCAAAAGATCTGGCTGAAAACAAACAATCATCGGTCCTGGGTTTCTGTCTCCGCCTGAGAGCCCTCATTGGCAGCGCTGGTTCCATCCATCAGGTCATCCATCCCTCGCTCGATGGCCTCACCGCCCCGCTCCATATCGTTCATCATCCCGTCGATCACGCCTTCCTTTGTCTCGCCGTCAGAAGAATCCTTCTCCTCTCTCCTTGTCTCTCCCGCTGTGCCGTCTGTCTGGCCTGCACTTTGGCTAGCCTGGGCAGACTGGCCTGTCTGTGCCTCGGAAGGGTCTGTCGAGCTGCTGCCGCAGGCGGTAAGGCAGAACATTACAAGAAGCAGCGCCATGGCTGTCAAAACAGATCTCATTCGTTTCATAATACATTCTCCTTTCGTTTTCTGCTTATATTATGCGCTCAGAGAGAATGGATTATGGTGGAAAAATTTTACATTGAAACGGCGGTTACAGCTGGATCACATCTGCCATGGAGTACATACCAGGCTCCCGGCCTGCCAGAAATTTAGCTGCTGCCAAAGCCCCTTTTGCAAAGATAGCCTTGGAATAAGCGGTATGGCTCAGGGTGATCACCTCGTCTGTCCCTGCAAAGATCACATCGTGTTCTCCCACAATGGATCCGCCTCTCACCGAGGATACCCCGATCTCCTTATCCGGCCGAAGTTCACGTCTTTGGCTCCGGTCAAAGGTATACTCATAGCCTCCCCCTGCTCCCTGGTTCACACAGTCTGCCAGGGCGATGGCTGTACCGCTGGGAGCATCCAATTTCTTTCTGTGATGCTTTTCTACGATCTCCATATCAAAACCGGCCTGGGCCAGTACGCCTGCCGCCTGGGCTGCCAGCTTCAGAAGGAGATTGACTCCCAGGGACATGTTGGCTGAGCGCAGGATGGCTGTTTCCTCTGCCGCTTTTTCTGCTGCTGCAAGCTGCTCTTTGGACAGTCCTGTGGTGCAGAGGACAACCGGGATCTTATGGGAACAGCTGTAGGCCAAAAGCCCATCCACTGCCGCCGCAGAGGTAAAATCCACAATGACATCCGCTTCCACGCTGCACTCCTCAAGAGACGGGAATACAGGATACCCTGGATCTCCTCCCTGCCTCGGATCGATCCCTGCCACAATGGACAGATCCTTATCCTCCGCTGCCAGGGAGGTGATAACCTGGCCCATAGCACCTCTGCATCCATGCATGATCATTCTTACCATATATGCTCCCCCTTCCTACAGAATGCCGTAAGCTTTCATAGCTTCTTTCAGACGCTCCTGATTCTGGGGCTCCATCTCAGTCAGAGGCATGCGCATAGGGCCTACGTTCTTCCCCATGAGATTTAAGGCTGCCTTTACCGGGATGGGGTTTACCTCACAGAACAATGCCTGGATCAGAGGGATCGCCTGAAGCTGCAAAGCCGCGCTGGTCTTTACATCCCCTGCAAAATAGGAGGCGCAGATCTGATGGGTCTGGCTGGGAGCCACATTGGACAGGACAGAGATCACACCTTTTCCTCCCATGGAAAGGAGAGGCACGATCTGATCGTCATTGCCGGAATAAAGGTCAATGGCTCCGTCAGTCAGGCTCATCAATTCGGCAATGGTTGAAAAATTGCCGCTGGCTTCCTTCACGCCTACAATATTTTCCACATTTTTATATAAAGAAGCCATAGTTTCCGGCTGCATCGTCACGCCTGTGCGGCTGGGGATATGATAAAGAAGTACAGGAAGCTTCACAGACTGGGCAATCTCTGTAAAATGAGCGATCAGTCCCTTCTGCGTTGCCTTATTGTAATAAGGAGTTACCAGAAGAAGCCCGTCCGCGCCTCTGCGTTCCGCCTCCTGTGAAAGATACACTGCCGTTTCCGTACAGTTAGAACCGGTTCCTGCAACTACCGGGATCCTCTTTTTTGTCACCTGGCACACATACTCGATCACATCCAAATGTTCTTCGTGGGTCATGGTAGAGGACTCTCCTGTTGTGCCGCAGGCGATAATAGCGTCGGTTCCTCCTGCGATCTGCTCCTCCACCAGCTCCTCCAGCTTACTGTAGTTTACCTCTCCGTTTTCCTTAAACGGTGTCACCAACGCTACGCCTGCACCCTCAAAAATTGCCATACTCTCAACTCTCCTTTTCTCAGTATATTTCACAGAAATTTCCCTGTCCAATAAAGGGGCGGGATCCCGCCCTCCTTTACTGCCTTATAAGAAATAGGATTCCCTATAAGATAACAAAAAGGGCTGAGGTAAATGTCAGCCCTTTCTAAATACGCATGTCTCCTGCCCTGGGGGCCGGTTCCTTCATATTCTCTGGTAGCTCTCCATCCACCTCTGGATGACAGTCACAGGGTTTTTCACCCTGAGCCCAGAAAAAGCGCTGCAGGAAACACTTTTCCTTCGGCGTTTCTCCCTTTCAAAAGCCTTCGCCTGTGCCTGCCACATCCGGCCTCCTACTCATGATCAACGCAACCTCTACTCTGATCTGTGATGACTCCTTTGCAAAAATACCGCCCCCTTAGGGGGAATCTCCTGCAAAGGGATCATGTTTATATTATCACCCCAAAAGGGGGGCTGTCAACAGGAAATCGCTCCTATCACTCATATCGTGTCTGCATCCTTGTCACCTCGTCCACATAAGCGTCCAGACACGGGGGATAAATGGTCCCTGTGAGGATCAGCTGGATCTGGGCCTGTCTGGCCTGGGTGATAATGGCGCACAATTCCTCAGCGCTTATAACCCCCTCATCCAGAATCCCAAGGATCTCATCCAGGATCAGCACATCGCACTCGCCTGTGACCAGCACTTTTCTGGCAAAATTCAGGCCATTCAGGATACAGGTCCTGGCCTCCGCTTTCTCTCCCTCTGTCATACGGTCAAAGAAAACCGGCGTCTTTTCAAAGCGGAATATCTTAAATTCCGGTTCCAGGCGCTGTATGATCTCCATGTTATCCGCTTCCAGGGAACCCTTCAGAAACTGCACCATATAGACGCATTTCCCCTCTGTAAGAGCGGTCATGCCCATTCCAATGGCGCTTGTGGTCTTTCCATGGCCTGGCCCGCAGATAACCTGTATCATGCTTTGTTTCATCTTTCTGCACCTCATGCTTTACTTGCTTTTGTCCGTGATGGTTCCCTTGTTCAGGTTTCCCAGACTTCGCTCATAATAGCACAGTTTGCTCTATATTGCAAATATTTCTTACATTTTCCGAAAGATTTTCCAAACATTTTCGATATACAGAAGAATTTACGGCCAATCAATCTCTTCCTGACCTTATCCGATGGAAGCCTGGAGCGTCTCCTCTGCTTCGCTGCCGCACTCCATCTTGCTGATGGACACCTCATAGGCCACCCGCTTCTCACATTCTGTTTCGCTGAGCTTTTTCGTGTATTCCCTGCTCTGGACACGTCCCCAGATACGCACCCGGGAACCCACCTGAAAGCTGGAGGCAAATCTGGCGTTCCTGCCCCAGCTGATGCAGGGAATATAATCCGACTTTCCGTAAGGCCGGTTTACTGCCAGAAGAAGGTCGGCAATCTCTCTTCCAAGAGGCGTTTTCCGGTAAATAGGCAGCTTGCATATATAGCCGTCTAAGAAAATCTGATTGGTCTTTGTGTAATCGGTAAACTGCTCCATAAAATGGAGCTCCCTCACAAACACAGAAAGCATCAGACGGTTTTTCACTCCCTCATGGCGGTTGTAAGAGCGGAACTGTCCCACCGCTTCCACCGTGCAGCCGCGGTAATCCTTATGTACATCCAAAAGCCGTTCTGACACCATGAGGGGGATCACATCCGCCTGCTCGCTCAAACGGCTTACCGCCACATCCACCATGTAAAAGCCCTCCCCGAACACTTCATGGCTGAAGGTGAAATCCGATACGATTTCCCCAATGACGCTTACCTTATTGTTTTCAATCATCTTTTCTGACATAGTACATTCTCCTTCATTTCTAAAAAGATTTCTATTTTTTCCCTTTGCCGTGCTACCCTTTATACAATCCTTTTGTACGGCACATTCCTAGTCTATGAGAAGAATTGTCTAAGTAGAACAAAAAACAAGGCAGATTCTGCCAAAACTTTTCGACAAAATCTGCCTTTTTATACGATCTAGATGTAAATATTGTTATTTTTTGTCTATTTTTTGAAGGAAGCTCTCTTTCTCAGAAGGGGATCCAGGATCTTCTTGCGGATCCGAAGGCTGTCAGGAGTCACCTCCAAAAGCTCGTCGGTATCAATAAAGTCCAGAGCCTGCTCTAAGCTCATAACCTTAGGCGGGGTCAGCTTTAATGCCTCGTCGGCGCTGGAGGAACGCGTATTGGTCAGCTTCTTGGTCTTGCACACATTGATCTCAATATCCTCTGCCTTTGGGCTCTGTCCCACAACCATACCGGAGTATACCTTTGTTCCCGGCCCGATAAACAGGGTTCCTCTCTCCTGGGCATTGTACAGGCCATAGGTAATGGCCTCTCCGGCCTCAAACGCAATGAGGGATCCTGTCTGGCGGTAGGAGAGATCTCCCTTGTATTCAGAGTAGCCGTCAAAGATGGTATTTAAGATTCCATTTCCCTTGGTGTCGGTCATGAAATCCCCCCTATATCCGATCAGGCCTCTGGAAGGAATGGAAAATTCCAGTCTGGAATATCCCCCTGCCGCCTGGGTCATTCCCTGAAGGGCGCCCTTGCGGCTGGTCAGCTTCTGGATCACTACGCCGGTGTATTCCTCAGGAACATCTACGTAAGCCAGCTCCATAGGCTCCAGCCTGCGGTTTCTCTCATCGTACTTGTAGAGTACCTCCGCCTTGCTGACAGCAAATTCAAATCCTTCCCGGCGCATATTTTCAATAAGGACAGACAGATGGAGCTCGCCTCTGCCGGATACCTTAAAGCAGTCAGCAGAATCTGTCTCCTCCACCCGCAGGCTCACGTCCGTGTTTAATTCGCGGAACAGACGGTCTCTCAGATGGCGGGAGGTGATAAATTTTCCCTCCTGTCCTGCCAGAGGGCTGTCATTGACCATGAAGTACATGGCAATGGTAGGCTCAGAGATCTTCTGGAAAGGAATGGACTCCGGATGCTCCGGGGAACAGATGGTATCACCGATGTGGATATCTGCAATACCGGAGATCGCCACGATGGATCCAATGTGAGCCTCCTGAACCTCCACTCTCTTTAATCCGTCAAACTCATAGAGCTTTCCGATCTTGATCTTTTTAAATTTATCCGGATCGTGATGGTTTACCAGCACACACTCCTGGTTTACGCGCAGCTTTCCATTATCCACACGTCCGATGCCGATGCGCCCCACAAACTCATTGTAGTCAATGGTACTGATCAGCACCTGGGTATCTGCATCCGGGTCTCCCTCAGGAGCCGGGATATGGTCTACAATGGTCTCAAAGAGAGGGCTCATATCCACCTCAGGATCCTCCAGCTGGAATTTGGCAAATCCGGCTCTGGCTGATGCATAGATAAAAGGACAGTCGAGCTGCTCATCGGATGCATCCAGATCCATCATAAGCTCCAGGGTCTCGTCAATCACCTCAGCCGGCCTGGCTTCAGGACGGTCAATCTTATTGATGCACACGATCACAGACAGGTTCAGCTCCAGAGCCTTCTGGAGCACAAACTTTGTCTGGGGCATGGGGCCTTCGTAGGCATCCACCACCAGGACTACGCCGTCCACCATCTTTAATACACGCTCTACCTCACCGCCGAAATCTGCATGGCCTGGAGTATCGATAATATTGATCTTCGTATCCTTATAAAATACAGCCGTGTTCTTGGAAAGGATGGTGATCCCTCTCTCCCGCTCCAGATCATTGGAGTCCATCACACGTTCCTTAACCTCCTGATTGGCCCGGAACACACCGCTCTGCCGCAGCAGCTGATCCACCAGAGTGGTCTTGCCATGGTCTACATGGGCAATAATGGCAATATTTCTTACATCTTCTCTCTTTGTTTTCATAGTAAGCACTCTTTCTTCCTAAAATAATTGTTCGATTTATCTTTTAACGCTGATCCGTCCTGTTTCTGCGCCGTTTCCGGCCACGGTTTTATAGTATAGCATTGGAAAATCCAGATTGCAAGGGGTTTTGAGAGGTGAGTTCACAGCCTAAAACACCACCAGCCCGCTCTCTCCCATCCCGTAATATACCTCTCCATCATTCCTTATGACCGCTTTTCCTGCCGTTCCCTCTGTGATCTGGGCTATGAAATGTCCTGCCTTCTCAACCGGTACAAGAAATGTGAACACCGCCCGGTCTGTATACTGGGTGTCCAGGGTGTCGATCTGCTCTTTGGCTGCCAGATACTGGATCTTTCCCACCCCATTGTAATCTGCAGAAACTTCTATGCGTTTTGCCAGTTTCTTCTCCAAGATAAAACAGTTTTTCAGTCCTTCCTTTACAGCTCCGGAATAAGCCCGCACCAGACCTCCTGTTCCCAGAAGGGTTCCCCCAAAATACCGGGTCACCACCGCGCAGACATCGTGAAGCCCCTCTCCAGCCAGCACATCCATCATAGGCTTTCCCGCTGTCTGGGACGGCTCCCCGTCATCGCTGCACCGGGCGGTCTGTCCCCTGTCGCCGATAATATAGGCAAAGCAATGATGCCTTGCATCCCAGTATTTTTTTCGGATCTCCTCAATAAACGCTAACGCTTCCTCCTCTGAGGACACGGGACGCAGATCTGCCAGAAAACGGGATTTCTTCTCCACTAATTCCCCAAAGCCTCCCCTGTAAAGGATTTTATAGCTCTCTACCACCTTTGCCGCTCCTTTTTTCTGCCGTCCAACCAGAAAGGATCTGAAACCTCCAAAAGACGGCATTTTTCTGTCTGTTTTTTATCATAATATAGATAGGCGGCAATAGCAAGGGATATTTGCACTTTCCAATTTTTTAAAACTGGTGTATAATCTACAGGATAGGCACTCAACATGCAGGAAAACGCCTGGAAGGGTTCCTCCTTTCCAGGTGAAAAAAGGAGAATCTATGAACTACGGAAAATATGAGGCCCAGCGAAGGCTCCGGTCTCTGCAGTCTAAGTCGGGCAAATACGCCTCACGCCTGTTCCTTAACGTGTTCAAGGCGTTTTTTGTGCTGTTTTTATTTCTGGCAGCAGTGGGTATGTCCGTCGGCTTCGGCATGGTAAAGGGTATTATCGACAATGCCCCGTCTGTAGACATTATGAATATCCAGCCCAGCCGTTTTGCCACCACTGTTTATGACGCCAAGGGCAATCTTACCGATACCCTGGTCACCAGCGGCTCCAACCGGGAAGAAGCCACCTATGAGGAGCTTCCCCAGGATCTGATCAACGCCTTTGTGGCCATTGAGGACTCCCGTTTCTGGAGCCACAACGGAATCGACATCCGCTCCATCGCCCGGGCTGTCAAGGGCGTAATCAGTAATGATTATGCAGGGGGAGGAAGCACTATCACCCAGCAGCTGATCAAAAACAACCTCTTTGCAGGAGGAATGGAGACAGGCTGGGGAGCCAGGATCGAGCGAAAGCTCCAGGAGCAGTATCTGGCTGTACAGCTGGAAAAAAATTCCGGCCTCAGCAAGGAGGAAACAAAAAAGCTTATTATCACCAACTATCTCAACACCATTAATCTGGGAAGCAACACCCTGGGAGTTAAGGTGGCTGCAAAACGTTATTTCAATAAAGATGTTTCTGACCTGACCCTCTCTGAATGTACGGTTTTGGCTTCCATCACCAAAAATCCCTCGAAGCTCAACCCCATATCCGGCCGGGAAAAAAATGCAGAGCGAAGAAGCATTGTCCTCCAGTATATGTATGAGCAGGGATATATCTCAAAAGATGACCAGCAAAAGGCCCTGGCAGACGATGTATACGACCGCATCCAGAACGTGGACACCGCTGCCAAGGAGACCAATACCCATTACAGCTACTTTACGGACGAGCTCATTGAGCAGGTGACCGGGGCTCTCATGGAAAAGTTAGGATATACGGAAAGCCAGGCCACAAACCTCCTCTATTCCGGCGGCCTTCAGATCTATACTACCCAGGATCCTGACCTTCAGGCCATTGTAGATGAGGAGATCAACAATCCTGATAACTATTCCGCCGCAAAATACTCCGTAGAATACCGCCTTTCCCTTACCCACGCCGATGGATCCACAGAACACTTCTCTGAGGAACACCTTAAATCCTTCCGCAAAAATGTTCTGGGTGATTCCTCCTTCGAGGGGCTTTATGCCACCAAGGAGGCGGTTCAGGCGGATATTGACCAGTATAAGGCATGGCTCTTAAAGGAGGGAGATGAGGTCATCGGGGAACGCCAGAACCTGATCCTTCAGCCTCAGGCTTCCTTTGTGCTCATGGATCAGCACACAGGGGAAGTGAAGGCTTTAAGCGGCGGGCGCGGAGAAAAGACCGCCAGCCTGACCCTCAACCGGGCCAGCAATGTATACCGCCAGCCAGGTTCCTCTTTTAAGGTGATCACGGCGTTTGCACCGGCTCTTGACGCCTGCGGCGCTACCCTGGGAACGGTTTACTATGACGCCCCTTACACCATCGGAACCAAAACTTTCCGTAACTGGTGGAACAAGGGCTATGGGTTTACCGGCTATTCCAGTATCCGCGATGGTATCATCTACTCTATGAATATCGTAGCAGTTCGCTGCTTTATGGATACCGTAACCCCCCAGTTAGGGATTGAATATGCCCAAAACATGGGCATCACCTCCCTGACAAAGGACGATTTAGGCGGAGCGGCGGCCCTGGGAGGACTGAGCAAGGGCGTATCCAACCTGGAGCTGACTGCCGCCTACGCTTCCATCGCCAACAGCGGCGTTTACACGAAGCCCCGCTTCTTTACGAAGATCCTGGATCATAATGGAAAGGTGCTCATCGACAATGAGCCTGAGACCAAACAGGTATTAAAGGATTCTACCGCCTTCCTTCTGACGGATGCCATGTCGGAATCCATGAAGACCAACCGTAAATTTGCCCGTTCCGGTGTCTCCATCAATTCCACCAGTACCAGGGCTGCCCTCACCGGTATGTCTGCCGCCGGAAAAAGCGGAACCACTACAGCCAACAACGATGTGTGGTTTGTCGGTTTTACTCCTTATTATACAGCCGGCATCTGGGGCGGCTGCGACAACAACCAGAAGCTAAAGCACGGAAACGTGAACAACGGAGGAACCTCCTTCCACAAGGATATTTGGAGAAATATTATGAACCGTGTCCATGAAGGCATGACGGACACCGGCTTTGCCGTGCCTGACAGCATCGAGACCGCAGAAATCTGCCGCAAGTCCGGCAAGCGGGCCGTTTCCGGGGTCTGCAACCATGATCCCCGGGGAAATGCCGTGTATACGGAATACTTTGCAAAGGGAACAGCCCCTACAGAAGTCTGCGATAAGCATGTGGAGGTAACGGTATGCGCCGACTCCGGCCTGCGCCCCACTGCCTTCTGCCCCAATAAGACTGCAAAGGTCTGCATGGCGCTTCCGGAAGAGGAGGATTCAGCTACTGATGACTCTGTATTTGCCATCCCCGGCTACTGCAATATCCATTCCAGCGTCTCCACGATCATCCCGCCCTCGCCCGGTGAGAGCGAAGGCTCCGGCCCCATCGTAAGCCCGATCGGTCCCGGTTATCAGCCTTCCTCGGAACGCGAGGAGGATACGGGCTATGGCCCCGGCCACCGGCGCTGATGCATAAAAATCGGCCCGTCCGTTCCAGCAATTGATCAGCTGGAACGGACGGGCATTTTATGTTTCATTCTATTTTATTTTCCGGGTATTTACTCCCTTGTGATCACATACTCTCCTCCTTGGCGCTCCACCTTCCAGACAGCGCCGTCCTCATCCTCGTAGGTTCCCTTCTTTTTCACCTTTCCTAACGTGTCGATCAGATATTCCTTACCGTCCATCTCCACTATCTCATACTTTAGATCTGCATCCGCTGTTTCCAGGATCCCTCTGTTGTAAAGTCTTCCCTCATACTCTCCGTGGACTGCAAGCCCACGGCTGTCAAACATGAACACTTCCTCCTCCCCGGATACCAGAAGCTTCTGCCGTCCCGTCTTTCGGTCTCCATTTTTTTCATCGAAGTACATAACCTGATAGGAACGATCCAAAGCCTGCAGCTCCTCCTTAGAACAGTCTTGATCGTCCAGCCGGTTGATCAAGGTATGGTCATATTCCCCATCCTTCACTGCAACCAGACCGGAACGCATGATCCCTGCCCGGTCAAAGAGATACTTTTTGCCGTCGATGGTCTTTATGCCGTCCTTAGCTACCCGATCGCCGCTGATCCCATAATACCAGCGGGAAATGTTATTTTCATGGGCATAGGCGTCCTGACCGCTTCCCGGAACCCTCTGGATCCATACCCCAGAGAGCACTTCTCCCTCTCGGTTTCGGACGGTTTTTTGGGAACCACTGACCTTTTTGGAAGATTTCAGTATTCCATCCTCATCTAAATAATAGTGATAGCGTCCATTCTCATCTTCCTCCGTGATCCTGGTATCGCTGGCCTTTTTTCCATTTTCTTTAAAATAAAACCACTTCCGGCCGGTTCCCCCATCTTCCTTAAATATCTCAATGTATTTCCATCCCGTAACTGCCCAGCCCTCCTCAGGGCCGCCGCAGAAGTAAAGACCGTCCTTGTAGCCTTCACCGCTGCTGTCATCTACAGGCAATCCGTCCTCAGATACCCAGCCGGTGAGCATACGGCCCATATGGTCAAAAAAGTAAATCCTGCCGTCAATTTCCACCTTCTGTGAGCAGACCGGGGCTCCGGAGGGATCCACATAGGCCCAGTACCTGGCGGAGCCTTCTGTCATCTCCCGCCAGCTGCCTTCTGCTGCCCGGGATGTCCCGGGAGGGGCTGTTGCAAAAGTAGATAAATAATCTACTGGAGCAGCAGCTCCGTTTTTGT
>CABQJX010000032.1 GCA_902464595.1 uncultured Lachnoclostridium sp. | reverse complement strand
ATGAGCTGCGCCAGCTGTTAGGCAGGCAAAGGAAGGAAGAACAGTATTTAGAGGGACATAGGGAATACAGGAAGCGGTTTCCAGATGGGAGGTGATACCGTTGGACAAAGAAATACTCGTCCAATACTGCGATATGAAGGTGGAGATAAAAGATTTAAGAAAGCGGATTAGCAAACTGGATCAGTTTTTAAAAAATCCGCCAGTAGTGTCAGACACAGTAAAAGGAACTAGAAAAGACGGGACGATTGGCTCAATTAAAATTACAGGTATCCCGGATCCTGAGTATCGAAGGAAAGAGGGGCTGCGTACCAAATACAGGCGTATGCTGGAGCTAAAAGAAATGGAGCTGTTGGATCTGACCTGCCAAGCAGAAGAATACATAGAGAGTATTGAGAAGGCAGAGCTTAGGACAATGTTCCGATTTTACTTCATTGATGGACTGTCTTATGTGAAAACAGCAGACTGCATGAACCATGAGTACCCGGATAGAGAAATCAAGTATACAGATGAGAATGTTAAGAAACGGATTCAAAGATTTTTTGAAAAAGTTGAAAATGTCCCCCAATGTCCTGAAGAAATTTGATAGTCTATAAACTAGAAGCCAAAGGCATACAGCCGACGGCTCCCCCCCAGTCGGTCGCTAGGTGTCACAGCCTGGCGGCCGGTTTTCCCCATAGCGGGGTAGAGCAGATGGTAGCTCGTCTGGTTCATGCCCAGAAGGCCGCTGGTTCGAGTCCAGCCCCCGCAAGCCCTTACCATAAATAATTCTTCTTTTCTAAGAAAGGCTCCTGCTTTGAGGCGGGGGTCTTTCTTAGTTATCAACATATTGTGGATAATATTGTAGATAAGTACAATATATACAGATTTGAGGTGGTCTGATGGCATTAACACCAAAACAAAAATTATTTGTTGATGAATATTTAATCGACCTGAATGCTACTCAGGCCGCTATCAGGGCAGGATATAGTCCAGGGAATGCAGATAAGATAGGTTCGGAACTACTAGGGAAAACTAGAGTTTCAGACGCGATTAAAACAGCCATGGCAGAGCGATCCCGTCGGACAGGTATCAATCAGGACAGGATTTTGACAGAGTTGGCCTGCATCGCATTGGTGAATCCTGCAAAGGTAGTTAATTTTGATGAGGCTACCATTCGAGAGGATGCACTTCCGGAAGACCTGGCAGCTGTAGCATCCGTCAAGGTAAAGAGATTCCCGACCAAAGATGGGGGAGAGGGAATTGAGAGGGAGATCAAGTTCTGGGACAAAACAAAAGCGTTAGATCTGGCAGGCCGCCACCTTGGCATGTTCAAGGACAAGTTGGAGGTTTCGGGCACTCTAGAAACGGAGAAAACCAAACTGGACGATCTGATCCAGCAGATGCACGGCGGTGATGGATAGTGAGCACAGAGCGTTTGTTGCTGTCTGAAAAATACAAGGCTTTCCTCCGCTGTAATGCCCCTGTGGAGTTTTTGGAGGGTACGACAGCCGCCGGAAAGACAACAGTAGGCCTGTTTAAATTCATGCTTAAGGTAGCAGAGTCACCTAAGAAGCTGCATATCATAGCTGCTAAAGATACAGGAACTGCTGAGAAGAACATCATTAACAAGGATCTGGGAATCATAGATGATTTTGGTGTGCTGGCTGAATATAACGGCAACGGTACTAAGGACGATAAGATCCCCCACATTCTGTTTCACACGTCCCAGGGCGATAAGATTGTATATGTCATGGGATATGGAGACAAGAAGAAGTGGCAGAAGGCTCTGGGCGGTCAGTACGGCTGCCTGTATATTGATGAGGTCAATACAGCCGATATAGATTTTGTCCGTGAGGCTGCCATGCGCTGTGATTACTTTATGGCGACCCTCAATCCGGATGATCCAAACCTGGATGTTTATCGGGAATACATCAACTGTTCCCGGCCTCTGCCGGAATGGGAAGAGGAAACGCCACAGGAAATCCGAAACGAGCTGAAAGAAGAACCAAAACCCGGCTGGGTGCATTGGTTCTTTTCTTTTGTCCACAACCTTGGCCTTCCGAAAGAAAAGATAGATAAGATCATAGCGAATACGCCCAAGGGGACTAAGATATGGAAGAACAAGATTCTGGGGCTGAGGGGGAAGGCAACAGGATTGATTTTTCCCAATTTCGACCGTAAAAAACATGTGGTTACTGCAAAATGGGTGCGCGAACAAATAAAAAATGGCAGTATAAGGATCAAAAAATTCAGTGCAGGATTAGATACCTCCTACTCTGCGAAATCTCCTGACACAATCGCTATGATATTCCAGGCGGTCACAATGGACCGGAGGATCTTGGTGCTGTCCGAAAAGGTCTACAGTAATGCAGATCTGTCTTGCCCTCTTGCCCCATCAGACACGGCGGTAAAGTTCGTGGATTTCTTGGAAAAGAACCGGAAGGAATGGGGATTTGCAAAAGATGTATTCATAGACAGTGCGGATCAGGCAACCATCACAGAGCTTAGAAAGTACAAACGGATCCACGGCTGCCTCTATAATTTCCTGGACGCCTACAAAAAGGTGGAAATTCTGGATCGTATTAAGCTGATGTTGGGCTGGATCCAGCAGGAGTGTTATTTAGTAGTGGATACCTGTGAGGAGCATATGGCGGAGTTGGAGCGGTATTCCTGGCTGGAAGACAAAGATAAACCGGAAGACAGAAACGATCATACAATTAATGCCAGCCAATATGGCTGGATTCCTTACCGTCAGATGATCGGCTTTGAGGAGGATGAGGAATGAGGTGGATAGCGACATTGAATGAGAATATTAAGCGGGGGATCCGCAGCTGGTTAAATGTAACGCCAGCAAATCCTTACAGTATTCAGATCAATGAGGTGATGGATTTTGAACTGAATGCGATCCGAAACCGGATCTGGTATCGGGGAGATGGAAACGAGCTGGAGCAGATGTATCAGCAGAATCCGGAGTATGTAGACAGATATAAATTTTGGGCCAGCAAGTGCACACCAGGAATGGAAATGCGGAAGATCCATACCGGGCTTCCCGGGCTTATAGTTCGCATTCTGTCGGAGATCGTCCTGGCTGATATGGGTGATTTTGATTTTACAGAAAACCGGCAGCTTCAAAAGGTATGGGAGGAGATCGCAGATCCCAAAAACAATAATTTCTATGAAAAGTTAAAACGTGCATTGCGGGAAGTGCTGTACATTGGTGATGGTGCGTTCAAGATCACTATTGATACCAGTGTAAGCAAGTACCCGATTTTAGAGTGGTATTCCGGGGATAGAATTGAGATCATCCGCAATCGGGATCGGGTGAAAGAGATTGTTTTTAAAACATCATATCAGGATGGATATGTGCAATACACACTCCATGAGCACTATGGCTATGGATATGTAAAGAACATATTGTACCGTGGGGAGGAGCAGGTATTGATAGACACAATTGAGGCGACAAAGGGGATAAAAGATGTCAGCTTTGAATCCTCTTTGCTGTTGGCAGTTCCACTGCGGATTTATGAATCCACAAAGTGGGAGGGACGTGGGGGCAGTATTTTTGATGGAAAATTAGATGCATTTGACGCATTTGATGAGACCTGGTCCCAATGGATGGAGGCTCTGCGGGCTGGACGGGCAAAAGAATATATCCCTGAATGTTTTCTGCCCCGGAACCCACATACAGGCGAAGTGCTAAAGCCAAACCATTTTGATAATCGTTACATCCAAACCGATCAGGATATGGGGGAGGGAGCCCAAAACAAGATTGACGTGGAGCAGCCGGCAATCCCTCACGAAAGCTACCTGGCGACTTACATAACTGCCCTGGATCTTTGCCTGCAGGGGATCATCAGCCCATCTACTTTAGGGATTGATGTAAAGAAACTGGATAATGCAGAAGCCCAGCGGGAGAAGGAAAAGACCACGCTGTATACTAGAAATGCGATTGTGAATGCGCTCCAGAAAACACTTCCCGAACTGGTCAGTGTGACGATCAATGCCTACAATACTCTGCTGAAAAAGCCAATCCAGGAGGTAAAAGTGGATATTCCATTTGGGGAGTATGCGAACCCCTCCTTTGAGAGCCAGATAGAGACTTTATCTAAGGCCAGGCCAGGCGCTCCGGTGATGAGCATAGAAGCACAGGTGGAAGAATTGTATGGAGATACCAAAGATGAGAAATGGAAGAATGAGGAAATTGCCCGTTTAAAGTCAGAACAGGGGATCGCCGAGGTAGAAGAGCCGGGGATCAATCAGTCCGCCGGTTCATTTCAACTGAATACAGAAGGAGGCAGATCGGATGGTAGTGACAATGGGAAAAAAGGTCTGGGTGGTGAATCAGGAACGGTACAAGAGCCTTCTGGCGCTGGGAAGTGAGCAGGTTCCCTTTGGGGTGTACGCTATTGAAAAGGATGGACAGGCAGAAATGCGTCTGGATCATTGCAAGAGCATTACCCAGCTGAAAAAACAGATCCGCCAATTCAAGGCGGCAGGGTATAAAGTATATGCAAACGGGAGGTAGCTACTATGGATATTCCAGGATTTACATTGCTTTTGCAAGATTTTTGTGATTATTGCCCGGATTTTGAGGTGGAAGTTGAGTCCTTTGATTGTACATGCATTGGTCACAAATCCCCAAAAATGACTCATAGTGTTAGGTGCAAGAATCGAAAGCGCTGCGCCCGGATTATGGAGAATTTGAAAGCGAAGTATCAGAATGAATGAGTATGACATTACAACTGCTTTTAAAGTGATTGAAAATGAGCTGATCGCTTCCATGATCCGTAATATGGACCATCACCGCGCCGAAGAAACGAAGGAGGGCATTGAGTGGTCCATGTGGCAGGTCGAGCAGTTGAAAGCCCTGGAAAAGTATAAACGGGATAACCAGAAGAAGTATAAGAAGCAGTTCCAGAAAATAAACGGTGAGATTGATCTTCTGATCCGGCAGGCCAGAGAAACGGGAAATATGCAGCAGGAAATAAAAATACTGGAGGCGATAAAAAAAGGATTTCCGGTCCAAAAGATCGGTAAGGGCATGACGGCAGAGTTCTTCCGCTTGAATGACCGTAAGCTGGAAGCTCTGATCGAGGCCACCACTCACGATATGGAGAGGGCTGAGACTGCGATCCTGCGAAAGGCGGAGGACGATTATCGGAAAGCGATTTATAATGCGCAGGTTTACGCTAATACCGGTGCAGGAACCTACGGGAAGGCTGTAGACATGGCTACAAAAGATATGTTATCCCGCGGCCTTAACTGCGTACAGTATATCAATGGAGCCCGACATACGCTGGCTGATTATGCTGATATGGCAATCCGGACAGCCAGCAAGCGGGCATACCTGCAAGGCGAAGGAGAGAAGCGGAAGGAATGGGGAATAGCTACGGTAATTGTCAACAAGCGTGGAAATCCCTGTCCCAAGTGTCTCCCGTTTTGTGGGAAGGTTCTGATCGATGATGTGTGGAGCGGCGGATCTGAGGACGGAGTGGATCCAGAGAGCGGGAAGAAATATCCATTGATGAGTTATGCCATCAGCCAGGGGTTATACCATCCGAGGTGTCGGGATAGCCACACAACCTATTTCCCTGGAATTTCAACAGCTGATGATACATGGACAAAAGAAGAATTGGAGGCCATCGGACAGGAATACGAAGCAGAACAGAAACAGCAGTATGCGAAGCGGCAGGAAGAGAAGTTCAGCCGTTTAGCTGAACATTCGCTAGATGCAGAGAACCGGAAAAAGTATTTGCTAAAGAAAAGACTCTGGAGAAAGGCAATCGGTGTATTTGATACCTTGCGAGAACATGAACCAATATCGGTTAGTCAGCTTAAAAGTGAATATAAAACTGATCTATTAGATATGCTCAGCCAATCAGATGGCAGGATTCAACGAATTTTTTTAAAACATGCTGATAAGGTAGCTTTCATAAATGAAAATGCCGCAGGAACCGGGGTAACAGAAAAAAAAGGGATAAGGGTCAATTTAAAAAAAGATAAAAACAATTCTAGGGGGAAATATACCACTACGTTTCATGAAATCGGACACTGTATTGACCGGGCAGGAGGAAATTTATCATACAAAACTCCAGACTTCAAAACCGCACTTAAAAGTGATTTTGAAAATGTTGTAAATGCATATATGAAAGAGTATAATGTAAGCCAAGAGGAGGCATATTTGTTAATCGGAAATGCATTAAAAGCTGATAAATATCATGCTATATCAGACATGGCTGGTGGTTTGACGGGAAATAGGTGTCGAGGGAGATATGGCCATGAGACGGGATACTGGGATCGGGATAATGCGTTGGAGAAAGAAGCTTTTGCTCACTTCTTCGAGGCCTACGCAAGAAATGATGTGGAAAAGATAGATATTTTATCACAAATATTTCCTTCGGCCAGGGAGGAGTTTTTAAAACTATTGGAGGGATAAAATATGAGTTTACCAGATTTTTTAAGGCCAGAGAATGTGAAACCAGACCCAAAAGCTGATGAGATGATAGAAGTTATTCGCAGATACAGGCAGGAAATAGGAGATGATTTAATTACAGAGCCATCATCATACAGCACACAAGAATGGATAGATATGCTAACGGAATGTATCAAAAAACATATAACTATCTGGGAATTATGGGAAGAAGATTATGACCCTGATGCAGAATATTAATACCACCAGTCAGTAATGGCCGGTGGTTTTTTGTACTCATTTTTAGCGTTGCGACGTCGCAACAGGAAGGAGTGTACAATGAGTAGATTTTTAAGATGGCTGAAACGGTTCTTTTGCCGGGCTAAGCCCGACTGCGAACACCGGTATAGAAAGCACTGGTGTCGCCGCCATGGCTCTTATGGTGGGTATGTGAGGCGGTGTGTGAAATGCGGAAAGGAGATCGAGAGATGAAAAAGTTATTTATATCGCAGCCCATGAAAGGAAAAACGGACGAAGAAATTTTAACGGAGAGGAAAGCAGCTATTAAAGAGGCAGAGAAACTGGTAGGGGAACCGATTGAGGTGATTGATTCATTCTTTCAGTCAGCACCAGCAGACGTACGGCGGCCGTTATGGTTTTTGGCAAAGTCTTTGGAGTTGCTTTCAACCGCCGATGTGGCATATTTTGCTCCGGGCTGGCAGGAGGCCAGAGGGTGCAAGATAGAGCATGAATGTGCGGTACAGTACGGAATTGATAGAATTGAGTAGGAGATCAAGAGATGAGTGAGTGTAAGAGAGAAATGAGATTAGATGATACAGCTGAGATGATGAGCAGCCCAGATTATAAGGAACGCTTTAGGGCTGAGTATTGTCAGGTTGCGATCCGATACCACAAGCTGAAGGCCATGTTGGATAAATGGGATCAGGGTATGCTGGATTTTAAACCGACCTGCCCCAGAAGCATTTACAGTATGCAGGTAAAAGCTATGACGGATTATATTGCGGTTCTGGAAGCACGGGCAGTAATGGAAGGCATAGAGCTTTAGTCATAACAAGTCATAGGATTAGTCATAGACACGCAGGTTTTCCTGGGTGTTATTTTTATGCCCGAAGGCTTAAAACTACGGTGAGACACACCGACATCAACTGTAGATGGGAGACACCCGAAAACTGTAACGTGCAGACAGCACAAGAAAAACTGTAAAGGAGTAATGAAATGAGAAAAAGCAGGATTCCTATGAATCTTCAGTTGTTCGCAGAGTCTGGAGAAGGAAATCAAACACCACCGCAGAATAGTACACAGCAGTCAGGAACATCTGCCGTAATCAATCAGCCTCCGACGATTGATTACGACCGTATTGCCCAGATTTTAGAGGGAAAGCAGGCAGCTACGGAGGATAGCGTGTTGAAGGGCTATTTTAAGCAACAGGGATTGTCTAAAGATGAAGCGGAGCAGGCAATTGCAGCGTTCAAGCAGCAGAAGGCAGCCCAGCAGCCGGATGTAGGGGCTATGCAGCAACAGCTCACTCAGGCACAGGCAGCAGCTCAGCAGGCGCAGATCCAGAGCGCAGCCACCATGGCGGCGGTAGGGCTGGGGCTGGATGCCAAAACGATTCCTTATGTCCTTAAAATGGCAGATTTAAGCCAGGTGATGGGACAGGACGGAAAAATTAATGATGAAACCATGAAGAATGCGCTCAATAAGGTATTGGAAGATATACCAGCATTGAAGCCACAGGCTGCCGGAACTGCCGGATTTGTGCAGGTAGGCGCAGCCAGTGGGAATCAGCAGGCAGGCGGATCAGACGAGGCCTTAAAGGCAGCTTTCGGATTAACTTAAGGAAAGAGAGGAAGTAACACATGGCAGTTTATGATTATGCAACAACGTTTACGGATCTGCTCCAGCAGAAGTATGCAAAGGAGTTATGTTCAGACGCGCTGACAAAGAGCAATCCACAGGTCAAGTTTATTAATGCACAGACGATTAAACTCCCGAGAATTACCGTGTCTGGTTATAAGGATCACACCAGAACACCAGGATTTAATGCAGGCACTCTGGGGAATGACTGGGAGGCTAAGAAGCTGGAGCATGACCGTGATGTGGAGTTTTGGATTGATCCAATGGATATTGACGAGACGAACCTTACCTTGTCTGTAGCCAATATTCAGAATGTCTTTGAGACAGAACAGGCAATCCCAGAGAAGGATTCCTACCGTTTCAGCAAGCTCCATACAGAGTTGACTACATATTCCGGCCGAATCGACAAGACGGTGATCACCGCAGCTAACTTCCTGGAAGCTTTTGATGAGGAGATGGCCCGCATGGACGAGGCAGGAGTTCCAGAGGAGGGCCGGATCTTATATGTGACGCCGACCATGAGAAAGATCGTGAAGGAGGCAGAGGGGCTGCAGAGAGTGATCTCTGTCAATACTCCGTCCACGATCAACCGGAAAGTCCACAGTCTGGACGATGTTGTCATTAAGATGGTTCCAGCAGCCCGGATGAAGACGAAGTATAACTTTACGGAAGGCTGTGTTGCAGCGGAGGACGCGAAGCAGATCAATTGGATCCTGATTCACACAAGCTGCGTGGTATGCCGGGATAAGTATAGCTATATCAAGCTGTTTACTCCAGGAACGGACAGCCGTACAGCAGACGGATACCTGTATCAGAATCGTAACTATGGCGACCTGTTCCTTTTAGAGAAAAAAGTGGAAGGATGCGCCATGAATGTGGAAGCAGGAGATTAGGAGAGAACATGAAAGCAAGTAAAGGAAACAAAGAATATGTTATCAATGGAGATCAGGTAAAGGCATATCAGGACAGTGGGTTTGATGTAAAAGATGATGATGGAAACATGATTGCCTACGGCAAAGGAAAGACCGTACCATATGAAACGTATATGGCTGTTGTAAAGGAAAAGGAAGACCTTCAGAAGCAGATTGAGGATCTTCAGAAGGAAAATGCGTTCCTGAAGGAACCGTCTGAAACAGCAGAAAAGCCAAACGATTCCAGCAAGAAGGCTCCGTCCAAGAAAGCAGGTGAGTGATATGGCATATGAGCCGTATGCTACGCCTGATTTTTATTTAGGAGAGTACGGTGGGAGCCTGATCCCGGAGGATCAGCTGGTAAGCGCCCTTCGACAGGCTTCCCGTCACATTGATTCCCTGACCTTCAACCGGATTGTGGGCCGGGGAATCTCTGAGCTTACACCATTTCAGCAGGGGCTGATCCGGGAGGTGGTCTGCCAGCAGGCGGATTTTGAATACGAAAATGCGGACGAGATTGACACGATCCTGCAAAGCTATAGTATCAACGGCGTATCCGCTCAATTTGGCAGCTCTTGGAATGTGTATACAGAACAGGGAGTTGCCATGAAACGAGATGTGTATGCTTTACTCTGTCAGACCGGGTTATGCTGCCGCTTAGCGAGGTGATGTTATGAAATATCCATGCTTAGTTCCGAAACGTCTGTGCAAGACCCAGATCCACATACATCTGGAATCTGAGGGAACAGACGAATACGGACAGCCGGAGATGGTTCTAGATCTTGACCTTCTGTGCAATTTTCAGGATAAGGCAAAAACGGTGCTGACCGATGAAAAGAAGTTGGTACAGATCACAGGCACAGCCCTGTTTCCGGGAGATATTGCCCCAGGGTGGCCTTCCTTAAGCGGAGGTACAGTAACGGTGTTTGGTGAGGTACGCCGGATCTTGCAGGGGAGCAAGGCTCGAAACCCGGACGGGACGGTCAATTATTGTCGGCTGGAGGTGATCTGATGCAGGTGAAATCTTCTGTGAAACTGAATATGGCAAGGATCAATGAGCTTACCCAGGCGGCGGTGATGGCTTTAGAACACACTGCAGAAGAACTTCATACAGAAGTACAGCAAGCTCAAGTTGTCCCTAGAGATAATGGAACGTTACAAGGGGAAAAATTTTTTCTGGATTATTCTGAAAAAGAAAACGGAAAAGTTTCGCTTGTACATGAGGGGCCATATGCCCGGAGGCTGTACTACCATCCGGAATATAACTTCCAGACAGATGAAAACCCGAATGCAAAGGGACATTGGTTTGAAGATTGGCTGCCCGGAGGAAGTAAAGCGGATTTTGTTCTTAAAGCTTTTAAGGAGAATTATAAAAAGGCAGGTGGCGTATGATATTGACCTTAGACAATGTTCGAGGGTACATAGCGGGTCTTGGGGAGTACAAAATGGTGTACATCGGCAAGATGGATAATAAAAAAGAGCATTCCATAGGTGTATATCCCCGTAAGGCCTCTGGACAGCCTGTGACAGCTCTGGGAGGCTCACAGTACAGCTCCTATGATATCCGGCGCATATCCCTGCTGATCCACTGGGATAAGGACGTACGGGCCTCAGAACAGGCAGCCTATGAATTATTTGAGAAACTTAGAAATGGATCCAGCCTGATGATAGGCGATACCCATGTTAATCAGATCAGCCTTAAGGTACCGGAACCACAGCCGGTAGGTACAGATGATAACGGGGTATACGAGTATGTGATCTGGCTGGATTTTGTATATCAGAGAAAGTGAGGGTAAGAAATGGCAGGAGAAGCTAAAGTCTATCCGGTACATAATAACGAATTTAAGTTCGGGATTAAAGGCATGACCAGCTCAGATGAGGATATGGTAATGCCTTCTGATCTTGAAAACTTTGCTCCGTCCATTGATGGAACAGTGGAGGAGTGGTATGCCATGGACGCTAAGGGCTGGGCTAAGTCAGCTATGACAGGAAAGAAGCTGTCCTTTGCTTTTAAGGGAAAACGGTCTGTAGGGGATCCTGGAAATGATTATATTGCAGGCCTGGCGTGGAAATTTGGGCAGGATGTTATGACAAAATTTGAGTGGGTCATGGTATCTGGAGCAAAGCTGGCATGCACTGTGGTAGTCAACGTTACCACACCAGGAGGCGGAGATACTACAAATCTTGATACCCTTGAATTTGAAGTAACATGCTATGGCAAGCCGGAATTTACACCAGCTCCAGGCGTAGGTGTCTGAATAGAAGGAGGAAAAAAGAATGTCAAGAAAAGTAGATATTACAGAAAAGCTGAGTTTTGAAGGAAATCCGTACCTTGTTATCAAGGGTCATGAGCTAGAAGTGAACGCTGATGCTGCAAGCGTTCTTAGGGTGATGGGAATTATATCAGCAAATGATGATCCGGGATTAAAAGAGATGGGCGTGGCATATGACATCTTGTTTCCACAGGAATCAAAGAATGTGATCGAAAATGTTATCAAACTGGATATTAAAGATTTATTTGTATTGATTCCAGAAGCGGTAAATCTGATTGTGGGAAACGAGGATAACAAGCCGGGAGAGCAGTGACCCGTACTACGATCTATTTGAGGATTGGGATTTGATTGTATCCAGTTTCCTGTCGCAGTACGGGTTAAGAATCAGGACAAAAGAGTTTGAAACGGTTTCCTGGGGTGAATTTAAGGCACTGATCGCCGGATTATCCCCGGAGACCGCTTTAGGACGAGTGGTAGCAATCCGGTCTGAGACGGACGAGGATGTTATCAAGCATTTTTCAAAGGATCAGCACCGGATCTATGACGAATGGAGGAGTCGGGGAGCTGAAATCATGGATGAGAAAACCTTTGAGCAGAGCATGGCAGAACTGGAAAACATGTTTGCAGCCATGTGCGGTTAGTAGGAGGTGACAGAAATTGAAAAAGTAAGAAAGCAGATCCGGTGTCCATACTGCGGATACCGGATGCCGATTTATTATGATCCTGACGCCAGTGCAAAAGGGATTTTTGTGCGGTGCAAGGGCCGGGATTGCAGGAAAGAGTTCGAGGTAGATATACATCCGGACAAGTAGTGCCATTATGTGCCGATGTCTGAGTAACAGATAGAGGCAGGTGGTACATATGGCAGCTGATGCATCCATTAGTTTTGACATATCGCTGGAATTAGGAAAAATCAAGACAGCAATAGACAATACATCTCGGAAAGTAAAGGCGGATTTTGAAAAAGCCTTTTCAAATTCAGCGCAAAAATGTCAGAGGTCATGCGATGAGATGGCTGGAGCTTTCAGAAAAGTGGATGCTTCCGCCGATGAAACCCGGCAGAAAATAGAAGCTATTTTAAAGGATAGCGAAAAGAGTGCAAAATCAAAGGCTTCTTCGATTGCATGGATT
Organism: uncultured Lachnoclostridium sp.; assembly: GCA_902464595.1. GTDB lineage: Bacteria > Bacillota > Clostridia > Lachnospirales > Lachnospiraceae > Enterocloster. The sequence continues at coordinate 10,546 of CABQJX010000032.1, read as the reverse complement.
TATCGAAAGCAGGGAATGAATCAATCAGAAGCCATGAAAAAGGCATGGTCAGAGATTGAGAGGAATAGCAAATCAGCCTCTGAAAAGGTTAAAAAGAGTATACGAGGTATCGGATCACAGGCAAAAGAAACCTCTGGAGAGCTTACCGGAGCTTTGGGACCAGCTCTTAAAAAGATAGGGATTGTCTTAGGTGCGGCGTTTTCCGTAAAGAAACTGATTGACTTTGGAGCTGATTGCCTACGCCTGGGATCTGATCTTCAGGAAGTCCAGAACGTGGTGGACGTAACATTCCCCCGGATGTCCAAACAGGTGGATAATTTCGCCAAGAATGCAGTGGCTTCCTTCGGACTGTCAGAAACTATGGCGAAAAAGTTCACTGGTACATCCGGAGCCATGGCAAAAGCATTTGGATTCAGTGAACAGGCGGCTTATGAGATGGCTACAACCCTTACCGGATTGGCGGGGGACGTGGCCTCTTTCTATAACATCAGCCAGGACGAAGCTTATACCAAATTGAAATCAGTATTCACGGGCGAAACAGAGACACTAAAGGATCTGGGCGTGGTTATGACCCAGAGCGCCCTGGACGCGTATGCTCTGGCGAATGGGTACAGCAAGACTACTGCGAAGATGTCTGAAATGGAAAAGGTGGCCCTGCGGTATAAGTTTGTGCAGGATCAGCTTTCTGCCGCTTCAGGTGATTTTATCCGGACGTCTGACGGTTGGGCGAACCAGGTACGGGTTCTTCAGCTGCAGTTTGATTCTTTGAAAGCTACCATCGGCCAGGGCCTGATTAACGTCTTGACCCCGGTTATCAAGGTGATCAATGCCATGATCGGTAAGCTTATGAGCCTGGCTAATGCCTTCAAAGCCTTTACGGAAATGATTACTGGAAGAGGATCATCTGGCGGTGGAACCAGTGCAGCGGCCGCAGGAATGGAAGCGGTGGCACAGTCCGCAGATAAGGCTAATAAAGCTGCAGGCGGAGCAGGAAGCGCTGCTAAGAAGGCCGCAAAGGACATGAAGAGTGTCACCACAGGAATTGATGAGCTGAACATCATTAACCCTGACACTGGATCTGATGGAGGCGGATCGGGCGGAGGAGCTGCAGGTGGGTATGACGTAGACCAGTTTGATATGGGCGCGGTTGATACATCTGCGGTAGAAGCCATGGACAGCAAGTACCAGGCACTGATCGACAGGGCTAAGGAGCTTAAGAACCTGTTTGCAGCTGGATTTAAGGGTGGATTTGGAGATACGTCTGTATTCGACAGCATACAGACATCAATCGCTAACATTAAGAATAGCCTGAAGGATATTTTTAATGACCCGGAAGTGGGGCAGGCAGTCACTAGATTTTCCAACATTTTGACGATTAATTTGGGGCGGATTGCTGGATCTGTAGCTGGAATCGGTGCAACAATAGCGGATAATCTTCTAGGCGGCCTTGGCTTGTATTTACAGCAGAACACAGCGCGGATCAGGGAATATCTGGTATCTATGTTTGATATTGGTTCCCGTGTTGCTCAGATTGCAGGTGATTTTTCCAAGGCTGCTAACACCATTTTCTCAGCTTTCCAGAGTGACAGCGCAAAGCAGATCACCGCGGATCTGCTCGGAATTTTTGCAGAGGCCTTTATGGGCGTCACAGAATTGGGCGCTACATTCAAGACAGACATTTTAGATGTCATTACTGGTCCGTTTATCGAAAATGCAGATTATATCCGGAGCACGCTGGAGGATACATTCAGCACGGTTGAACCGATCTTTTCTACAATCAAAGATTTGATTTCGGAGACTTTTGAAAAGATTGGTACAACCTACGGTGAACATGTGGCCCCAATGCTGGCAACCTTCAAACAAGGGTTCGTGGAAATCGGAACACTGTTGCTGGACGTCTACAACACCTATTTCCTTCCAGTATTGCAGAATCTGTCGGGCCGATTTGTTGAATTTAAGGATCAGTACCTGATTCCGCTGATTGATAAGTTCTTGGAATTTGGAGGAAAAGTAGCGGACGCAATCACAAAACTGTGGACTGGAGCTTTGCAGCCCTTTATTGAATGGTTTGCATCCAATGTAGCGCCAGTGATCGCTTCCTGTCTACAGATTGCTACGGATACATTCTTTGGATTTTGGGAATCCGTTTCGGGTATCATAGAAGGACTGCTCACAGCGCTTGGCGGTGTGATTGACTTTATTGTCGGTGTATTCACTGGTGACTGGAGCCTCGCCTGGGAAGGGATCAAAGAGATATTCTCTGGTATATGGGAATCCTTGAAGGAACTTGTATCTGGGGCTGTAACATTTATTCAAAACATTGTCAACCTGGCTTGGACTGCCATATCCGGGGTAACCAGCACCATTTGGAATGGTATAAAATCGCTGTTAAATACGGTTTGGAATTGGATCAAGACCCAGGCTAATACGCTGTTTACCAATGTTAAAAATACGATCAAAACGATTTGGGAAAGCATTAAATCCACAACTTCTGAGATCTGGGAAGGAATCAAGAGCACTCTGTCTACCCTCTGGGATACTATCAAAACGGCTGTAGATGAGAAATTCGCGGCTATGCGTGACGCAATCACAGGTATATGGGATACTGTGAGAAGTAAAACCAAAGAGATATGGGACGGAATTTGGACTGACATTAAAGGGATTATCAATATGATTATCGGTGGTGTAGAGAGTATGGCCAATCGCGTCATTGACGCAATTAATGCTATGATCGAAGCGGTTAATAATGTAGCGGATAAAGTGCCGGGGATTGATGATGAACTAATTCCAAAGATCCCGAGTGTCAATCTTCCGCGTTTGGCGCAAGGCGGTTTTGTCCGTGCCAATACGTCACAGCTTGCCATGATCGGTGATAATCGGCATTACGGCGAGATTGTAGCACCTGAGGACAAAATGCAGGAGATGGTAGATCGGGCGGTTGCAATGGCCTCACGCAACAGCGGCGGCATGAGCGACCAGTATCTTGTCATCATGATCGATCTGTTACAGAAGATTATAGAGTTGATTGAGCAGATGGATCTGACGGTGTATGTGGACATCAGAGAAATCAAGAAGCAGCTGGCTGATCTGGAGAAGCGCAGCGGTTACAAGCTCAGACCAACATAAGGAGGAAACGGCATGGCAATCTATATCAACGGTCACAAATACCCATCTTACGACCGAGGGCCGGGACTTACTATAGCTACAAACGTAAATCAGGGAAAGAACGCTCTGGGGGAGTTTGTGGGGCAGAGGGTAGGCCGGGATCAGGATAAGATAGATGGGCTTCAATGGTCTTACTTGGACGCTGCCACCTGGGGAAGTATCCTTCGGGAATTTGATAATTTTGTAGTGACCGTCAAATTTCCGGATATGAAAACGGGAGGCTGGAAAACTGAGCGGATGTATCCAGGGAACAGAACGGCTAAAGTCTGGGAAGAGAATGATGACGGGCTTCCGACTATGTACAAGGACTGCAAGGTGAATCTGATCGACTGTGGGGTGATTGAATAATGCAGGCGGCAAGCAGTGCATATAAGGAGATCATGCGCCGTAAATGGCGCAATCCCCTGTCACATTTGAGGGTAACCATTGGCCTTATCAACCAGGAGGCGCAGGCGTCTGCCTATATTCCAGATCCTTCCCAGTATACCTATTACTCGGATCTTAAAAAGCCGCTGGATAATTATAAGGTTCAGGAGCTATATGCTGTCTGCGATCAGGATTATACCCAGGTGGATGGTTCTATGTACTTTTTGCCCCATGAGGCGGATACAGTGGTTCTCAATCAGGGGCTTGTGACGGAGGAACTTTTGGGAGATATCGAGATCCGTTTTCCAGTTCCGCATGATATTAAGGGCCTGACGGTGGAATTTGGGAAAGCGTATCCAGTCGATTTTGTTATTGTATCTGACAATCATACAGTGGAGGTTACAGACAATACAGATGGCCATTATGTAACGGAGGAGATCTTCGAGGGAGCCACCTTCTTACGGTTCTCTCCGTCCCGGATGATGAATGGGCAGAGCCGGTTCCGGATCAATCAGATCACAATGGGGATCGGTATCTATTTTGACAGCCGAAAGATTTTGTCGGCTACCAAAAAGGAGCATATCAGTCCTATATCGGAGGAATTACCTACGATTGATTTTAGTTTGACGGTCAGTAATAAGGATCGGGCTTTTGATGTGGAGAATGATGAGAGCAGCGTCAACTTTTTTGAACCGGGGCAGGATATAGAGGCATTGTACGGGCAGGAAATGGACGATGGAACCATAGAATGGATTCCGGGTATTAACCTGGCATTGAAAGAGTGGTCTGCGGATGATGAGAAGTTAAACCTGAGCGCGTCAGACCGATTTGACAACATGGACGGTATCTATTACCGGGGGCAATATCATCCAGAGGGGATCAGCCTGTATGATCTGGCAGTAGATGTGTTTATTGACGCCAAAATCGATCCAAGAGAATATGGAGTTGATACCTACTTGAAAACCGTGATCGTCAAGAATCCAATCCCAGTTATAGCTCACAAAGAAGCACTGCAGCTGATTGCCAATGCGGGGCGGTGTATCTTATACCAGGATCGGAAGGGAAAGATATATCTGAAATCCAGTTTTGTGCCGGAGATGTCCGCCTCATCTGAAGATGAAGCGTATTTTTCCCATGTGGATACGATCTTGAGTAAAGGCGCAGGAATCCGTGACGAGTATGCATTGACAGGGCGGGATTATTCTACAGCAGACGGAGCCGTGTATTTTCTTCCCCGCCAGTCTGATGGCGGAACCTATCTCAATACCGGGTATGTCTCTGATGTGGCAGCAGATGAAAATGGAATCTTCCAAAGGAATCCAACCGTTACCCTTACGATGGAAGCAGCATATAAGTGTTTTGGCGTTACGCTGATATTTGGGCGTAACTGGCCGGATACTGCAATATTCCATTCATACAATAGCGGAGAAATTCAGGAGGATTACGAGGTCAAAGGTTTGGAGCAGACAGCAGTGATCAACCATGAGTTCCCAGAGTTCGACCAGCTGGTGATTGAGTTCACCAAAGGAACGCCCAATAACCGTGTGATCCTGGATCAGATCGCTTTCGGGGACAGCACAGATTATGTGCTGGAGTATGGCGTAGAGCTGACGAAGACGCCGGAAGGGACGAGGCTGCCTCGAGTAAAAGAATTGCAGGTACTGCGAACCCTGTATAGCCAGGAAAGTGGAGAGGTGCAGGAGCTGATCCGGGAAACGATCGGTCTGACAGCGCAGGATAGCCAGTACACATTTTACTTTAGCAATCCATCTTATGAGCTGTCTGCGGCCTTCTCAGAGCCACAGGAAGGGCAGGAAGTGACAATTGTAGAGAACAGTGCTTATTATGTGACCGTAGCACTTACAGGCGTTACAGGAGCGGCAGAGGTTGTAATAAGCGGCAAGGAATATGTGGTAACACAAGCCAAGGTAAGCCGCCAGCTTAACCCTACAGGCAGCCTGGAAACATGGGAAAATCCATTGGTATCGGATGTGGTGCATGCTGTTGATCTGGCTGACTGGATCGGGGATTACCTTAAGGCTGACAGAGAGTACAACCTACAGTACCGGGGAGAACCGAGGATAGACGCCAATGACATTGCATTTTTGGAAAATAAGTATGTTCCGGATCTTCTGATCCGCGTGACAGATCATACCTTGAAATACAATGGAGCGCTATCCGGGACGATTAAGGCAAGGAGGGATATGAGCTATGTGGCAACAGCCAAAAACAGACTGGCAGGCAAGTGATTTTTTTAATATTCAGGATTACAACCGGATCAAGGGCAATCTTAACGAGATCCGGAGCATGGCCTTGGAACTCTGGCCGGAGTTTGATTTTGAGGATATGGGGCAGGACAAGACCTATCAGGACTATGGATTTTATGCAGATGAGATTAACCGGTTTGAGAATAATCTGGATCACATTTGCACCGGTACATATCCTTTTGAGATCGGAGAAAAGCAGACATATAGCGATAATCAGCCCTTTATTGGCTGGAAGGAACTGAACCGGATTGAAAGCGCCTGCCTGAAAATATATCGGAATATCCAGTCGGGCATGGACAACAGACCAACCTTGGAAATGACATTGGGAGGAGATGTGAATACATGGCTTTAAAAACAGATTTTGTAGACGCTTTGTTTGAACAGAAAAAAATTCGTCTGAACGAAAATGGGGACGGAACAGTAACACCTGTAGACGAAACAGAATATACCCGTCAGGGTGATAAGTTTGGGGCAAAGGAGATCAATGCCACCAACAGAGAAGTTAACCGTATGTCAAATGAGGTAGAGATCACTCTCCCTGCCTCAGACTGGAGCGGATCCGCGCCGTATACCCAGACAGTAGAAGTACTAGGGCTGAAAGCAACGGACAAGGTGCAGCTCATGAGCGCGGCCAAAAAGGACACCCCGGCAGAGACGGTCAAGGTCTGGGATAAAATGGCTGGAATGATAAAGGCGGGAGAAGCGCTGGACGGCCAGGCTGTTTTCTGCTGCCCGATCAAAAAACCAATGGAAGATTTTAATATCAAACTTGTGGGGGTGAGTGTCAATGAGTGAGATATGGATACCAGCGGCAGCAGGCGGAGGCGGAGTTACGTCTGATGATGTAACTGCATTGAAAAAGCACATTTTAAAGGGAGAAAGGACAATCACGCAAGATAGCAATGATGAAGTAATAGAAGGAGAGCTGGAAGTCAACAGCCTTCTGTCTTTTAGTGTGGCCGCCTATTCTGGTCGCAGAGTTTTGGCAAAATGGCAGAACCCGAATCAGGCGGCAGGAAAACCTTACAGCGGGGTTATGATCCGCTATAGTACAAGCGGCTATCCTGGGATTAATGAGGGGACACAAATATACAAAGGGGCTGGAAATAATACGGCTTCGGGAGGTTTGTCTCAATCATTCCTGGATCTGCCCAATCTGAATACAAAATATTTTTTCAGTATTTTTCCGTATGTCACTACAAATAAAGGGGATATGATTGGGACGCCTATCAATGCCCAGGCTACCACTTTAGGAATTTTAAACAAGACGTTTACTGCTAGCGGAAGCTATACAATCCCGGAAGGATATTCCAAAATGGACGCGTTTTGTGTTGGTGGAGGAGGCGGGGGTGGAAAAGGCGATGGATCAAAATCAAACTTTTATGGTAGAGGTGGCGGTGGCGGCGGAGGTGGATATACGAAAACGGTCAAAAATATATCCATATCTGGCGGACAAATATTAAATTGTATTATTGGTGGCGGTGGTGGAGGAAGCAATACAACATATGATGGGAACACAGGTGGAACAACCAGTATAACAAGCAACAATAAAATATTATGTTCTGCTAATGGAGGGATAGGTGGAGCCAGAGGTGAACGTCAATATGGAGGCAATGGAGGCTCAGGAGGTGGTCGTGGAGGGTATGATGATTTTGATGGTTACATAGAACATGCGCAAAATGGTGCTTCAAATGGTGGAAACGCTAGTGGTCAAGGCCAAGGCTCAACTACAAGAGTATTCGGTGAATCTTCCGGTACATTATATGCTGGAGGTGGTGGTGGAGGCGGTGCGTCCAGTGCTAATTATGGAAATGGAGGTTCTGGCGGCGGTGGACAAGGTGGAGAATATCAAAAAAACGGACACAACGGAAGCACCAACACAGGTGGAGGTGGCGGTGGTGGACATGGATCAAACTACGTTTATGCTGCTGGAGGCAATGGAGGCTCAGGGATTGCAATTATAAAACTATACTAATAATTAGGAGGAAGCTATGAAGCGTGAATTTGCAAAACCTTATATTATGGTCGATAATAGTCCAAAAGGTACTATTCAAAATATTGCCATGTTCAATGATTGTGAAGATGCAAATCAAATTACTCGTGCAATTTATGGAGATAATGCATTTGCAGAAGAATACAAATGGTTGGTGCAGGCAGGCGATATATATAAAGATGGTATTTTTTACACAGTAGATGAAACAGGAAATGAAGAGCCCGCAGAATATATACCAACCGATTCAGAGCGGATTTCTCAACTATCCCAAGAGAATGCAGAATTAACAATTGTTTTAGCAGATATGATAGGAGGTGCGTCTGTGTGATTAGCAATATTCAAAAGTCGATCATGATCCGGGCCTTGCGTATACGGAAAGAAGCAGGGGAAGATCCTTCGGAGGTTTTAGCAGGCTATAAGAATTTAACGGAAGGTGAACGGGAAGAAATCTTGAAGGCAATAGAACAGGAAGGAAGATCATGGAATACATACAAACGCTCTTAGCAATCTGCGGAGGAATAAGCATTGTAGGAGGAGCCGGTGCGGTTATCGTTAAGGTAATCAAGCCGGCTTTTCGCTTGACAGCGCGGGTACAGAAATTGGAAGAGCATTCAGACAAGGATTACAAAAGGCTTGTCGCATTGGAGACTATGCAAAAACAGCAGTCCAAAAGCCTGGCGGCGTTGCTCAATCATCAGATTACCGGAAACGGAGTGGAGGCAATGAAGCAGATCCGGGACGAGCTGTTGGAATCTATCATAGACCAGTAGAAGGAGGTGAAGATTATGCTTAAAAACTGTGTATTTAGAGCGGATGTGGATACCCGTCAGTGGATCCGCGCAGCAGGCAGGAGAGCTGTAAAGACCATGGCGCAGACGTTTGTCGCTACCATCGGATCAGCAGCTGTCATGGGAGAGGTCAACTGGCCTATGGTAGCCAGCGCATCCGTGCTGTCCGGTATCCTGTCGGTGGCAACGTCCATCGCAGGGCTTCCGGAGCTGCCAGCAAATAGCTGAGAGGAGGTGATCCATCTATCTCCCGATCCGGCCAGGGTTAGAGCCGGAGAAACTACTATTACATATCAACAATGAAAGTGAGGACAAAGATTATGGCAAACACATTAGGACATGCAGACAAGAGAACCGAGGAGCAGAGAAGAAATGACGTAGCCCAGAAGGCAAGACCGAAGGGCGCTCAGGATACTACGTTTGTAACCACTGGCCCTGCAACCAAAAAGGAAGATGAGAGAGCAGTAGGCACGGAGGATAAGTAGAGTTGCACCGGTACAACCATAGGCAGGCCCTGAGGGATTCTCCAGGGGGCTGTTTTTTGATTGCGGCATAGCTGCTGCTGTGCTATAATGCTAATGTTACCGCCTCCGAATCTGGTGACAGAAGGGAGGTGTTTCATTTGGATCACATTCTATCGTTTATCGTCGCTGTTGCGGCTGGTGTAGCCTGCCACTACATCATCAAATGGTTGGACGGCGACAAATAACCGGTAACCAGCCTACAGATGCTTAACTGTATAAAAATAGGAAGAACCCCCAGAAGGTGTGAGCTTCTGGGGGTTCGTTTGTTTCACTTGGAAACATCCTATCGTTTGCCTATTGGCATTATAGCATATGCAGATTTTATTTACAAGATACCTGAACATGATTTTTCCCGGTTTTGTACCGGGCTTTTTTATTTTGAAGGAGAATATCATGGAAAATACAGTAAAAAAACTGATCGACCAGGCCGCCGGCTGGATCGGATACCTGGAAAAGAAAAGCAATGCATATCTGGACGATTTTACGGCCAACGCGGGAAACAACAATTATACCTGCTTTGCCAGGGACTACCAGGCCCATACCGGCGACAATTACCAGGCCCAGCCCTGGTGTGCTATGTTTGTATCGGAGGTATTTGTGCAGGCATTCGGGTTGGGGGACGCCGAGAAGTTGCTGGGAGGCAATCTGTATCATTATTGTCCTACAGGAGTCAACCAGTTCAAAAAAGCAGGCCGGTGGAGTACATTCCCGGAGCCTGGGGCAGTGATCTTCTTTACCAACGGCCAGCGAGCCTATCACACTGGTATTGTTGTAGAGGTGACGGCCAGCAAGATCAAGACCATTGAGGGCAATACTTCCGGCGCTTCCGGCGTGATCGAAAACGGCGGAGGAGTGTGTCAGAAGTCCTACAGCAAGTCTTATGGAAAAATACTGGGGTATGGTCTGCCGGACTGGCGTGTTGTTATGGATCAGGAAAAGAAATCCGGCTGGCAGCAGGAGGGTAGCGGCTGGCGTTTTTATCTAGGAGATACCGGGGAGCCGGTGAAAAACGACTGGTATCAGGATAAAGACAGCGGCAAATGGTACTGGTTCGATGGCGCCGGTTACATGGTGCATGACACATGGTATCAATATAAGGATCATTGGTACTATCTGGGATCAGACGGGGCCATGGTGACAGGGCAGCAGACCATTGACGGAAAGTGGTATGTCATGGACGATCAAGGGCGCATGATCGTGGAGCCGGTGACGCTTACTCCGGATCAGGATGGAGCACTGAGATGGCCGGGGCTGGCGCAATAATCAATCATATTCTGTCCATAAAAAGTCCATAAATAAAAATTAGATACTGGAAGAATGAAAAACAAAAACCTCGCAAGCCTTATACTTACGAGGTTTCAGAGTAGCGGAAGGGAGATTTGAACTCTCGACACCACGGGTATGAACCGTGTGCTCTAGCCAACTGAGCTATTCCGCCATATT
>CABQJX010000031.1 GCA_902464595.1 uncultured Lachnoclostridium sp. | reverse complement strand
CTAATATCAGAGATTTTGCTTCTGCGGAAGAATTGGTTGTGCTTATCAATCTGGAGGATACAAATGCAGATTTGATAAGACAGGATGTGCCTAAAATTGAACGACTAAAGATATTACGAGAAAAGGCATATCGACAACTTGAAATTCTTAAAAAGAATCAGGAAACGATACAGGTATTGAAACGGAATCTTATTGAAGATACAGGAAAAAACAATTAGAAAACAGATAATGTGATAAATTTTTTGAGGGAAGAAGGTGGGATTACATGAAGGTTAATGTTTTTAGAATTGAAAATGACAAAGTTGGTGATTTGACAGTTGAAGTTGGAAGATAATGGATTTGAATGTGAGGCAGATAATGAAGATAAAAACAGTTATTCGGCATTATATTTGCGAAAAAACATTCCCAAAACAGAGGCTGGTTGGAATATTATCAGCAGTTATTATCAGAAGAAAAATTTGCATACTACACTGAAAATATAGGCAGTGAATCCGTTTCAGGACTTTTCCTAATACAGAAAAATGATTATTTATATGCATTTTCCTATGGACAGACGCATTTTATTGTTCGTAAATATTGTGATAAGGATTTTGGATTAAATCTTGCAGAACGAATCCTTGATCCACAAGGACTAAAAATGAAACATTCCCAAACATTTACGTCAGCTGGGAAAAAGTTTTCATTTAAGTCCACTGGAACTTTATTGTTTTACGGATGAGATTGAAAAAGCATTGAAAGCAGAAGTAAATATTAAACTTCCAAGATATCATAAAGTTATTGATAAGAATGTTCTTGATTCTTTAAATGAAGAATTAGATAAACATTTTGGGGATTTTGTTATGGATGTTGATGTTAGTGATTACTGGTTGACAGGAGTTAGTTTTAATTTTTCGAATGATTATAGATATTCACTTAAACTCTTCAAAACGGATTTGTCAGATATTAGTGATACTTTGAATATAAATTATATTCGTGAAGCAATTTCTGATAATAAAGAAAAAATTAAAGGAAAATATAATTCTATCAGGGTAATATTTTATAATGAAAATGACGAAGCTTTATTTTCCAAGAAATTAAAGGAACTATTGCAAATTACTGTGGAGTTTAATGGAAAATATTGCATAGAGAAGGCAGATCTTATGGATGATGAGAGCGTGGTTATGATAAAGGATCAGCATCAACAGGCAGATTTAGTTTATTTGGTAAAACAGGCTACAACATCTTTGAGATTAGCTAATGCGGGAGAAATAGGGGAAAATGTGTTTAATGGACGCAGTGTATGCTTATGGATGTTAGTTAATCGAAAGAGGTTAACCAAACTTTCAGATTTTAAATCATTTCATCTGTTGGATGCATTAAATGATTTTAAAAAGGCGGCGGTGGCTCTGAATTTAACACCAGAAATTTGGATTAGTTTGGAAAAATAATTTGTGAAGGAAGACCGGAAATTTTTATTGTATTTCTAAGCAAAACCGCTTATAATTTGAGCCGGAATATATTGCTATTATCCACAGTTTCAGAGCGTGTGTTATCAATCCTGATAACAAACTGATAACATTAGCCCATATAGGCAGGATAATATGGATACATCAAATAATCAAGAGCACCACGAATATGACAGAGAATAATCTCTAAACAAAATTGATTAGGCTTTGTCGAGTGGGAATAAAATAAGTAAAGCCGAGAGCCTTTGAAATAAAAAGAAATCCCGGCTTTTTTTGTTGGCTTTCGCCAGTTGAGTGTGATGGAGTTTTTTCGTGTTCCGAAAAATAGAATCACACGGAACAGAAAACCATTTTTAATGAAAAATTGCGAGGAAGGAAAATGAAAACAATTGCAATCGTAGATGATGACATTCATATCGGAGATATGCTGGCGGAAGTGCTGAAACAAGAGGGTTATTCAGTTCTTCGCGCATATTCAGGGACAGAAGCTTTATATCTTCTTTCACAAAACAAGCCCGATTTGGTGTTGCTGGATCTGATGCTGCCGGGACTGTCCGGAGAGGAAGTTTTGCCGCATATAGAGAACATTCCGGTCATGATTCTCAGTGCAAAAGTGGACGTGCAGGATAAGGTAAATCTTCTGTTAGGTGGTGCTGCGGATTACATGACCAAACCGTTTGATATAAAGGAACTCCTTGCGCGAATTACCGTTCAGCTTCGCAAGACAGAGCAGCAGGCTGACAGCCCATTCCTCTCTGTGGGAGATTTGGCTTTGGATACAAGATCCCTTTCTTTGACTGTACAAGATCAGCCAGTGAAGCTGACAAGAACAGAATATGCCATTTTGAAACTGCTGATGGAGAATCCGAAACAGGTCATTGCCAAGAGTATTCTGCTTGACAGGATCAGTCTGGATACCCCTGATTGTACAGAACGTTCCTTGAAGCAGCATATCAGCAATCTTCGCAGGAAAATGCAAGATGTTAGTGGTGCAGACTATGTGGAAACGGTCTGGGGGATCGGTTTCAAACTGAAAGAACAAGAAATCTTGACGAAATCTTGACATTTTCTTGACCGCTTTCTTGACTTTGATTTTATAAACTAGAGTCATCAAAGGAGGCAATCCATTATGGACTATATTTTGCAAACAAAGAATCTTACAAAAAAGTATAAAAACTTTCAGGCACTGAATGGTCTTACCATGAATGTTCCTAAAGGCTCTATTTATGGCTTTGTAGGGAAAAATGGTGCTGGTAAGACTACTTTAATTCGACTCATATGCGGATTGCAGAAGCCAACCTCCGGTGACTTTACCCTGTATGGAATCTGCAATACCTCCAAAGACATTATGAAATCCCGCCGCCGCATGGGTGCTGTGGTGGAAACACCATCTATCTATACGGATATGACCGCAGAGGAAAATCTGAAACAGCAGTATCTCGTTCTCGGTCTTCCTTCTTATGACGGTATCCCTGAACTGCTGAAGCTGGTAGGTCTGGAGAATACTGGGAAGAAAAAAGCAAAGAACTTTTCCTTAGGTATGAAGCAGCGTTTGGGGATTGCCATTGCATTGGCTGGAGATCCTGACTTTCTCGTTCTTGACGAGCCTGTAAATGGGCTTGATCCACAGGGGATTGTGGAAATGCGGGAACTGATTTTGAAACTAAATCGTGAAAGGCAGATCACGGTTCTAATTTCCAGTCATATTTTGGACGAGCTGTCTCGTCTGGCTACCTATTATGGCATTATTGATAGTGGACGTATGGTAAAAGAACTGAGCGCAGGAGAGTTGGAAGCTGCCTTCCGGAAATGTATCCACATAGAAGTGAGCGATACCACAGTTCTGGCTCGTGTTCTGGATTCTATGAATCTGGAATACAAAATCCTGTCTGAAACGACAGCTGATATATTCGCCAAAGTCAATGTGACTCATATTACCATGGCTCTTCAAAAAGAAAATTGTGAAGTGATGTCAATGCAGGAAAAGAATGAAAGTCTGGAGAGTTACTATATTTCTTTAGTGGGAGGTGGTTTCCATGGTTAAGTGTTTCCGTGCCGAGCTGTGCCGTCTGAGGAAAAGTCCTGCTTTTTGGCTCTGCTTGATCGGAATGTTAGTGACTGCCGCCGGTTTTGTCGCAATTCAAGCTACCGCTATGGATTACACCGTGCCGATCAGTCGGGTGATCTTTCTGCCCTTAACTCTTTGGGGCATGGCTTCGGCAGCCTTTGTCAGCTTCTTTTTAGGACAAGATTTTTCAGGAGGATTTGTTCGGTGCAAGCTGTTGAGTATACCTTGCCGCCGAGACTACGTGCTGGCTCAGCTGGCAGCTGCAGCAATGGGATGCGGAAGCATTTATTTGATAGTCATCATGTTTACAGCCATGTTGAGTCTGCCATTTTTTGAAGTGGACGTTAAAGCAGTGGATGTTTTGCGTTTTACGCTGATCGGTCTATTGACGAGTATAGCTCAGGGATGTTTCTTTGCCGGTCTGACATTGCTGTGTGCCAACCAATCCAGAGGAATCCTGGTCTCCATGATCATATCCTTCTTAATGCTGCTGCTGGCGCTGCATACAAACAGTATTTTGGTACAGCCCCCCTATAAAAATGGCGCTATGAATCCCCATTACGCAGAAGGTGCTGTTCGGCAGGTTTATCTGCTTTTACATAACCTAAATCCTACCGGGCAGGCTGCTCAGCTGTCTGTCTGGAACGTGCCTCAGCCTATATACACGGGAATCTGCAGCTTTTTATTGACTGCCATTTCTTTCGTTGGCAGCTGCTGGGAATTTGAGAATAAGGATATTCGATAAGGAGAAAGGGATATGGACAATCTGCTGTTAATCATCATCGAAATATTGATTCTGATTATCTTTGTGCTTCTTGCAAAGGTCTATTTTTTGCGCAAGTCGGCACAGGAAATCCATGATGCATTCCTGGACCGATTGACAGCAGATACCAATATCCTTATTGATATTTCAACCCGTGATCCCTATATGCGAAAGCTGGCGGAAGCAATCAATATGCAGCTCCGTTTGCTCCGCAAGGAACGCCAGCGTTATCAGCAAGGGGATTTGGAACTGAAAGAAGCTGTTACTAATATCTCTCACGACCTTAGAACGCCTCTCACAGCGATCAAGGGTTATCTTGATCTGCTGGCGCGTGAGGAAAAGAGTGAGAAGGTTCAGCGCTACCTTTCTCACATTCAAAACAGAACCGAAGTTTTGAAAAATCTGACCGAAGAATTGTTCCGATACAGCGTTGTCACATCCTCACAGGAACTAAAGTTGGAACCCATGGATCTTGTTCGGGCATTGGAAGAAAGCCTGCTGTCTTTCTATGCGGCCATGCAGGAGAAAGGGATCCAACCTGAAATCGAATTACCCGGGGAGCCTGTTTTCCGTGAACTGGATGTGAGTGCGGTTAACCGTATTATTTCCAACATCATCAGCAATGCGCTGAAATATTCTGACGGTGATTTGTCGGTTGTCATGACGAAAGACGGGGATATTACCTTTACTAACACAGCACATAATCTGACCGCAGTTACCGTTGGCAGACTGTTTGACCGATTTTATACAGTAGAAGCCAGCCGCAATTCAACGGGATTGGGGTTATCTATCGCCAAGATGCTGATTGAGCGTATGGGGGGAAGTATTAAAGCAGTCTGCAGCAATGACAAACTGAAAATCAAGATCATTTTTGAAAAGGAAGTCTTATGATAAAGTTTGCGGTTATATAATACGATTACGGAATAAATCATTCAGCAGCAGGGAAAACAGTTTCTATCCGCGGGAGGTTTTCTTCCTATTTTTTAACATACCGCGTGGGTATAAGCTGCTCCGTGCCAATGTTTCACACCGGCAGGAATGTTTATCACATCTCCAGGGAACAGCGTGCCAGCTATGCGGTTATAGTGACCAACGATCTGTCCCGCAAAGAAAGCTGGCTGGTTCTGTTCCAAACTTCCCCGAATAGGACATCGTCATTTAATTGTGCAAATTTAGGAGCGAAATCTCCTAACGCCTCTCTGCCTGCTGTTTGTTGTATTGCCATTTTTGTCCTCCTCTTAATATTTTCTTTTGGAACGTATGTAAAAACAGGATCTCCCACATCAAGTTTCAATTGATCCAATCGTTCTACTTACAGTTTGACCATTTTAACTCGGATTTGTAATAAGAATCTCTCCTTTTGCGTTGGCATCGTCCAGGATCAAGCTTCCCACATCCGGAACCGTGATTCGGCCGGATCGTGGATTTTTAATGCTGTCAACTTTGGTGATGATCGTTGCATCAACCTGGGATTTTTCAAAAGCCAAATCGGTTCCCAGCATTTCACAGTCAATCAGCTTCAAGTTTCTGCAATAGCAAAATGGCTGAGTCCCGATTATTTTACAGTTGATCAATGTCAGTCCATTGGAATACCATGCCAGATATTCTCCCTTTATGGTGCTGTTTCGGATAGTAATATTTTCGCCATGCCAGAACGCATCTTTTGTGTCGAAAGTACAATCTTCCAAGACGGCATTTTTTATGTATTGGAAGGAGTATTTCCCCTGAAGCTGTACTCTGCGAAAGGTCAGATCCTCTGAGCGCATCATAAAATATTCGCTGACTGCCGCAGTATCTTCGATACAGATTTTACGAACAGACCATCCAAATTCAGGGGAAATGATGTGGCAGTTTTGGATCATTACATCACTGCATTCCCGTAATGCTTTGATCCCATGGAGCTTGCTGTCCGTTACTGTCACATGATCGGAATACCACAAGGCTGCCCGGCAGCTGCTTGTCATCTCGGAATGTCGGATAGTAAGTCCGCGATCATGCCAGAATGGGTATCGGAGATTAAAAAAGCAGTGAGCAGCTTCAATTTGGCAGCATTCTTTCAGTGCGCTTTCGCCGTCTGCAGGGCCGTCAAAGGAGCAGTTTTTTACCAAAAGCTGATTGCTTCCATAAAGAGCACGCTCCTCGTCGAATATTTTATTTTCTATTATGTTCATAGCTGGTTTCCTCCCTTATGTCCATAGTCGGTCTCCTTTTTATTGTTCATCAGGCGGAAAAGAACATCGCCCGATCTGAAACACCAGATAGTCAAGGCAATCAATCTGTTTTTCGCCTTTATGTACTTTCTCAAGAAGTCCCTTTCGATGTTTTTTCAATCGTTTTAACAGCTCCTGTTTTTGCCCTGTATCCAGACAGTCAAGACAGCAGTCAATTGTTTCCTGACTGCATCCGGCATCTTTTAAATTTTGAACGATTGCTGCTTTTGAGCCATATGCAATCAGATTTTCCAGTTTTATTTCCCTATGGTCCATATTCATAGACACCACCGATCTGCATTTTTATCTTTCTGATTTTATTATAGACAGTTGAAATAACAATAGCAAATACTTATATATTATTGACTTGAATAGTTGAAACCTATTTAAATGGGGATTATACTGTAATTGTCACACATAGAAAGAAAGAGGATATTAGGAATGGAATTGCGTGTTCTCGCTTACTTTCTTGCAGTTGCAAGAGAACAGAGTATGATCAGGGCAGCAAAATCGCTGCACCTTTCACAGCCCACACTTTCTACTCAGCTGAAAGCGCTGGAAGAAGAATTGGGAAAACAGCTTCTGATCCGCGGATCAAAGGGGACAAGGAAAGTGACGCTTACAGAAGAAGGGATGATCCTTCGCAAGCGGGCGGAAGAAATCCTAAGCCTTGTGCAAAAAACAGAACGGGAAATCTCCTTTTCTGATCAAATGATCGTGGGAGATGTCTATATCGGAACAGGAGAAACCGATGCCGTCCGTTTTATAGCAAGAGCCGCGAAAGAGCTTTACGACTCTTATCCCGGTATTCGTTATCATATTTCCAGCGGCAACGCAGACTTCGTCAGCGAACAGCTGGATAAGGGGCTGATTGATTTTGGGATCGTGTTTGGAAATGTAGATCATACAAAGTACAATTCGATTGAATTGCCATTCAGGGATATATGGGGAGTTTTGATGAAAAGAGATTCTCCCCTAGCTGCTCAGGAAACCGTTTGTCCAAAGGATTTATGGGATAAACCGTTGATCATTTCAAACCAAGATGACAGCAAAGGTGCTTTAACCGCATGGATCAGCAGAGAACTATCGGAGCTGGAGATTGTAGCAACTTACAATCTGCTGTTCAACGCTTCTCTGATGGTGGAAGAAGGACTGGGATATGCCATCGGATTAGATAAAATCATTAATACAACCGGGAACGATAAGCTGTGTTTTCGGCCTCTTTCTCCACAAACTGAAGCAGGCATGCATATTGTCTGGAAAAAATATCAGGTATTCTCTAAAGCATCAGAAAAATTTATGGAAAAGCTAAAATTAGTTTCATTATGAGAGCTTCGTTATGAAAATTTGTGAGAGCGCGAGCTTTCTGTTAAATCATTCTCCGTAGGATGTTTTTGTCTAAAAGCCAAATGCTTATGTCCTGAACTGCACCGAACATATATTCTTATTTTTGCCTTTATTCCGCTGTAATCCCTTGCGGAGCAAGGCTGGATGTGATATACTACCAGGAGCTTGAGCGGCAGGAAAGCCGCCGAAACAGACGGTAAAATCATTGGCAGAATGATCCGTAAATCAGCAGAGAGACAGGCGGAAAACCCTAAGGCCGTATTCCGGCATCTGGGCGTTCTCAGGAGAGTAATCATGACACTTGCAGCAGATCAGAAAACATATAAGACATCTTCCATCAACAATCGGCGTTATCTGGGGAACAAGCACAAGCTTCTCCCCTTTATCACAGGTGTGGTGGAGAAGGAATGTCGGGATATTCAGTCAGTGGCGGATATTTTTGCAGGGACCGGGGCGGTGGCGTCGGCCTTTCCCGATAAACGGATCATCACCAATGATATTATGTACAGCAACTACATTTGCAATCTGGCCTGGTTTGGCTCTGAAACCTATGATGCGCAGAACGTGATCGAAGCCATTGAAGACTATAATCAGGCTGTGCCTGAGGGCTCCAATTATATGGCGGAGAATTTTGCAGACACCTATTTCAGCCTTCAGGACTGTATCAGGATCGGATGGATCCGGGAGGACATTGAGAAGCGGTACAGGGCAGGGAGGGTCAACCAGAGGGAGAGGGCAATCCTCATTGCCGCCCTCCTTTATGCCATGGACCGCATTGCCCGCACCTGCGGCCACTATGACGCATACCGGAAGGGGGCGGAATTTAAGGCATCTCTGGAGCTGTCCGTGCCCCTTGTCCGGGTTGACAATTGTCCGGCAAACCAGTGCTTTAATATGGACGCCAACCAATTAGTCAGGCAGATCCAGGCGGATCTGGTATATATCGACCCGCCCTACAATTCCCGCCAGTACTGCGACTCCTATCATTTATTGGAGAATGTAGCCCGGTGGGAAAAGCCTCAGGTTTATGGGGTGGCAAAGAAGATGAACCGCGACCATCTGAAGAGTCTTTATTGTACCCAGAAGGCGGCAGAGGCATTTGAAGATCTGGTGGAACATATTGATGCCCGGTATATTTTATTTTCTTATAACAATATGGCTGTAAAGGGAAATGACCGCTCTAATGCGAAAATATCCGATGAGGATATTCTGCGGATCCTGGAGGCCCGGGGTGAGGTCAAGGTATTTTCAGAGGAATACCGGGCTTTTTCGGCCGGAAAGTCTCATATTTCTGACCACGCAGAGCGTCTTTTCCTATGTATTTGTCAAAAGGGAGGAGTGTAAGATGATTCAGTCCCCTCTCAATTATACAGGCGGAAAGTTCCGTCTTCTGCCTCAGATCCTGCCCCATTTTCCGAAAGAGACAGGAACCTTTGTGGACTTATTCTGCGGCGGCTGCAATGTCGGGATCAACGTGGAGGCGGAGCAGGTGATTTACAACGACTTAAACGATCACCTGCTGCGCCTTTATTCTGTTTTTAAGCGTCTTGGACGTGATCAGGTTTTGGAATGGATCTATGAGATCATCAGCGCCTACGGGCTGTCTCTTACCAGCCGGGACGGCTATCCTTATTATGGGTGTGAGAGCAGCCACGGGGTGGGGAGCTACAACCGGCCCCATTTTTTGAGATTGCGGAAGGATTTCAATGAGAGACAGGAGAAGGACGACCGCTACTACGTGATGCTCTATGTTCTCATTGTCTATTCCTTTAACAATCAGATCCGTTTTAACAACAGGGGAGAGTTCAATCTGCCAGTGGGAAAACGGGATTTTAACCGGAAAATGGAGGAAAAGCTGTCTGCCTTCATTGAACGGCTGCGGAACCAGGACTGTAGGTTTGTTTCCTCTGATTTTCGGGCCTTTGATGGGAGCAGCCTGAATAAACATGATTTCGTCTATGCAGATCCGCCCTATCTGATCACCTGTGCCACATACAATGAGCAGGGAGGATGGGGGGAAGGGGAGGAGAGGGATCTTCTGGAGTTTTTGGACCGCCTTGATATGCAGGGAATTTCCTTTGCCCTTTCCAATGTGCTGCGCAGCAAGGGAAAGGAAAACTCCATTCTCTTAAAGTGGCTGAGGGAAAACCAGGGCCGTTACCGGGTCATTGATCTGGATTACAGCTATTCCAATTCCAACTATCACACAAAAGACCGTCTCTCAGGGGCAGAGGAGGTCTTAATCGTAAATTATTAGGGGGAAGAATATGGAGATTAAAAAGGATCAGATTTTTAACCTTTGGGATACCAATGGAAGACGTCATGATGTGCTGAATGCCCTTCAGATTTATTTGGAAATCCTGGCAGGGCTGAAAGAGGAGTATCCCCAGGAAGAATGGAAACGCTATCCTGACAGCAAGGCGCAGTTCCTTTTTTATCAGAGAGCCGTGGAACGGTCCCCGGAGATTTTTGCCACCCATAAAAAGTATGATGCTTTTATGGAGGAGCTTGGAGATGGATATGCTTCTTTTTTGGATAAGAATGAAACATGGATCCGGGATCATTTTTCAGACAGGCTTAAAAGGCTTTTGGATGAGGCAATCGAAGCCAGGGCCAGACATTATACCAGCAATCTGGAGCGGATGGGCTTTGTCAATAGGCAGCGGGGCCTGTCAGAGGCAGGATATTCCTACTTGAAAAAGCAGGTGAAGCGGGACGCGATCGAAGCGCTGCTGCCCATTGACGATATTAACCTGATCCTGCTTCGGCAGATGTTAAAATTAAAGTTATTTTCAAGCCCGGATCCAGAGGGAAACCGGACTTTTTATTCACCCTTTTTCATGGCTGTATTTCTGCTTCTTGGATATAAGAAGGACACGGTGGACAAGGAAGCATTTTTTTCTATCGTCCAGGGACTGAACCCTTATTTGGATGCGGAAAGCAGAGAAGCCGTCTTATCGGAAGGATTCTCCCTTTCTGATACAGAGGCCTTGGTGTGTACCATGGAAAAGGAATTTCCTGAGGTATTTCTGTCTGACCATAAGCTTCCTTTTGATGTGTTTTCCCAGCACATAAAAAATGGAAAAAGCGGCGCTGTGGATCTTCTCTATTATGAGTTTTACGGGAGGCTCTGGGATTTCAGGAAAGAGAGATCCGAGGAGCACTATAACAGTCTGGTCAAGGTTGTTGGGGAAAACCGGCATAAGCTGCGCAAGGCTTTTGGAGGCGGGAGAGCTGTCTTTGATATGGGAAGGAAGGGATCCTGCAGCCTGGAAGAATTTCTGGAAAAAAATGCAGGCCACCCTTTTCTGGAGTCAGAGCACCTGAACCAGGAGTTCTGCGCTGCTTTTTTGCGTTCTGGCCGGGCGGATTCCATCAGAGAGTATTCTGATACGACCGAGAGGATCCTGGGAGCCACAGGCCTGTTCCGGTTCAGCTCCCTGCCGGAGCTGGCTTATCGGGAGGCCTTTTCCTGTATATTCGGCCGGGAACGGCTGGTTCAGGGGATATTCGGTTCCATGACCAATGAGGAATACCAGGCTTATGAGGAGCTTCCAGGCTGCGTGTACCGCAGCAGCCCGTCCTTGACTGAGATTTTGAGGTGCGGCCAGGAAGAGATCCGGGAAATTACAGAACGCCTGGGAGAGGCGTTGGGAGCAAGAGGAGCTTCGGCCATCCAGGCGAAGCTGCGATCCAAGGTCAGCAGGGATTTTGCAGCCCACATTGCAGAGAAATATCCCAGGGAGCAGATTATCAAACTTCTCCCCCTGTTTTCGGATCGATCGAGGGATAAGGAGATCCAGAAGGCGGTCAACGATACAGCTTCTGTCCCCACGATCTATGAATATATTACAGGGATTGCCTGGTATTATCTGTCGGGGCAGGATTTTGACCTCTATGACAGTCTGAATATGACATTAAATGCAGACTTTGAGCCCATGATCCATGCAGGCGGAGGCGACGGCGATATTGTGATCCAGTATGAGAACCGGGTTGTTATGCTGGAGGCGACGCTGATGAATAAGCAGGCCCAGAAACGGGGAGAGTGGGAGCCGGTGCTGCGTCATTCTCTTAATCTGAAGGCTGCCAATGAAGAAAAGGAAACCATGACCTTCTTCATTGCCGACGAGCTGGACCATAATACCATCAATATCTGGAGAGCTGTAGCGGCAGTGTCCCTGGAATCAACCAACAGCCATAAAATGGTGGATGGTGTGGCGATCATGCCTTTTACCAATGGGGAGCTGCTGAATTTTTTAAAGAGAGGCATCCCGGCCGGGCAGATCATAGAGGCGGTGAAAGCTTCATTCGGCGCTGTTCCCAGGATTTCAGATGTGGGCTGGAAAGAGGAGATTATGGGAAGCTTTGGGAAAAACACTGTTTCATAAGAAACCGGTTTCTAATATGATCAGTTTTATCCGGTTCAAAATAAAACATTAAGAAAGAAGAAATGAATATTTTTTGTATAATTTTTATAAAAACCCTTTACATACAGCAAATAACGTGTTAGTATTATATATGTAATCGGTTACAGAAACAAAACCGGTTAAAAGGAAAATGAGAGGGGAAACGCTATGAACATAAGAGAGATTGCCAAACGGGTGGGCGTCTCCTCCGCTACGATTTCCAGAGTTCTGAATAATTCGGGATATGTGAAGGAGGAAACCAGGAAAAAGGTGCTGGAAGCAGTGGAAAAGTATGATTATGTACCTAACGCCATTGCCAGAAGCCTGAGTATCCAGGACAGTTTGAGCATAGGGGCAGTGATTCCCGATATTGAGAACGAATTTTTTTCTAAGGTTATAAGCGGTATCAGCGAGGTGGCTGAAGCCTACCATTATAACATTATTTTCCAGGGGACAAATGAGACTCTGGAAAAGGAACATTCCTTTTTGAAGGCAGTTCAGAGCCAGCGGTTAAAGGGCGTCATCATTACCCCTATCTCAGAGAGCGATCCTGTGACCAGGGATTATCTGCTCCGCCTGGAGGAAGCCGGGATCCCGGTGGTCTTAGTGGACCGGGATGTGAGAGGGGCGCAGTTTGACGGCGTGTTTGTGGATAACCAGCGAGGCGCTTACGATGGCGTTTCCGCTCTCATTGAAGCGGGCCATAAGAAGATCGCTGTGATCACGGGGCCGGATACCTCCAAGCCGGGAAAGGATCGGTTTGAAGGGTATCGCCAGGCGATGGAGGATAAGGGACTTCCCATTGTGCCGGAGTATGTAGCATGCGGGGATTTTAAGATCAACAAGGCTTATCAGTGCACCAAGCGCCTTTTGGAGCTTCCCGATCCGCCCACTGCCATTTTCAGTTCCAACAACCTTTCCACCATGGGATGTCTTAAGTATATCACAGAGCATAAGCTGAAGCTGGGACGGGATATTGGGCTGATGGGCTTTGACGATATTGATGCGTTCCGGGTCATTGATTACCGCATATCTGTGGTAGACCGGGATGCCAGGGAACAGGGCCGGGAGGCCATGCGTCTTTTGCAGGAATGTTTTGAGTCTGCAGGCGGGAGCCGGCAGAGAGGAAAGAGAATCACGATCCCTTACCGGGTTGTGCTGAGGGGATCAGAAAAATAATGAAAGAAAGAGGAGAATGAAAAATGGGAATTGAACGTATGATCGATCACACAATGTTAAAGGCGGATGCCAGCAGAGATACTATTATCCGTTACTGCAGCGAGGCAAAGGAGCATCAGTTCGCTTCTGTATGTGTAAACACAGCATTTGTTCCCTTAGTAGCAGAGCAGTTAAAGGGAAGCGGAGTAAAGACCTGCTGTGTAGTAGGATTCCCTCTGGGAGCTATGCTCACAAGCGCTAAGGCATTTGAGGCTGCTGAGGCAGTGAAGGCCGGTGCAGAGGAAGTGGATATGGTGATCAATATCAGCGCGTTAAAAGATAAGGACGACGCTTTTGTTGAGGAGGACATCCGCGCGGTTGTGAAGGCTTCTGCAGGCGCTGTTGTAAAGGTGATCATTGAGACCTGCCTCCTTACCGATGAGGAGAAGGTAAGAGCGTGCGAGCTGTCTGTAAAGGCAGGGGCTGACTTTGTAAAGACCTCCACCGGCTTCAGCACAGGAGGCGCTACCGCAGAGGATGTAGCCCTTATGAGAAAGACAGTAGGCGACCGCGCTCAGGTTAAGGCCAGCGGCGGTATCCGTACACCTGAGGATGCAAAGAGAATGATCGATGCCGGGGCAGACCGTATCGGCGCAGGAAACGGAATTGTACTGATCTAACAGGTTTTTAACAGGAGGAGACGGAAGCTATGGGGAAGAAAGTAACGGTATTTGGAAGCTTTGTGGTGGATCTGATGGGGAGAACCCCCCATCTTCCCGCCCCGGGGGAGACAGTAAAGGGAACCGTATTTAAGATGGGTCCTGGCGGAAAGGGATTTAACCAGGGTGTAGCTGCCCACAAAGCAGGCGCAGATGTGACCATGGTGACAAAGCTGGGAAGGGATTCCTTTGCAGACATTGCTTTAAATACGATGAAGGAATTGCATATGGATTCTGACCGGATCCTGTTTTCCGACACGACAGAGACAGGCTGTGCCCTGATCATGGTAGATGAGAACAGCAGCCAGAATGAGATCGTGGTGATCTTAGGCGCCTGCAATACCATTACCGACCAGGAGGTGGATTCTCTGTCCGATCTTCTGGACGAGTCTGAGTATCTGCTGACCCAGCTGGAAACCAATGTATCCTCTGTGGAGCGGATCGTAGACATTGCCTACAAAAAAGGCGTGAAGGTGATCTTAAATACAGCTCCGGTACAGCCGATTGAGGACGAGCTGTTAAGCAAGATCGATCTGATCACCCCCAACGAGGTGGAGGCAGAGATCCTTACCGGTGTAAAGGTAGACAGCGAGGAAGCGGCAGATCAGGCGGCTCAGTGGTTCTTTGCAAGGGGAGTAAAGAACGTGCTGATCACCTTAGGAGGCAGGGGAGTTTACATCAATACCGGGGATAAGAAGGGGATCATTCCTGCCTACAAGGTGAATGCAGTGGATACCACTGGAGCTGGAGACGCCTTTAACGGCGGATTGCTGGCAGCCCTGTCCGAGGGGAAGGATTTGTGGGAGGCAGCTGACTTTGCCAATGCTCTGGCAGCCCTGTCTGTTCAGAAAATCGGAACCACACCGTCTATGCCGGTCCGCCAGGAGATCGATCAGTTCCTGGAAGAACATAAGTAAGGAGAAGGGGGAGATCATATGTTAAAAACAGGAATTTTTCATCCGCAGCTGGCAAGAGTGCTGGCAGAGCTGAGACATAAAGATACCATTATCATCGGAGACGCCGGTCTTCCCATTCCAAAGGGAGTGGAGCGTGTGGATCTGGGCTGGAGACCCGGCGATCCGGCTTACCTGGATGTGCTGGAGGAGATCTTAAAGTACATTGTAGTGGAGGGAGCTGTATTTGCAGATGAAGCGCTGACTGTGACGCCGGAGTTTCATAAAAAGGCTTTGGCCCTTCTGCCGGAGGGGCTTCCGGTGGAGTACGTTCCTCATACAGAGTTAAAGGAGCGCAGCAAGGACGCCAAGGCAATTGTGCTCACAGGAGAATTTACAGGATATACTAACGTGATCCTGGTGGCTGGCTGCGCATACTAGCTTCCAACAGGCTGGCTGGGGCGCTCTCTAACGCCGCAGCTGTGGGGTACGGCATATTGGTATAACTGCAAAAAATCTGTAGGGGGAGCGGTTATGTATTGGAGGGCAATATGGAAGAAAAATTAGTGCTTCAGATGGATTCCATCGTAAAGACCTTTCCGGGGGTTAAGGCTCTGGACGGGGTTCATCTGGAGGTGAGGAAGGGAGAGGTACACGCACTGTGCGGTGAAAACGGCGCAGGAAAATCCACTCTCATGAAGATCATAGCGGGAGCCCAGGGGTATACTTCCGGACATATGTATGTCAATGGGGAGGAAGTGGTGTTCCACTCCACAAAGGATGCGGAGCGCAAGGGGATCGCCATGATCTATCAGGAGTTTAACATGGTGCGGGATCTGTCCGTAGCCGAGAATATGTATCTGGGGCGTCTGCCGAAAACATCTTACGGGGCAGTAGACTGGAAAAAATTATATAAGGACGCTCAGGATGTATTGGACAAGCTGGGGCTGAAATTTGACTGCCGCACCAAGGTGAGGAATCTGTCCGTGGCCGAGTCTCAGATGACGGAGATTGCCAAATGTCTTACCATCGGCGCCAAGGTCATCATTATGGATGAGCCTACAGCAGCTTTGACGGACGAAGAAATAAGGATCTTGTTCCAGATCATTGCGGAGTTAAAGGCAAAGGATATTTCCATCCTTTATATTTCACACCGGATGGATGAGATTTTTGAGATTTCTGACCGGCTCACCGTATTTCGGGATGGAAAATACATTGCGACCAAAGACATTCAGGACACGAACTATGACGAAGTAGTGTCTCTGATGGTAGGCCGCAGCGTTACCAATCTGTATCCTAAGCGGGATTATAAGCAGGCAGAAACCGTATTTGAATTAAAGGACATCTGCGGAAAAGGCGTACATAATGTAAACCTTAAGCTTCACAAGGGAGAGATCCTGGGGATTGCCGGACTGTTAGGCTCCGGAACCATTGAGCTTTCCAAGATCGTCTATGGAGCGCTCCCTATGGAATCCGGGGAAATCTATATCAATGGGGAGAAAAAAGACTGTTCCAGTCCCAAAAAGGCCCTGAAGGCCGGGATCGGTTTTGTATCAGACGACCGGAAGCAGGAAGGGCTGGTGCTGATACGGAACATTCGGGAAAACGTATCCCTGTCATCGCTGGATAAGATAAGCCATTTTATTCATCTGGATAAGAAAAAGGAAACAGAGAACATCAATGCTCAGGTAGAGAGGCTGAACATCAAGATCAGCAGCCTGCAGCAGCTGGCTGGAAAGCTCAGCGGCGGCAATCAGCAGAAGGTGGTATTTGCCAAGGTGTTGGAGGCAGATCCCTCCATCCTGATCTTAGACGAGCCTACGCGGGGGGTAGACGTAGGCGCTAAGGCAGAGATCTATCAGATCATGGATGAGCTTACCAAATCAGGAAAAAGCATCATACTGATCTCCACGGATCTTCCTGAGGTGATCGGCATGAGCGACCGTGTGGTTATTATGAGAGAAGGCCACACTGTTCTTGAAATACCAAAGTCAGAGATGAATCAGGAAATTATCTTAGCCCACGCATCCGGAGGTGTCAGTGAAAATGAATAACAGTAAGAAAAAATGGATCGCACAGTTAAATATTTACCGCTCTGTGCTGATCTTATTGGTAATCGGCGTATTTGCAACTATTTTATCTCCTAACTTTTTAAGTGTAGCAAACCTGTTTAACGTGTTTAAGCAGATTACAGTAGCAGCCATTGTAGGCTGCGGTATGACCTTTGTAATCCTTACCGGCGGCATCGACCTTTCCGTAGGCTCTATCCTGGGCCTGGCAGGCGTTCTGGCTTCCGGTATCCTGGCAGCCACAGGAAATGCAGGCTTAGCGATCCTAGTGGCTCTGGCAGTAGGAATCGGATGCGGAGCGGTCAATGGATTTTTTGTAGCGATCTGCGAGATCCCGCCTTTCATCTCCACCTTAGGTATGATGACTCTTTTAAGAGGCTGCATTCTCGTGTATACCAAGGGTTCTCCTATTCCCATCAAGGTGGACGCTTATAAGTTCTTCGGAAAGGGCGCCATTGCGGGGATCCCGGTTCCTGTTGTGATTCTGATCGTTATTTTCCTGATCGCCCACTATGTGCTGACTCAGACCAGCTATGGCCGCAGCATCTATGCTTTTGGCGGCAACCGTGAAGCTGCCCGTTTATCCGGTATCTCTGTCCGCTTTACAGAGTGGATGGCTTACACCATCAATGGCCTTATGTGCGGTATCGCAGGCGTGATCCTCACCGCAAGACTTGGCTCCGCCCAGTCTACCAGCGGAACCGGCATTGAGATGGATGCCATTGCAGCTGTTATCTTAGGCGGAACCTCCCTGAGCGGAGGCGTGGGATTTGTGCTTCCTACCGTTGTGGGCGCTATGATTATGGGTATCATCGACAATATACTGACTTTGATGAACGTAAATCCACATGCTACCAATATTGTAAAAGGTGCGGTCATCCTTATTGCCGTACTGGTTGATAAGAAGGTAAAAGACCTTTCTGCTAAAGCAGAATAGGCGAAAATATTTTATAAAAGGAGAATGTATTATGAGAAAACAGATTGGGGTAACTGTATTGGCAATGGCAATGGCTTGTTCCATGATGGCAGGCTGTACCATGGAAGGGGGATCCTCCAGCAAAGCACCGTCTGAGGCGGCAAAGGAGGAGACAAAGGCAGAGGCTAAGGAGGAGTCCAAGGCAGAAGCTGCAGAGGCAGCAAAGGAAGAAGGCAGCGAGGCGGCAGCTGAGGGCGGAAGCGGCAAAAAGTATGTGATCGGACTGGCTATGAATACCCAGACCAATCCATTCTTCGTAGATGTTAAGGACGGCGTGCAGAAGGCAGCAGACGAGCACGGAATCGAGCTTTATATCACAGACGCCCAGGATGATCCTACCATTCAGATGAAGGACGTGGAGAACCTGATCACAAAGAAGCCTGATGCCATCATCATTGATACCTGTGATTCCGATGCGATCGTATCCTCCATCGAGGCCTGCAACGAGGCTGGTATCCCTGTATTTACCATGGACCGCGAGTCTAACGGCGGTGAGGTTGTATCCCATATCGGATATGACGCTATCAAGTCAGGAACTATGGCAGGACAGTACCTGGTAGACACCTTAGGCGGCAAGGGAAAGATCGTTGAGATCCAGGGAATCATGGGTACGAACGTAGCTCAGAACCGTTCTCAGGGCTTTAACGATGTAATGAAGGCAAATCCGGATATGGAGATCGTAGCCTGCCAGGTGGCTGATTTTGACCGTGCAAAGGGCATGAGCGTAATGGAGAACATCCTTCAGGCAAATCCTGAGATCGACGGACTGTACGCAGCAAACGATGAGATGCTCTTAGGTGCACTGGAGGCAATGGAAGCAGCCGGAAGAACGGACGAGATCGTAAAGATCGGCTGTGACGCTATTGATGATACACTGGAAGCTATGAAGGCAGGAAAGGTAGACGCTACCATCGCAGAGCCTCCATTCTTCTTAGGAAAAGCTATCCTCAACACTGCTTACGATTATCTTGAGGGCAAAGAGGTTGAGCCTTACGTAATCCTTGAGAACCAGTTAGTAACCCAGGAGAACGTAGACAGCCTGGTAACAAAGGAATAATGAAAATGACAAATAAAGAGCAGGCAGGGGAATAGATAGAAGCCGCAGGCTCATACTAAAAGTACAGGGGAGCAGATCTCTCCTGTACTTTTCGTTTTTCAGAAGTCCTCCTGATATAAAAGGGGGAACAGAGTGGGAGAGTCTATGGCGGACAGCAGGAGAAAAGGAAAAAAATTATTGGTGACAGGGGCGGCTTCCGGGGCAGTATATGTGGTGTTCCGGTATTTTTTGCCTTTGGCCGGCCCCTTTTTTGCAGGTTATATTCTGGCGCTGGTATTCCGGCCTTCTGCCCGTTTTTTGTCTTACCGGCTTTGCATCCGTCTGAGAGGTAGGGATTTTCATTTACCCATCGGGATTGCAGGAGGGGCGGAGTTTTTAGCCGCGTTAGGTGCGGCAGGAATCCTGTGCTATGAAGGAGGGATAAGGCTTTTGGCGGAGGGAAAGCTTTTTATGGCGCGGATGCCGGTGTGGCTGGAGCAGTTTGATGTCTGGCTGACAGGAAGCTGTTATCAGGCGGAGGCTGCCTTGGGGCTGTCTGAAGGGTGTGTGGCGGACCTGGCAGGGCATATGATTCAGGATCTTTTTCACATTTGTAAGGAGGGGGCTATGCCTTTTTTTATGGCTAATTCCGTGTCTGTAATCGGCTTTTTTGCAAAATGGATGGTCATGGCTCTGGTAACATTTCTGGCCGCCGTGCTGAGCTTACAGGAAATGGAAAATCTGCGCTGCAGAAGGGACGATTCTATCTTTTGCAGAGAATTTCATATTGTAGGAAAACGTCTGATCCAGACGGGAAAAGCCTGGATCAAGAGCCAGGGGGTAATCTTTGCTCTTGTTTCCGGATTATGTATGGCTGGCTTGTTCTTTCTCAAAAGCCCTTATTGTATTATGGGGGGGCTGGGGCTTGGGCTGGTGGACGCCCTTCCTGTTTTGGGAGTGGGAACCGTTCTCATTCCCTGGGCTTTGATCCAGATGTTTTTAGGAAAATGGAAATCTTCCCTGATCCTTTTTGCCCTTTATCTGATGTGCTATTTTCTGCGCCAGGTGCTGGAAATGCGCCTTATGGGCGGACAGGTAGGCCTCTCCCCATTGGAGACCCTGGCCTCGGTGTATGTGGGATTGGAACTGTTTGGATTTTTTGGTTTCCTGTTGGGGCCTTTGGGGCTTCTTCTTATTGAGGATTTAGTGAAAGAGTGGGAGGAATCATATTGACAAACCGCGGAATATGACGTAAAATCAAGCATACATGGGGCAAAATAAATGTTTGCCGCCGCAGGGGACAAATAAATGGTCCGGCCTGCATAATCTTATGATCTGAGTGTTCAGATATGGCGTAGAAGGGGAATAGTAAGTTTTAGAGGCGTGTCAGAGAGAGGATCCGTGGGCAGCGGCGGTATTTGCCGTATGTCTGTTTGGGCTGTGAGATCCTTACGTTTGCTGGGACAGAACCCACCCCGGAGCCCCGGACGATGAGCCCGGCGCAGATCCTGCGTTATGGGATGAAAAGTGAGCTGACAGCAGGAGAGGGGCATGCTCCCGGATCCTTTCGACAGCTAATTTGGGTGGTACCGCCGAGTCATTCGGTCCCTTGTGTGAAAGCATGGGATCAGATGGCTCTTTTTTATGTAATAGGAATTTTATGTAATAGGAAATTACTCCCCAAGGTTCCCGTTACACAAAAAGCGCTCCGCGCAGGACCGCACCGGAGCGGAATGGAATTGAGAGAAAAGGAGAATGATTATGGCAGACAACAAGAAAATGGTAGAAGCCATCACGTCCATGGACGAAGATTTCGCCCAGTGGTATACGGACGTGGTAAAAAAAGCAGAGCTGTGCGATTACGCCAGCGTAAAGGGCTGTATGGTCATTAAGCCGGCAGGATACGCGATATGGGAGAATATCCAGAAGGAAATGGACCGGCGTTTTAAAGCTACCGGCGTACAGAATGTGTCCATGCCCATCTTTATACCGGAAAGCCTTTTGCAGAAGGAGAAGGATCATGTGGAGGGATTTGCCCCTGAGGTAGCCTGGGTAACTCACGGCGGCCTGGAGGAGCTTCAGGAACGCATGTGCGTAAGACCGACCTCTGAGACATTGTTCTGTGATTTCTATTCCAAGGATATTCACTCCTACCGTGACCTTCCAAGGGTTTATAATCAGTGGTGTTCCGTGGTGCGCTGGGAGAAGACCACCCGTCCCTTCCTTCGTTCCAGAGAGTTCTTGTGGCAGGAGGGTCATACGGCTCACGCTACCGCTGAGGAGGCAGAGCAGAGAACGATCCAGATGCTGAACCTGTATGCAGATTTCTGTGAGGAAGTTTTGGCTATCCCTGTGATCAAGGGACAGAAGACTGATAAGGAGAAGTTTGCAGGCGCAGAGGCTACTTATACCATTGAGTCCCTGATGCATGACGGAAAGGCTCTGCAGTCCGGAACCAGCCATAACTTCGGAGACGGATTTGCAAAAGCATTCGATATCCAGTTTACAGACAAGGACAATACCTTAAAATACGTTCATCAGACCTCCTGGGGCGTCAGCACCCGTATCATTGGGGCGATTATCATGGTACACGGTGACAACAACGGCCTGGTGCTTCCTCCGCGGATCGCTCCGGTACAGGTTATGATCGTTCCGGTACAGCAGCAGAAGGAAGGCGTGTTAGAGAAGGCATATGAGCTGAGAGACCGCCTGATAAAGGCTGGATTTGCTGTAAAGGTAGATGATTCCGATAAGAGTCCCGGCTGGAAGTTTGCAGACTGCGAGATGCGCGGTATCCCCCTTCGCGTGGAGATCGGGCCTAAGGATATTGAAAAGGATCAGGCAGTCCTGGTTCGCCGCGATAACCACGAAAAGAGCTTTGTTTCCCTGAATGAGCTGGAGGCAAAGACTGGCGAGATGTTAGATACCATCCATGATTCTATGCTGGAGAAGGCAAGAAAGCACAGAGATGCCCACACCTATGAGGCAAGAAACTGGGATGAATTTTTAGACACGGTAAACAACAAGCCTGGCTTTGTAAAAGCAATGTGGTGCGGCTGCCAGGAGTGTGAGGAGAAGATCAAGGAAGTGGCAGGCGCAACCTCCCGCTGTATCCCCTTTGAGCAGGAGCAGCTGTCTGACCGCTGCGTTTGCTGCGGAAAGCCAGCGAAGAAAATGGTTTACTGGGGCAAGGCATATTAAATCAGGGCAGAAATATTCAGAGATTCCCTGTAAAATGGGAAAGCTTAAAATAGCTTCCCCATAGAACAATCAGCTTGAGAGACAAACCGCTGCGAGCAGAACCAGATGGGTTTTGCTTTGCAGCGGTTTTGTGTTTAAGGAGTTTTTGTTTTTGGAAAAGTTTTACTTTGCAGAAGTTTTGCTTAAAAGTTTTATACATTAAAACTGGAAAAACCTTAGAGGATATGATACAATCAAAACAAAAACCCAAAAATGGAGGTGGACAGCATTAAAACAATAAGCTGTGAGCTGAAAGATCTGATCCTAAAACAGCTGGCTGACGGCAGGAATCATGATGTAAATGATATAAAGGCATTTGTACAGGAGAAAAGCGGCCTGGTTTATGAGACAGATTACACCAAAAGCCATTTGGCAGGGAGTTTGTTCCAGCTGGTGAACAAAAACAAGATCCAGAAAGTGGAACGCGGCGTTTACCGGATCCTGGGAGAAGTACCGGCGCCGGAGAAGGAGGAAGATCCTAAGGAGGGCTTTCTTAAGGAGGGCTTTGGGACAGGATTTTTCGATGCTTCTCCAAAGGTCTTGGCTGCGGCGGAGCCAACAGTACAGGCACGCCTGGAGGAGCTGGATCGGCTGAGCAGACAGTACTGCCAGGCTGTGGAAAAGGAACTTCGGGCTATTTCAGCCGCTGATCTTCAGACAGATGAAGATTTTGATTTTGTTAAAAAGATAAAGAATATTATCGGACAGATAAAACATTTAAAAGAATAGGACCATAAAACTCAAACATAAAAGCAAATGGGATCCTGTTTTGAAAGGAAGGTGCGTTTTATCAAGTTTCAAACTTCCATTCCTGCCCCTGCGCAGGAGATCATAGATAAGCTGAACGAACATGGATATGAGGCGTATGTGGTGGGGGGCTGTGTCCGGGACATGATCCTGGGGAGAGAGCCAGGGGACTGGGATATTACTACCAGCGCCCTGCCAGCTGAGGTGAAGAAGGT
>CABQJX010000030.1 GCA_902464595.1 uncultured Lachnoclostridium sp. | reverse complement strand
CCCGCCAATGGGCGTTGCCCCTTGACCCCAGCAGTGCGCTGCCGCCCCTGCACCCCGGCACAAAGGGCTGGCTGCCCTCTGTACTCCCGCACCGGCGAAGCTGGCCTTCACCGCAAAAGCGGTTTTTACCAGTTTCACCGGCTCCGTATCCGTACATTTACGCCCATAGGCGAGAAGTGGATACAGAATACGCCTGCGGAAATTGCCAATCAAAACAGCGGGTGCAGACCCGATATTTTTTCGTAAATCGCCCTCATTTTAAGCGATTTTTTCTTCTGTCTGGATAACCTGAAAGCCATGCTCTTTTGCGTACTCCCTTGCAGCTGCCAGCCGTTCTTCGCTGTACGGCGGCACCAGCCGGATCGAAAGTCGGGACTTGTCCAGTACATAGGTCACGCTACCTTCCGGCGTACTGCGTTCCAAGCGGCACAGCAGAGGATACTTCCGGCTGAAATCCTCCAGTCTGCGTTTCAAACTGGCATTGAAGGTGTAGATACTGGCAATCGTCTCGCCCTCATTCCAGTTGATGATGGTTTCTTTTTCATATTTAGACAGCTTCCTCATACAGTTCCTCCTCATAATCGGTGTTTGCTTTCAGCGCACGCAGACTGCGTCTAATCCGGCGGTATTCGTCCATCTCCATACGCAGATGATGGTAAAAGGCTTCGTACCACCTTTCCTCTGTCTCTGTCTCAATTTTACGAGCAAGATGAAGCATCTGGCTTTTCGCCTCCGGGTCAACAGTCAATGCTGTCAGCCATTTCAGCCTTGTCACTGTGTTGTGATGGCTGGGGCAGGCGTAAGCGTAAAGAATTTTCTTTTCCTTCATATTCAGTTTCATAATGATCTACCTCCATTCATTTGATGCGGTATGTTCCGCATCGTTTATTTTTCTGTCTGCCGGTCTGTCTGCAAAATATTCCTGCCCGGATTCTCTCCCAGCGTATTGTCCTCTTTGGTGCGCTCTTATCGTGGCGTCACTTCCCCGGAGGTCATTCCCCTTGCAGTCGGTCATTCATTTTTCAAGGTTCTATGTCTCCTGACAAGAACCAGTTTACCGAAAAAAGAGGGCTGCTCCCGTATGTCCAAGACGCAGGAAAAACACATGAAAACCGCATATTTCCACGCTCTCGGAAATGTGCTATAATGAAAAACAAAAACCGTTGGCAAGGAGGTGCTTTGATGTACACAAAACTGTCAATACCGGAACGGCTCAAAGACCTGCGAGTGGTGGATAAGCACCTGACGCTGGAACAGCTGGCAGAACAGACCGGTCTGTCTAAGTCGGCACTGGGGAAATATGAGAGCGATGACTACAAAGACATCAGCCCATTTGCGATTGCGACACTGGCAAAGTTTTACGGAGTGTCCACTGATTATCTGATGGGCGTGTCAGAAAATAAAAATCACCCAAACACGGAGCTTCAGGCTCTGCATCTGAGTGACGCTATGGTGGAACTTTTGAGCAGCGGAAAGATCAACAACCGCCTGCTTTGTGAACTGGCGACCCATCCGAATTTTTTGCGGCTGATGGTTGATATGGAAATCTTTATTGACCGGATCGCTGATATGCGGGTGAACCAGATGAATCTGATTCTGGAAGCTACCCGGCAGACCATTCTGAAAGAACACGCACCTGGAGAAAATGATCTGTATATGCGGACGCTGAAATTGGGTCAGGTACAGGAGAACGATTTTTACAGCCATATCCTTCATGATGATCTGGACAGCATTGTCCGGGATATACGGGAAGCTCATTTGAAAGACAAGACCACAGCTGACCCACAGCCAACGCTGGATGAGGTCAAAGAGAATTTTGAACAGGCCATACAGATGGGAACCGACACAGAAGCTATGATCCATGAGTTCTGTGATAAAATGCAGATTCCTTTTGAAAAAATTTCATCCGAGGATTTTTCTGCTTTTCTGCGGATACTGAGCCTGTCCAAACTGCTTAAAAACCCAAACAATATGCGGGGCAAAGCCAAGCCACAGCCGTATTATATGCCAAAAAAGAAAAAGCGCAGGTAGCAAAAAGGCCGTCCACTATAAAAGTGAATGGCCTCAGTTTTTCCACCTTCTCAGACGAAAATCATCTCAGACCGAATGACTTCCTCTGCCCGGTGGCGTATGCTGTTCATGTGACCGACCCATGCAAGCTGGTCTTTTGCTTTCAATTCCTCCGTGACTCCCTCTGTTTCTTTTATCTGGGCAATGGTACAATCCAGACGGTTCTGTGCCTGCTCATCCAGATTGGCAAGATATGTCCACAGCTTTCCAGACAGAAGCAATTCATTGTACCGGTCGGGACAATACTCTTGCAGATATTCCCTGTGCATCCGTCCCCACCGTCCGATTGGGCGGCTTTCCTCCGGCAGCTGTAAGTCTGGAATATAGTAGTCTCCGACCAGAACATAGTCCAGACCGTTACTGTCATCATGAATATGCTTTTTCAATTTCTCCATAGCGACCTCCTGTTTTCGTTTTATCCGAATCCAGTTGATCGTGTCCCTGTTCATCTGTTATTCAAGGCAACTGAACTCGTCACCATGAATTATGGCATATCTTTGATATAATTAGGGAGCATTTATTTGTACCTCCGAGTGGTTTGTTTGGTAGACTGGCACTTGGAGGTTTTTTATTGTCCTTATTATAAAATAAAAAATGCTAGGGTGCATGAATTAAATTTCATGCACCCCAACATTTATTATAGAACCATAAAAAACAGGATGCTTCCAAAATCAATGGAGACATCCTGTTTTTTTGTTTTCCTCTTTTCCCTCTTAAGGGCGATACCCCTTTAAAAAGCTCTTGGTACGCTCATTTCCGGAATCAAATACCTGCTCCGGGGTTCCTTCCTCCACGATCACGCCTCCGGCCATAAATATGACCCGATCGGAGATCTCTCTGGCAAAGGCCATCTCATGGGTAACGATCACCATGGCAATATCAAGCTCTGCCAGAGACTTGATCACCCGCAGAACCTCCCCTGTAAGCTCCGGGTCAAGGGCGGAAGTGGGCTCATCAAAAAATAAGATCTTGGGCTTTAAGGCCAGAGCCCTGGCAATCGCCACCCGCTGGCATTGGCCGCCGGACAGCTGACAGGGATAAGCCTCCTCCTTGTCCTCCAATCCCATCTTTTTCAGAAGCTCCCTGGCTTCTTCATATACCTCATCCCGGTTTCTTTTCTGGACATGGATGGGGGCGTCTGCAATATTTTTCAGCGCAGAGTAATGGGGGAAAAGGTTAAAATTCTGGAATACCAGCCCATACTGGCTCTGGATCTCCCTCAGCTCTCTCTTAGGAGCCCACTCAGACCTTCCATTTTCTGCCCGGACAGCCCGTTTTCCCAGGTAGATCACCTCTCCGCTGTCCATAGTCTCCAGCATAGTGGCGCACCGCAGCAGTGTGGATTTTCCTGAACCGGAGGGCCCTATAATGGATAAGATCTCTCCTTCCTCCACACTCAGCGATATATCCTTCAAAACTGCGGCTCCCCCAAAGGACTTTTCCACATGATTTAATTCTAACAGCTTCATCATCCACAATTCTCCTGTTTTCCTTCTGCTTTTACCGGTAATAGTCCAGTTTTTTCTCAATCCACTCCATACCCACTGCCACGATCAGATTGAAAATATAGTAAAAAATACCGGCTGCCACAAATGGGATCATACTTGTCTGGGAGGCAGCCAACGCCTTTGCCATGGAAAACATTTCCACTACGCTGAGGGTGAAAGCTAACGAGGTGTCCTTAACCAGGGTGATGACCTCATTGGTCACAGATGGAAGGATCTGTTTGATCACCTGAGGCAGAATGATCTTAAAAAATGTCTGCATCCGGCTGTAGCCCAGGATATGGGCCGCCTCATACTGCCCCACAGGCATGGACTGAATGCCGCTGCGGTAAATCTCAGCAAAATACGCTGCATAGTTGATGACAAACCCGATGAAGGTGGCCCAGAGGCGGTATCCGCTTCCCACCTTGATGCGGAACAGATAGTAAGGGCCGAAATAGACCACCATCAGCTGAAGCATCAGGGGCGTTCCTCTCATAACGGATATGTACACCTTTACAAGAGTCCTCAAAAAACCATGCTTGGACAGCCGCCCAAAAGCCACCACCAGTCCCAGAGGCAGTGAGAATATCAGTGTCACAAGAAAAATCTGGACACTGACCCCCATGCTTCCTGCCAGCTGGGAAATCATCTGCGGGATTGTCATTTTCCCCATAACTTCATACCTTCCTTTATTTTCCTACTGTGGTCACATCCTCGTCAAACCATTTCTCAGAAATCTCTTTCATGGTTCCGTCTGCTGCCATTTCCTCCAACGTTTTCTGAACCTTGTCGCGCAGCTCTGTGTTCCCCTTCTTAAATCCGATGGCATATTCTTCTGCGGCTAAGGTATCATCTAATACCACAAAATCTGCATTCCTCTGTTTGATCTGGTATCTGGCCACAACTACGTCCATAGCGATGGCATCCACTGCTCCCTGCTCCAGATCCATAAAAGCGGAATTATAATCAGCGGTTGTCAGAAGCTGGCCAAACGTAGCGGTCAGATCCGGAACCTGCTGCAGGGCTGCTTCCGCGGAGGAATCTACCTGGCACTCTACAACCTTTCCAGCCAGGTCAGCCTGGCTTGCAATTCCGGAATCCTTTGCCACGACAAACACCTGAGTATTGGCCATATAAGGCTCAGACCATGTGTAATCTTCCTCTCTGCCTGTCATGGTAAACCCATTCCAGATACAGTCAATATTTCCTGATTCCAGCTCCATGTCCTTGGAGTCCCATGCAATGGGCTGGGGTTTGTACTCCAATCCCAGACGCTTTGCCGCTTCCTGGGCCAGCTCCAGGTCGAAACCGGTGTATTCCCCGTCATCTCCAATGAATCCCATGGGCGGGAAATCCTGGTCAAATCCCACGATCAGGGTTCCTCCCTCTGCCTCAGAAGAAGCCTTCTCCCCATCTTCCCCGGATCCCTTCGATTCCTCTTTTGTATCTTCTGTCTGCTCTGCCTCTGTTTTTTCCTCTGTCTCAGGAGCCTGTGAAGCCTCCGCCGCAGTCCCTGGATCTGCTGAAGCGGCCTCTTTCTTGCCGCAGCCTGCCAGTGACAATGCCATAAGGAATACAACTGCTAAACCATATACACTCTTTTTCATAATCATTTTCTCCTCTTTCTATCATCATTGCCCGGATGGATCTTGTTTTTGCTTTTGTGTGTTATCATATTAGCACACTAAAGTATTTTTGTAAAGAGGATTTAGACAAAAAAATGTGTGGAACGTATCTGGATCCGGCTACAGCAGCCGGCACAGTTCTTCCAGCCTCCGGATCTCATAATCTGCCCGAATCCCCTCCGGCAGGGTTTTGCCGTCCGGATTATACCAGCAGGAGGAGATCCCGGCGTTCATGGCCCCTTTCAGATCAGAAGCCGGTGAATCTCCCACCAGGATCATCTTCTTTGGATCCTTCTCTCTCATACGAGAAAAACAATAGTCAAAGTATTCCTTCCTTGGCTTCTGGCTTCCCGCATCCTCAGAGACAAAGATCCCGTCCATAAACAGATCCAGACCGGAGAGAGCCAGCCTTTTATACTGGGTGGAGGAGGTTCCGTTTGTAACTACATACAGTTCGTAACGCTCCTTTAAATAGGCGCACAGCTCTGCAGCCCCTTCCATGAGAAAGGCGGAGCAGTCCAGCTGGCTCCGGTACTGCTCCTCCGCCTCCCGCCCATTTACCTGGCGTCCCAATTGGGCAAAATACACCTGAAACCGCCGCCAGACTAACTCCTCCTTCGTTATCTCTCCCCGCTCAAAGGAGGCCCAAAAACTCTCGTTCAGATCATGATACATCTGGATCCGCTTGTCTGTCGGTTCCACGCCGAAGTTCCTCAGGACCGCGCTGATCCCCTCCCGCTCTGACCGAACAAAATCCAGGAGGGTTCCGTCTACGTCCAAAAGGACTGTACTGAATTTCCCCGCCCCTATCTTCTTATTCATTTTCTCCTCCGTACACAACCACACCGCCGCAGATGGTCTTTTTCACCTGTCCGGTAAGCTCCCAGCCTAAGAAAGGGCTGTTGGTGGATTTGGATGCAAAGTCTTTTACCTTCCACTGTCCGGACTCGTCAAAGATCACCAGATCTGCAGGAGCCCCCTTCTCCAGGCGGCCTCCGTCCAGCTTGTAAAGCCGGGCAGGATTCAGGCTCATTTTTTCCATCAGCTCCAGCATAGTTAAATGTCCTGGCTTGACCAGGCTGGTAATACCCAATGCCAGGGCTGTCTCCAATCCCAGTATACCGCTGGGGGCCTCTGTTAACGGCTTCTCCTTCTCCTCTTTGCTGTGAGGCGCATGATCGGTGGCGATCATATCGATCGTGCCATCTTTCAGCCCCTCGATCAGCTTCAGCCGGTCTGCCTCCGTGCGAAGAGGCGGATTCATCTTTGCCAGTGTTCCGTAGGTGAGGACCGCCTCCTCTGTAAGCGTGAAATGATGGGGCGTGACCTCCGCCCACACCTTAGCGCCCAGCTTTTTCGCCAGCCGCACCATTTCCACAGAATGGCCGGAACTGATGTGCTGTATATCCACAACTGCACCTGTATCCAGAGCGATCATACAGTCTCTGGCCACCAGTGAGTCCTCTGCCAAAGCAGGGGAGCCGTAAATTCCCAATT
The DNA here is from genome assembly GCA_902464595.1 of uncultured Lachnoclostridium sp. Lineage (GTDB taxonomy): Bacteria > Bacillota > Clostridia > Lachnospirales > Lachnospiraceae > Enterocloster. The sequence goes on along the minus strand of CABQJX010000030.1, from coordinate 16,861 downwards.
TCTCTGACACAGCCCCGTGGTTGATGCCATTCTGGCTGATAAATGCCTTATCCTCCTCATGGAAACTGAGAACGGTTCCCAGCCTGGCCGCCTCCTCCATTGCCTTTTTCACAAAGGGGCCGTCCATCAGCGGGATTCCATCATCTGTAAAACCAGCGGCTCCGGCTGCTAAAAGTCCCTCCATATCCGTCAGCTCTTTTCCCTCAAATCCCTTGGACACCGCTGCGCAGGTAAGCACATGGATCCCTGTCTTTTTCCCCTCCTCCAGCACATAACGAAGGGTTTCTGCATTATCCACGATGGGCTTTGTATTCGCCATGCAGACCACGGTAGTAAAACCGCCTCTGGCAGCGGCTGCAGCCCCTGTATGGATGTCCTCCTTGTAGGTAAGTCCAGGATCCCTAAAATGGACATGGACATCCACCAGGCCGGGGGCGACCACCAGGCCTGCGGCGTCGATGATCTCATCATAAGAAACCTCATTTGGTCCCATGTTTGCGCCCTCTGCGCCACCCTGGCCCAGAGGGAAGATCCCTGCGATCCGATCTTTGTCTAAAACTACATCTGCCAGCTGGTCTGTCTTTCCTGCCGGGTCGATAACACGGCCTCCCTGAATTAAAATCATGGTACACTCCTCCTTGCTTTACCTAAGCTTTACCTAAGCTTACACTATGTTTTCGTATCCGTTAAAGGACGTCCCATTCCTGTCCCTTATATCCGATTTCAATGATCCGTTCCCTATACGCTTTGGAGCACTCCAGCTCCTTAAAACGGGAAATAACTTGAAAATCTCCCCAAAAATGCATAGGGAATACCACATCTGCGCCTGCCATTCTCATAAAATCGTCCATTCCCAGGTAAAAATCCTTTTCCTGTCTGGGATCCAGGAGCATGAATGCTATATCAATAGGACGGCCAGCCAGTTTTTTCATTTCCCTGCAAAACCTTTCCGTCATGCGGGCATTGTCTTCTTCCGGTTCCCCTTCCCAGACCCAGCGGTTCAGATCCCCGGCATGAAACAGTGTCTTTCCCTGAACGGTGACCAAAAACGCCACTCCCTCGTCTGTAGAGCGCAGGGTTTCGATCTCTATAGGTTCTCCTGCCCCATCCTCTAAAACAGCGGTCTCTCCAGGGCCCAGGAAAACTGTCCTTCCCCAAAGCTCCTCCGGTACGCGCCTGCGCCAAATATCGTCGGAAAGTACATACGTAACCTGCCTGTTCCCCTGGAAAAGTTCAAAAATCCTTTCTGAAAAATGATCCGGGTGACGGTGGCTTGCAAAGACAAACACCGGTTTTTTGGGATCCGTCTGGGGGATCTCCCCTTCAAAATAATCAAAGAGGAAAACCCCATGATCCCATTCTGCCAGAAAGCTGCTGTGATGGATGTAAGTTATTTTCATACCCGCTCTCTCCTCCCATATCCCCTTGGTGTCCTTATCCTACCATAAACCAGTGTCTGTGCACAAGTTATCTTTTATAAAACGTCATCCATCTTCCGCTCTTGAAACGGCCGATAAAGAAACCGGAACGCACCAGCCAGTCAACTACCATAGCAAACCACACACCCACGGCTCCCAGCCCCAGGCCCACAGCCAGCACATAGCTGAAGCCGATCCTGAAAAGGATCATAGACAGGATTGAAACACACATAGGGAATTTTACATCATTCGCTGCCCTGAGCACATTGGCCAGGCAGAAGGAGGCCGGCCAGCATATCATGGCACAGCTGTTATGGATGATGACCAGGGTCATGCCTAAATGGACTGCATCCTGAGGGAGATGATAAAGCTTGAGTGTCAGCGGCATGGTAACAAGCACTCCAAGGCAGCAAAGCCCATTTACCACATACGTAATCTTCATCATCTTCTTCGCATAATATACAGCCTGGCCGAAATCTCCAGCCCCCACGCATCGTCCTACCACAGTAATCATAGCGAGACTCATAGCCTGTCCCGGAAGAACCCCCATACCGTCCAGATTGTTGGCAATGGCGTTGGCTGCAATCTGGCTGGTTCCAAATAAGGCGATGATCCCGACCACCAGCACACGGCCCAGCTGGAAAATGCTGTTTTCGATACCGTTTGGTATTCCGATCCCCAGGATCTGACGTACCATCCCCCTATTGATTTTCCAGTTCTTCCCAACATGCAGTTCCAATTTCTGATCTCTCAAACGGAAAAACAGCAAAAAGCAGGCTGTCATACGGGAGATCAGTGAGGCCCCAGCTGCCCCGGCTGCCCCCCAATGAAATCCAAAAATAAACAGAGCATCTCCAATGACATTGATCACATTCATAATGATGGAAGCGTGCATGGAGATTTTTGCATTTCCCATAGAACGGAATAAGGCAGCACAGGAATTATATACAGCCAGAAACGGATAAGAGAAAGCCGATAGGATAAGATAAACGAGGGCATTGGCCATCACATCTTCCTCCACTTTTCCATAAAGAAGCGTAAGAATGCCCCGACGGAACAAAATACTGAGTACCATGATCAGAAGGGAGATCAAAGCTGTAATAAGGATCAGCTGATTAGCGGACTGACAGGCCCGATCCCGTCTCCCTTGTCCAAGATACTGGGAAGAAACTACAGCTCCCCCTGTAGCCACAGCTGCAAAAATGTTGATGAATAAAGTATTGATCATATCTACCAGAGATACGCCGGAGGTTGCCGCCGCCCCGGCACTGGATACCATAATCGTATCCACCATGCCCACAGATACTGCCAGGATCTGCTCAATAATGAGGGGAATGATCAGCTTTTTTAAATCCTTGTTTGTAAAAAGCCTGTTTCCCCCTTGGTTTTCAAATTTCTTTTGTGCGATGACCTCTGCTGTCTTTTCTCTCATAGGGATCCTTTCTTTCTCTCCCAGCGCCCCAAAATTCCTTCTTTATCTGACAGCGCCGAGTGAAATGATAAAATAAAAACGCGTTATTGTTTATAAAATCCTACTCCTACAAACAATCCCGCGTCAATATTCAAAATAACCAAAATCCATCCCGTTAGAAAAGCCAAAATCCTACCTTACTGATTCCTGTCCTCTCCCTTTTCCATAGCCTGATGTTCTTTCCACAGCTCCTCATACAGCTGATAAAAGCTCCAATGGCTGTTATGCTCTGTAAGCACTGCCTTCAGGCGGATCCTTGGAACCTTAGCCCTTCTGAGATTCATCAAAAGCTCATCCAGCCGGCGGTCAGAAAACTGCTTTAAAACCATTACCTCAACCGGGATTGCAAGCGGCGTCTCATCTTCCTGCCGATCCAACATTCCTTTTGCTTCTTTCCTGGAAGGGTATCCCTCCAGTCCGGCCAAATATCCCACCGTCTCATGGATCTGATCCGGCCCTACATTGCGGATCCGGATCCCCATGCGCACCAGTACGCTTTTCATCAGAGCCACATGTTTTGCCGTCTCAGGGTCTCCGGGATTGTAGTAGAGCACAGTTTCCTTATGTACTGCCATATCCCCGCCTCCTCTTGATTTTTATTATTTTCCAAACAGCTCCCTGCTGTCTAACATCAGGGTAAAAGGCCCGTCATTTAACAATTCTACCTTCATATCAGCCCCGAACTGGCCCTTCTCCACCACAGGCACATGCTCCCGGCAGCGCTCCATAAAGTGAACATATAACTCCTGTGCCCGCTTGGGTTCTCCTGCCCGGATGAAGCTGGGCCGGTTGCCCTTTTTACAGTCCGCGTAAAGAGTAAACTGGCTGATGACGAGAAGCTCTCCCTGGACGTCCCCTAAGGATAGGTTGGTTTTTCCATTTTCATCTTCAAAAATCCTCAGACGGCAGATCTTATCCGCCAATTTATCTGCGATCTCCTCTGTATCCTCATTTTCAGCTCCCAAAAGGATCATAAATCCTTTCCCAATCTTTCCCAAAACCTCTCCATCTACAGTGACGCTTGCATGGGTCACTCTCTGCACCACAGCTCTCACAGTGTATGTCCTCCTGATGTCTTCTATTTTATTCTGTTCTTTCCTTCTGTTCCTTTGCAAAGGCTGTGATCGCCTCATTTAAGGAAAACATCTTTGCGTCCAGAACGTCCACCATATCTGCGCAGGCTTTTAACTCCTTCAGCAGGTTTTCCGGCGCGTTCCCCTCAAATTTGTAAGCGATCTTATGCTCTAGGCTGGCCCAAAAATCCATCGCCACAGAGCGGATCTGAATTTCTACCTTCGTCTCCACAGGCCCGTCGGTCAGATAGACAGGGACTGTGACTACCATGTGATAGCTCTTATAGCCGTTAGGCTTGGGATTTTTAATATAATCCTTTACATGAAGAACCGTCACATCTCCCTGGCTGGCGATCATATCGGCAATCTGATAAATGTCTGACGTAAAAGAACAGATGATGCGGATCCCGGCAATATCGCTTAAATGCTCCACCATATTGGCAATCGTCACCTCGCAGCCGTCCTTTTTCAGCTTGGTCACAATGCTCTCCGCTGATTTCAGCCGGGATTTGATGTGTTCGATGGGATTGTAGTCGTAACGGTTTGCAAACTCATTATTCAGTATCTCGATCTTTGTACTTACTTTTTTCAGTGCGGAATCATATAAAAACATAACGGAACGCCATTGATCCACCTGGTCGTTCCCCTTGGGGATACTAGTCATTCGATCCCTCCTTAATCATTACTGCTGTCAACGGTCCACCTTCATTTTCTGTCAGATATGCGCCCTTCCCCAAAAGCTTCTGCCTTCGGAAAAGAGCGCATAAGACCGGCCTCTGCCTTCAAAGGGTATTATAATTTTAATCCCTTTAACAGAGCTCCCAGGCCAGTGGATACACTTCCTGTCTCCTTATAATCGAAGGTATTATGCTCATCCTGATCCGCCTGCTGCTCGGCCAGAACCTTCATGCTCAGGCTCAGCCTGCCGTCCTGGGTGGAAAGGATCTTTACCTTTACCGTCTGCCCCTCTGTGAGCACAGCGCCTGGATGCTTGATCCTCTGTGTGCTGATCTGGGATACATGGAGAAGTCCGTCCACACCCTCTGCCAGCTTCACAAACGCACCGTATGGCTTAATGCTGTCTACCGTTCCCTCAACTACGTCTCCTGCGTGGAACTGCTCCATGCGCTCTTTTCTTGCGGCTTCCCTCTTCTCTTTTTCTACCTCGCGGCTGGACAGCACCAGTCTCTTTTTCTCAGGATCTACCGTAATGAGAATGGCCTCAACATGCTTTCCTACCCAATCCTCCAGCTTTTCCACATACTCTGTTGACAGATGGGAAGCCGGGATAAATGCACGCACCTCGTCCAAAGATGTAACCACACCGCCCTTGACTGCCTCTGCGATCTTCACCTTTACCACCGTCCGGTCAGCCATCATCTGGGCAAACTGATTCCACTTTGCGCCGTCGCCGCTCTCATCCTCTGCCAGCTCAATATTCCGGCGGTCCAAAGTTTTATAGGAAGCCTCCAGCTCCTCTGCGTAATCCTCCATTGTCTCCACAGGCTCTGCAGATACCTCTTTTTGTTCCTCTAACTCCATTTTCATCTCTTCGCTCATAAATACACTCCTCACCTTCTATTAAATCGTACTATGAAAAAACATTCATAATCCGCTCATTTTTCTGCGAAAAATGGCTGCTTATTCATGTTTTTGGCGGGTCCCAAGGTCAAAAAACCTCTTGCAAGCAAACTTGCATCCGTTTTCCGACCTTTTGACCCTGGTATCAAACATATACTATATTATTATACCAAAAATCTTCCAGATATTTCTATAGATTTTCAGAAAAAATTATAACGGATCAGACAGACAGCAATTTGCATGGAAATGCGGGCAATAAAAAACATCTGCCCTGTCCGGCACGAGTGGGGGATCGTACCGCCAAAGCAGATGCTTTTTTCTTAACCTTTTAAACCGGAGGTACTGATTCCCTCTACCAGATACTTCTGGAAGAAAATGAAGATCAGCACAGACGGCAGAATAGACAGGCTGGCCATAGCAAACATGGCGCCGTAGTCTGAGGAAGAACCCGGATCGCAGAACAGCTTTAAGGCTAAGCTCACCGGATACATTGCTGTCTTGTTTACATACAGCAGGGCGGACAGGAAATCGTCCCATCTCCACATAAAGGAGAAAATGCAGGATGTGACGATCGCCGGCTTGATCAGCGGAACCATGATCTTTGTGAAGATCCCAAAATAGGAACAGCCGTCAATTTTTGCCGCCTCGTCTAACTCTACAGGAATACCCCCGATAAAGTTAGACATCAGGTAAACGAAAAATCCCTGGATCGCAAAAAAGTAAGGAACGATGAGGGGCATAAAGGAACCCACCCAGTTCAGTTTCTGATACCACAGATACTGAGGGATCATAAGAACCTGCGCCGGAAGCATCATGGACAAAAGCATGGCGGAGAACAAAAGGTTCTTTCCGCGGAACTTAAATCTTGCAAATCCGTAAGCCACAACAGCGGAGGAGATTACGGTTCCAATAGTCGCTACGATTGAAATAAAGAGAGAGTTTTTAAAAAATGCTGCAAAGGAGATTTTTGCGAATCCCTTCCATCCATTGGCATAATTCTCTGTGGTAAAGGTTTCCGGTATCAGCGTGCCTGCTGTGGTAAAAATGGTATTCGTCTCCTTGAATGAGCTCATTACCATCCAGATCAGAGGATAGATCATGACAATTCCTACTGCACAGATCACCAGATGGTAGACTACCGTCCATGCGAATCTTTTTTCCTTCATGACCTAAAGCCCTCCTTCGTAAACCCAGAAACGTTTTGTTGCAAACAGGAACAGGGTAATCATACCGATCAGCAGCAGCATAACCCACGCCATGGCTGCGCCGTATCCTGTATTGTAAAATTCAAAGGACTGCTGGTACATATACACCGTGTAAAGGAGCGTAGAGTTCATAGGCTTGCCCTGAGTGATAATATAGCACTGTGTAAATGCCAGGAATCCGTTGATCATCTGCATAACCAGATTAAAGAAAATAGTAGGTGTCAGCAGAGGAAGTGTGATTTTAAAGAACCGGGAAATAGGGCCGGCTCCGTCCACCATAGCGGCCTCATAGAGAGAACCTGGGATCTGCTTTAAAGCGGACAAAAAGATCAGCATAGAAGATCCAAACTGCCACACTGCCAATAAGATCAGTACCCAGATGGCTGTCTTTGTATCTCCCAGCCAGGAAAAGCTTGTCTCGATCCCAATGGAACTGAGCAGCTTATTAACTACACCGTCAATGGCAAACATTCTTTTCCATAAAATAGCGACTGCTACAGAGCCTCCGATAATGGAAGGCAGGTAGTACGCTGCCCTGTAGAACCCGGACATTTTCGTGTTGCGCAGAAGCAAAAGCGCTACTAAAAGGGCAAACAGCAGCTTTAATGGCACAGATACAAAGGCGAAGAAAAATGTTACCTGGATCGTCTTGAGGAATGTGCCGTCCCCGATCATCTCCTTAAAATTCTGGAGGCCTGTAAATACTGGCGGAGACAGAATATCATAATCACAGAAAGAATAATACAGGGAAATACCCATGGGAACGATCATAAAAAGAAGAAATCCCAGGGTAAATGGGAGTGTAAACATGATGCCCGCTGTATCTTCCCGGTTAAACAACGATTTGATTGTTTTCATTTGAAACCTCCCGGTAAATATAGGAGGCGGTTTTCGGCAACCGCCTCCTGTTTTCCTTTGTTATTTTGCTCCCATGATGGAGTTGCCCTGCTCAAACAGCTGCTTTCCAGCTTCCTCAGCAGTCATCTCTCCATAGCATACCTGCTCCTCTAACTTATTTAACAGGTCGTTTACCTCGCTGGAGCCGTCTGGCAGAGGAGGATTCACCTGAGAGGAAGAAGGATCTACTACATCATAGATAAACCGAATGATCTCCTGGCTGCTCTCATCCAGATTCGGGGAGATTGCCTCTGCAACCTCGCTGGACAGCGGGATTCCTCTCTCACCTAACAGAATGTTGTTGCACTCTACAGAGTTGGTCAGGAAGTTTAAGATCTTAGCTGCCTCAGCAGGATTCTTAGAATCCTTGGAGATAGCAAAGAACTGGCTTGGCTTTAAGTAATCGGACTTTACTGGATCCTTGGATGGCCAGGTTGTGATGCCGATCTCTACTCCCTCCGGAGCTGCGTTCTTAATAGCAGAGAACTGGTTGGAGTAGGAGAAGGAACACCAGGACATAGTCTCTGGGCTGGAACCATAGATCAATGGATCCTGCTCAACAGAGCCGATGGTTCTCTCTGCAAATACTGCCGGGGATACCATCCAGCCATCTTTGATGCCGTCCTCATAAAGCTTGAAGAACTCGATATATGGATCAGCGGAATCTCCGCCCATCTTGCCGCTCTCATACATTACAATGTCATCGGCTCTCAGATAATACTCTGCATACTGCTCATTCTGGTTGTAGCACAGGTTTGTCTTATAGCCGGTCTTCTCATAAATCTCCTTGCTCAGGGCAATAAACTCATCCATAGTCATATTGTCCTTCACAGTAATACCATTCTCATCTAACAGAGTCTTATTGTAGAGAAGGGCGGGGGTGTTGATTCCGTTGCACAGAGCGTACAGCTTGTCGCCGATCTTACCGGAATTCATAACATCCTCGTTGCATTTGGATACGTCGATGGTTCCATCCTCAATGTATGGGGTCAGATCCACCAAAAGATCGTTGGAAACATACTGCTCCAGGTATTTATAATCCATCTGGATAATATCAGGCATTGTGTGGCCTGCAGATGCAGTAGCCAGCTTCTTCCAGTAATCGTTAAACTCGGAGAACTGTCCCTCAATGGTCACTCCCGGATTCTGCTCTGCGTACAGATCCAGAACCTGCTGTGTTCTCTCATTTCTCACCTGGTTTCCCCACCATGCCATGATCAGGCTGGAGGAATCGCTGCTTCCACCCTCAGACTTTGCAGCCTCTCCCTGGTTCTCTGTCTTTGCCCCCTCTGAGGTTCCCTGACTGGAAGATCCGCAGGCTGCCAGTGAAGCGGCTGCCAGGATCACAGCCAAAGCGGTTGTCAACTGTTTTCTCATAATAAAAGCCCTCCTTTTTTCATTGTGCGTCTCCGAAGCCATTCCGTTTCCCCTTGGCGTTTTCCCGGATCTGCGCAGGTTCGTTCCCTTTTGTTGACCTTATTATAACGCGGGAAACAGCTTTTCTTAAAGAGTGAAAACGGATGTGTTTGTTCAAAAAACCGACTTTTTCATTTGAACATCTGTGAAATTTCCTATATAATGATAGGGATAATCAAGGAAGGAGAGGGTTATGAAGCGTTTTTCCGACTATTCTTTAAAAATCAAACTGCTGTCTATTGTGCTTTTTAACAGTATCACCATTATTGGATGTACCATATTTGGATACCGCCTTTACACCCGCGCCTACAACACCCTGCTCTTTCAGTCGGTTGCCAGCAACCTGTCCACCACAGCCGGACAGATTTCTGATACCATGGAGAGCATCGAGTACATATCATCCCTGATGCTCTCCTCCTCAGTTATTCAAAATACCCTGGGAAATCCCCCGGATTCTCAGGACAGTCTTGCTGTCGCCGAATACAGCCGCGTCCTCAACAACGCCCTTCAGGAGTATGCCCCACTGTTCCATGCAAACGGGATCCTCTATGCCACCCTGTATGACAGCCAGTTTACCAACTCCACCAACTGGGCTCTTTTGGCCAAAACACCGGATTTTCTTCTGGAAACAGCCTTAAAAAACGGAGAGGAACGGCAGGGCGCTGTTACCTGGACCTATAGTTTCCGGCAGCCCTATATGCTTTTAAGCCGCAATATCCGGCAGATTGAGAATTTATCCCTAAAGCCTATAGGAAATCTGGTCATTGGGGCGGATATTGGATGGATCGTCCTCAATTCCACCCGCTCCATTTCCACATTTCAGAACCAATCCTTTATCCTGGCGGATCAGGAGGGCCAGATCCTCTATGCATCCCCCTCTCTGTCTGATGAGGATGCACGGTTTTTCCTGTCCCGGATGCCGGACTCCTACGACACGGTTTCCTATGGCGATCATGACTTTTTTGCCGTAGGCGGCACTCTGCCCCATTATTCCTATCAATATATCTCTCTCGTTCCGTTTGGAGATATTTCCCAGGCCATCAAAGTTACCTTCAGTTTGATCGCCTTTATTTTCGCTGTGGGCTTTTCGCTTATTTTGTGGCTGTCCACAAGACTGATCAAAGGAATCATCGCCCAGTTCGACTCCCTGATTCAGAAAATGGAACGGTTTACAGAAAACGAACTGGTCTTATCCGACGAGGACAGCAGCTACTGTTCCCAGAACAACGAGGTGGGCGCTCTGCACCGCCAGTTTACGCGAATGGCTCACAGGATACAAAATCTGGTTGAGGTAAATTATGTAAATGAAATCCTGGCCCGGGAGGCCCAGTTAAAGGCGTTAAAATCCCAGATCAGCCCTCATTTTCTCTATAATACCCTGGAAACCATCAACTGGAGGGCAAAGGCAGCCGGAGATCCCGCTATTTCCCAGATGGTAGAAGCCCTTGGCGCCCTGCTTCGGGCCTCCCTGTCCAACAAACGCCCCCTAGTATCCATCGCCTATGAGCTGGAGTTAGTCCAGTCTTATATTACGATCCAAAAGATCCGCTTTGAGGATCGTCTGGCCTATGAAGTGGAGATAGACGAGGCGGCCAAAGACGGCGCAATCCCGCCCCTGACCTTACAGCCCCTCATAGAAAACGCCATCCGCTACGGTATGGAGGAAATGATCGAAGTGTGCCATATCTTCCTCCTTGTCAAACTGACTGGTTCCCTCCTGTCCATCCAGGTAAAAAATGAAGGCTCCGCCTTTGATGACGGCCTCCTTGATAAGCTTTACTCCGGTCAGAGAGAACCCCACGGTTTTGGGATCGGTCTTTTGAACATTGACCAGAGAATCAAGCTCCTGTTCGGAAAAGAATATGGCCTTTCCCTCTCCAACGAACAAGGATTTGCCGTGGCCACCATAACCATGCCATATCAGAAAGAAGGATTTGAACATGCTGAAATTACTGATCGCAGATGATGAACGCATTATCCGCGAAACCATTTTTCATCTCATTGATTGGAAAAAATATGACATTGAAGTGATCGGGCTGTGCCAGAACGGCTTAGAGGCCTATGACATGATCTTAGACGAATCGCCGGACATTGTTCTGACCGACATCCGTATGCCCGGCATGGGCGGCCTGGAGCTGATCCAGAAGCTGAGCCAGACAGACTTATATATCCAGTTTATTATTTTATCTGGATACGGGGAGTTTGAATACGCAAAAGAAGCCATGAAATACGGGGTAAAGCATTACCTCTTAAAACCATGTAATGAACAGCAGATCTTAGAGTGCATCGAACAGTGCAAGAAAGATTACTCCCAGGCCATATTGGAAAAACAGATCTTAAAGCAGCAGTTTCCGCTGCAGATCGGCATGCTCAACAATGTCATTTCCAGCATCCTCAATGACTGCCTGTGCCAGGACATGCCCTGCGATCCGATCATTTCCCAATATGAACCCTACATGGATTTTCATTTTACATCTTACCGGCTGTTTTATGTTTATTTCCTGGAGCAGGAACATTTACCCCAATATCTGGAAATGCTTCAGGATTATGTAAATAGCCAGATCCCTCAGACCCCTGTTTACGGAGCCTATGTAAATAATACCCTTCTTCTTTTCCTCCCGGACATGGGTGGAAAACCGGATCAGCTGAAACAGTTCATGGGCCAGATCCGCCTGGAAAAGCAAACAGTTCTGACGGAACTGAAAGAGGCTTCCTATACCTGTCTTCTGGAGCTTTTGAAGGAGGTTCTGGAAAAGCTGAAACGATTCAGCATGATCTATTACATCAACAACTTCCATATTGCAGCCACCTGCAATTATAACGTTTTTATCTCCCGGATCCAGCAGCTGGGAGAAGGGATCATGGAGGGAGACAGCGAAGCCGCCAGCCAGGCAGGACTGCTTTTAGAGGGCATCGACAGCATCGAATTTTTAAAGCAGCTTGCCAGCAGCATTTTCTTAAAGATCACCTCCGCTAGGCCCTCTCTTTCCACCTTCGAGCTGGCTGAATGGCTGATGAAACTGGATCGGGAAACGGATCTTTCCGCCTTAAAGCAGATGGTCATGGAAAAATTTTTAGATTTTACCAGGGAAAAAGAGGCGGACGCTGCCACCAGCTCCATGACCCAGCAGATCTACACCTATGTAGAAGAACATCTCCAGGATCCAAACCTGACCCTAAAACAGATTGCAGAAAATCACCTTTTTATGAATGTGGATTATGTGAGCAAAAAATTTTATAAGGAGACGGGGCAAAAATTTTCCCAATATCTTACAAAAATGAGGATCGCAAAGGCCAAACATCTCATCGCCTCCGATCCGTCAGAACCCATTAAGACCATCGCCGAACAGGTGGGATGCGGAAATAATCCCCAGTATTTTTCCCAGCTTTTCAAAAAACAGACGGGCATGACGCCCACAGATTATACGGCCTCTCTCTCCTCCTCCAGGCTTTCCCCTGCAAGATAGACGGATATGTTGCAGGACAGGTCGGTTTTTCGGCTTGACTTTATGAGCTCTTACAGGAGAAAATAGAGGTATCATCCAGCCGGGGCTTCCGGCTCATTCAGGAGGAATTATATGGCATATTATGTAAAGGATTTTGGTGCTGCCGGAGATGGAAAGACCAACGACGCTGCCGCCATCCAAAAAGCGATTGATACATGCGAACAGCAGGGAGGAGGAAAGGTTGTCCTGGAGGGCGGACATACCTATATTTCCGGTTCCCTTGTACTGAAATCATGGGTGGAGCTGGTCATTGAAAGCGGCGCTGTCTTAAAGGCCAGCGAAGACTTAAATGACTACCAGTTTATCGATGACCTGGCCCGTCAGGGGGAAAACCATATGGTGGAGGTTCCCACCTTTGAAAACTGCGAATACAACGGAAAGCCAAGACAGTATTTCATCTACTCCCAGGGAACGGATCATGTGCGCATCAGCGGCGCCGGAGTGATCGACGGATCCGAAGAAATTTATTACGGCGAGATCCGGGAGGATCAGATTGACGGTGCATTTTACCCCAGAGTCCCCCTGATCCTTATGGAAAACTGCCGCTGCCTGACCATCCAGGATGTGACCATCCGAAAGAGCGGCTTCTGGACCACTCATTTAGTGGGATGTGAAGATGTGGAGATCACCGGTGTGCGCATCTTAAACAACCTGAAAATGGCAAACTGCGACGGCATTGATCCCGACCACTGCCGCCATGTGCGCATAACCAACTGCCACATTGAATCCGCAGATGACTGTATCGTACTGAAGACCACCGACGCTAACCGCCACTACGGCCCCTGCGAGGACATCCTTATCTCCGGCTGTACTCTGATCTCCACCAGTGCCGCCATCAAGATCGGCACAGAGAGCGTCAGCGATTTCCGGGACATTGTCATCACCGGATGCAGTATTTATGACTCCAACCGCGGCATTTCCTTCCAGCTGAGGGATGAGGGAAATATTGAAAATGTGATCATCTCCAACTGCATGATCCGCACCAGACAGGCGTCCCCATGCTGGTGGGGCTGCGGAGAGCCTATCAACATCGCTTCCATCAACCGCAAGGACGAGATCCCTTCCGGAAGGATCCGGGGCATCACTATCAGCAATGTTCGCTGCCGCGGCGAAGGCAGCATCTATCTGGCAGGAAAGCCGGGCGCTCCCATTGAGGATCTGACCCTGGAAAATGTGCGCCACGAACTGGTAAAGACTTCCAAATATCCTATTAAGGGATACGACTTCCGCCCATGCTGCGGCCCGGACTTTGAGGAAGGCCCGATTCACGGCGTCTGCATCCGCAATGCCTCCCATGCATTGATCAAAAATACAGCCGTAAAGATCGATCCGTCCATGAAGGAATACGTTGGTTCTCCCATTAAATGTGAGAATGTACAGCTGGACGAGGCCTAAAAAATATGATAGCATCGGTAGCAGGGAACTTTATTTTCCCTGTATACCGATGCTTTATTTATATTCTGAGAAACTCAACGAGAAAGGACTGATTGCGCTATGACCGATCTGTTAGATCTCCACACTCATACTACGGCCAGCGGCCATGCCTACAATACTCTGTATGAAATGGCCCGGGCTGCGGCGGATCGGGGGCTTGCCCTTTTCGGCTGCTCCGACCATGCCCCGGCTATGCCCGGAACCTGTCACTATTTCCATTTCATCAACTTTAAAGTGATCCCCAGGACTCTCTATGGGGTCCGGATCATGATGGGGGCGGAACTGAATATTATGGATAGTAAGGGAAACGTTGATCTGGAGGAACCGGTTCTCCAATCTTTGGATTATGCCATTGCCAGCCTCCACCTGCCCTGTATTCCAAGCGGGACAGCGTCGGAGAATACCAATGCTTATCTGGGAGCCTTAAAAAATCCCTGTATCCATATCATCGGCCACCCGGACGACAGCCGTTACCCCATTGACTACGATACCCTTGTGGCTGCTGCCAGCGAGCATCATAAGCTCTTAGAGGTAAACAACAGCTCCTTAAATCCCATGAGCTTCCGCCCGGGAGCCCGTGATAACTACCTGAAAATGCTGGAGCTGTGCAAACGGTACCGCACCTCCATCATTATGGACAGCGACGCCCACTGCGAGGCAGATGTGGGAAATCATTCCTACGCCCAGGCCCTCTTAAAGGAGGTTGACTTCCCTGAGGATCTGGTGGCCAACACTTCCCTGGGGCGGCTTGCCTCCTACATTCCCAAATTGGCCGGGATCCTGGCCCAGGGCCCCGAAGAACGCTGCGGAAACCTGACCCGCCCTGTCTCTGTGTCAGCGGAGGGAAAACATGATTAATTTCCTGAACCTGGAATACTTTTTGGTGGCTGCGGAGGAGCTGAATTTTACCCGGGCCGCCAAAAAACTCTACATCTCCCAACAGTCTTTGAGCAACCATATTTCCAACCTGGAAAAGGAATTTGATGTAATCCTGTTTAACCGCACTTCCCCCCTGACCCTGACTTATGCCGGCCGGGCGCTGCAGATACGGGCCAGGGAGCTCCTTGACCTGCGGGACGAAACCTATAAAGAAATCGCTGACATCAAGGATTTCTCCACCGGACAGCTGTCCATCGGCGTATCCCACACCCGCGGCCGTGTAATCCTTCCTGAAATCCTCCCTGCCTACCAGGCCCATTTCCCTGGAATTGAACTCCATCTGTCAGAAGGAAATTCCAGTCAGCTGGCTTCTGATCTGCTCCACGGAAATATTGACCTGATGATCGACCTTCTCCCCTTCACAGCGGAAAATGTGGAAACAGTGCCCATATGCAGCGAGGAGATCCTTTTAGTCGTCCCCGATAAACTGTTAGAAAAAGCTTATCCCGGACATCTGGATGAGGTGCGCCAAAAGCTGCGTGAGACCTCCGATATACGTCTTCTGGAAAACTGTCCTTTTGTCCTTCTGAAAAAGGGCAACCGGGTGCGCACCATTGCAGACGAGATATTCGAGGACGCCCAGATGAGCCCCCGCATTGTCCTGGAAACAGAAAATATAGAAACGGTGCTGGCTCTAAGCTGCAAGGGGATGGGCATTACCTTTTATCCAAAAATGTTTATCTCCTCAGGACAGACATCAAAACAGCCTGCCATAAATGCCAAACAGCTGAGCCTGTATTCTTTAAATTATTCCAGAGCCCATGGCGTTTTAGGCATCGGTTATCATAAAGGCCGCTATATGTCCCGGGCCGCCCATGAATTTATCCAGATTGCAAAAGAACAGCTGAATTATGAACCCTAACTTGACATAATCTCCTTCTTTTGATAGAATACAAATAGTAACTATTATCATTATCCATTTTAAGAAGGAGATCAGATGAAAGCTTTAAAGTATAGCCGTCAGAGGGAATCCATCAAAGCCTGTCTGATGAATCGCCACGACCATCCAACGGCAGACGCCCTATACGCCAGCATTCGCGAAGAATTTCCCAATATCAGCCTGGGAACCGTATATCGCAATCTGAACCTATTAGCTGAAACCGGGGAGATCCAGAAGCTGACCTGCGGGGATGGGGCTGTCCATTTCGATGGTGACACCAGACAGCATTATCATTTTGTATGCAGGGAATGCCGACAGGTTTACGATCTGGACTTAAAGGCCATGGAAGATCTGAACCAGAAAGCACAGGCGTGTGCTCCAGGCATCATTGATGACCATTACGTGCTGTTCTACGGACGATGCAGTCATTGTTTGGAGAAAACAAAAAAACAACAGGATTCTGAAAAAAATTTCAAGAAACCTATTGACAAAACAGCTTAATTCGTTTATATTAATATCAGTAATAATTACTATTATTAATCAGTTCAAGAACATGGGAGATGGGCTGTGTCCACAGCTCTCTCCACCACCATCATAAAGAGAAAAGGAGAATATTATTATGAAGAAATGGGTTTGTACAGTTTGCGGTTATGTTCATGAGGGAGAGCAGGCTCCTGAGAAATGTCCACAGTGCGGCGTTCCCGCTTCCAAGTTCAAAGAGCAGGATGCTGAGGGTATGTCTTGGGCATGCGAGCATGAGGTTGGCGTAGCTCAGGGTTCTCCAGAGGATATTATGGCTGATTTAAGAGCAAACTTCGAGGGCGAGTGCTCTGAGGTTGGTATGTATCTGGCTATGTCCAGAGTTGCTCACAGAGAGGGCTATCCTGAGATCGGCCTCTACTGGGAGAAGGCTGCTTTAGAGGAAGCAGAGCATGCTGCTAAGTTCGCTGAGCTGTTAGGCGAGGTTGTTACAAGCTCCACCAAGAAGAACCTGGAGATGAGAGTTGCTGCTGAGAACGGCGCTACTGCCGGCAAGTTCGA